>CAZLYV010000001.1:0-19362 GCA_964563665.1 uncultured Acetobacteraceae bacterium
GAAGCGAGCGCATCGAATCTTGGCGTTTCGCTTGCGATCATAAGGGGGCCGCCTTGACTTGACGGAGGTAGGCCTGTACACCACCCGGCTTCGAGAAGATAACGCGCGGGCGTAGCTCAGTTGGTTAGAGCGCCGGCCTGTCACGCCGGAGGCCGCGGGTTCAAGTCCCGTCGCTCGCGCCATCTCCATACCCCTGATTTCCCGATATTTTCATCCGCCTGCAGACCGGGGATACCGGATCGGCCAGCCGGGCGGTTCGCGCCCGAGAATGCGGTGCAACACGGTGCTTTTCAGATCAAGAATCACTATCTATAAGTACGCTCCGTCGGATGGCCGGATGGGCGCCTGCGGCGTCGCGGCCGATCCGTTGCGATCGGCTCTTCCGCAGCCCACGGCCGCGGCCTTGCCGCCGTCCTTTGTACCGCCGACGGATTGACGGGATCAGCAAATGGGCAAGAGCCCACGCGGGGCAGCAGATGAACGCGTTGTTGCGTGAATACCTCCCTATCCTGATTTTCTTCGGCATCGCGATCGGGCTGTCCATGGCGATGGTGATCGCCTCGCTGATCGTCGGGCGCCAGCGGCCCGACCCGGAGAAGCTATCGGCCTACGAGTGCGGATTCGATGCGTTTGACGACGCGCGGCGCAAATTCGACGTCCGCTACTATCTCGTCGCGATCCTGTTCATCATTTTCGACCTCGAAGTCGCCTTCTTGTTCCCGTGGGCCGTCACGCTGGGCGAGATCGGAATGTTCGGATTCTGGTCGATGGTCGCGTTTCTCGGCGTCCTTACGGTCGGGTTCATCTACGAGTGGAAGAAAGGTGCGCTGGAATGGGAGTGACCACCACGAGCAGCGCGCTCGCGCCCGGCCAGCGCGAATCCCGGCCCCTGGCGCAAGGTGCGGCCGAGGATGCCTTGCTGCGAACGGTGAGCGACGAGCTCACCGACAAGGGTTTCGTCATCGCGCAAATCGACAAGCTGGTCGCCTGGGCGCGCGCCGGCAGCCTGTGGCCGATGACCTTCGGGCTCGCCTGCTGTGCGATCGAGATGATGCACACCGCGGCGAGCCGCTACGATCTCGATCGTTTCGGCATCGTCTTCCGGCCGAGTCCGCGCCAATCCGACGTGATGATCGTCGCCGGCACGCTCACCAACAAAATGGCGCCGGCCTTGCGCAAGGTATACGACCAGATGGCCGAGCCGAGATGGGTCATTTCGATGGGCTCGTGCGCCAATGGCGGCGGGTACTATCACTATTCGTATTCGGTCGTGCGCGGCTGCGATCGCATCGTGCCAGTCGATATCTACGTACCGGGTTGCCCGCCGACAGCCGAAGCGCTGCTCTATGGCATCATGCAACTGCAAAAGAAGATTCGTCGCACGACCACCATCATTCGCTAGCCCCCACGCACCAGATTCGCGATGAACCAGGCGCTCAAGGAACTCGGCGATCACGTCGCGGCTGCATTGCCGAACGACGTAATTGCGCTCGATCAGAAGTTCGACGAGCTGATGATCGCCGTTCAGCCGGGCTCGATCGTCAAGGCGCTGCGTTTTCTGCGCGATGACTCGAACTGCCAGTTCAAACTTCTGATGGACATTTGCGGCGCCGATTACCCGGAACGCGACCGGCGGTTCGAAGTGGTCTACAACCTTCTGAGCCTCAAGCAAAACCAGCGCATCCGGGTCAAGGTTTCGACCGACGAGGCGACGCCGGTGCCGTCGGTGACGGGAGTTTTCAGCACGGCCGGCTGGCTGGAGCGCGAGGCGTGGGATCTCTACGGCATTTTCTTTTCCGATCACCCCGACCTGCGCCGGATCCTCACCGACTATGGGTTCGAGGGACATCCGCTGCGCAAGGACTTCCCGCTCACCGGCTACGTCGAGGTGCGCTACGACGCGGAGCAGAAGCGGGTCGTCAACGTGCCGGTCAAGCTGACGCAAGATTTCCGCACCTTCGACTTCTTGTCGCCCTGGGAGGGCATGACCCGAGAGCTTCCGGGCGACGAGAAGGCGGGCGAATCGCCAGGTGGTGCGGCGGCCGGGGGCGCCAAGCCCTGATGGCCGAAGTCCAGATCAAGAACTACACGATGAATTTCGGGCCGCAGCATCCCGCGGCCCACGGCGTGCTGCGGCTCGTTCTCGAAATGGACGGCGAGATTATCGAGCGCGCCGATCCGCACATCGGCCTCCTCCACCGCGGCACCGAGAAGCTGATCGAATACAAGACGTATCTTCAGGCGGTGCCGTATTTCGACCGGCTGGACTATGTCGCGCCGATGTCGCAGGAGCATGCCTTCGCGCTCGCCGTGGAAAAGCTGCTCGATCTCGCGGCGCCCCCGCGCGCCCAGTACATCCGGGTGCTGTTCGCCGAGATCAGCCGGCTTCTCAGCCATCTGCTGAACATCACGACGTTTGCGCTCGATGTCGGCGCGATGACGCCGCTGCTGTGGGGATTCGAGGAACGCGAAAAGCTGATGGAGTTCTATGAGCGTGTCTCGGGCGCGCGCCTCCATGCGGCGTATTTCCGCCCGGGCGGCGTGTCGCAGGACCTGCCGGCCGGTCTTACCGACGACATCATGAAGTTCACCGAAACCTTCCCCAAGGTCATCGACGACATCGAGACGCTGCTGACCGAGAACCGGATCTTCCGCCAGCGCACGGTCGACATCGGCGTGGCCACGGCGGCTCAGGCGTACGACTGGGGATTTTCGGGACCGATGCTCCGAGGGTCGGGCGTGCCTTGGGATCTGCGCAAGGCGCAGCCTTACGACGCCTACGAGCAGATGGACTTCGACGTGCCGGTGGGCAAGAACGGCGATTGCTACGATCGCTATCTGGTGCGGATCGAAGAGATGCGCCAGAGCCTCAAGATCATGCGCCAGGCGATCGACAAGATGCCGGGCGGTCCGGTCAAGGTGAACGATTGGAAGATCTCGCCGCCGCCGCGCGCCGAGATGAAACGCTCGATGGAGGCGCTGATCCATCACTTCAAGCTTTATACCGAGGGCTACCACGTTCCGCCCGGCGAGACCTACACCGCGGTCGAAGCGCCCAAGGGCGAATTCGCGGTCTATGTGGTTTCCGACGGCAGCAACCGGCCGTATCGTTGCCGCATTCGCGCCCCGGGATTCGCCTTCCTTCAGGCGCTTGAGTTCCTGTCCAAGGGCCACATGCTGGCCGACGTCGTGGCGATCATCGGGTCGCTCGACATCGTCTTTGGCGAGATCGACCGATGAGCACAACGACCGGCAAGCACCTCACCCAGCCGGAGCAATTCGCCTTCAACCCGGAAAATCTCGAGCGAGCGAAGGCGGTGATCGCGAAATATCCGCCCGGCCGCCAGGCGAGCGCGGTCTTGGCCCTGCTCGATCTGGCGCAGCGCCAGAACGGCAACTGGCTGCCGCGCGCGGCGATGGAGTACGTCGCGGGGCTTCTCGACATGGCGCCGATCCGCGTCTACGAAGTGGCGACCTTCTACTCGATGTTCAATCTCGAGCCCATCGGCAAGTGGTTCCTCCAGATCTGCACCACCACGCCGTGCTGGCTTCGCGGCAGCGACGAGGTGGTGCACGCCTGCGAGCGCAAGCTCAAGATCACGCTCGGCGAAACGACGCCCGATGGCCTATTCACGATGAAGGAGGTCGAGTGCCTCGGCGCCTGCGTGAATGCGCCGGTGATTCAGGTCAACGACGATTTTTACGAGGACCTCGATGGCGCCGCGACCGAGAAGCTGCTGGACGCCCTCAAGGCGGGCAATCGGCCGCCGGTTGGCTCGCTGACGGGCCGCCAGACATCCTGCCCTGTCGGCGGGCCGACGACGCTGCGTAGCGGGCCTGAAACGGGCGCGCCGAAGAGTGCGGGAGACGAATAATGCTGCGTGACGCCGACCGCATCTTCACCAACCTCTATGGCTTTCACGACTGGCGCCTGCCGGCGGCCCGATCGCGCGGCGACTGGGATGGCGCCAAGGACCTGATCCTCAAGGGGCGCGATTGGATCGTGAACCAGGTCAAGGAGTCCGGGCTTCGCGGGCGCGGCGGCGCCGGATTTCCCACCGGCATGAAATGGTCGTTCATGCCCAAGCAGTCGGATGGGCGGCCCAGCTATCTGGTGGTCAACGCCGATGAAAGCGAGCCGGGCACCTGCAAGGATCGCGACATCATTCGCCATGATCCGCAAAAGCTGATCGAGGGTTGCCTGTTGGCCGGCGCCGGCATGGGCGCCAATGTCGGTTACATCTATATCCGCGGCGAGTTCTATAACGAGGCAGAGCGTCTGCAGGCGGCGATCGACGAGGCGTATGCCGCGGGGCTCATCGGCAAGAACGCCTGCGGCTCCGGCTTCGACTTCGACCTTCACCTGCACCGCGGGGCGGGCGCCTATATCTGCGGCGAGGAGACGGCGCTGCTCGAAAGCCTCGAAGGCAAGAAAGGCCTGCCACGTCTGAAGCCGCCATTTCCGGCCACGGTCGGGGTCTATGGCTGTCCCACCACCGTCAACAACGTCGAGACGATCGCCGTCGTGCCGACGATCCTGCGCCGCGGCGCTCCGTGGTTCGCCGCGCTCGGCCGGCCCAAGAACAGCGGGACCAAGGTTTTCTGCATCTCCGGGCACGTCAACCAGCCGTGCAACGTCGAGGAGGAGATGGGCATTTCGCTACGCGAGCTGATCGATCGCCATGCCGGCGGGGTGCGCGGGGGGTGGGACAACCTGCTTGCGGTCATTCCCGGCGGCTCGTCGGTGCCGGTTGTTCCCAAATCGGTCTGCGATACGCTGCTGATGGATTTCGATGCTTGCCGCGAGGCGAGGTCCGGCCTTGGCACCGCGGCGGTTATCGTGATGGATAAGTCGACCGATATCGTCAGGGCGATCGCGCGCCTCTCCAAGTTCTACATGCATGAGAGCTGCGGCCAGTGCACGCCGTGCCGCGAGGGAACCGGCTGGATGTGGCGGGTAATGATGCGCATGGTCGAAGGGCGCGCGAGCCGCGAGGAGATCGACACGCTCGAGGACGTGACACGTCAAGTCGAGGGCCACACGATCTGCGCGCTCGGTGACGCGGCGGCGTGGCCGGTTCAGGGCCTGATCCGCCACTTTCGTCCGGAGATGGAACGGCGCATCCAGGCCTATCGCGCGGCCCAGGCGGCGAAGGGCGGCGAGGCGGCGGCGTCGGCGCGCGCGGCCGAGTAACGCGGGAGCAGGAGTCCGACGGGCATGCCGAAGCTGACGATCAACGGGCAGATAGTCGAAGTCGCCCCGGGCACGACGGTGCTGCAGGCGTGCGAGCAGGTCGGCATCGAGATTCCGCGCTTTTGCTATCACGAGCGCCTGTCGATCGCCGGCAATTGCCGAATGTGCCTGGTCGAGATGGAGAAATCGCCCAAGCCGATCGCCTCGTGCGCGATGCCGGCGGCGGAAGGCATGGCGATCCATACCGACACGCCGATGGTGCAAAAGGCGCGAATCGGCGTGATGGAGTTCCTGCTGATCAACCATCCGCTCGATTGTCCGATCTGCGACCAGGGCGGCGAGTGCGATCTGCAGGATCAGGCGATGGCCTACGGCTTCGACCGCAGCCGCTACGACGAAAACAAGCGCGCGGTGCAGGACAAGGATTTCGGGCCGCTGGTCAAGACGATCATGACGCGGTGCATCCACTGCACGCGCTGCATCCGTTTCGTAACCGAAGTCGCCGGCGTCGAGGAGCTGGGCGCCACCGCCCGGGGCGAAGACATGGAGGTCGGCACCTATGTCGAGAAGGCGCTGTCCTCCGAGCTCTCGGGCAACATCATCGACCTCTGCCCGGTGGGGGCGCTGACTTCCAAGCCATACGCGTTCGTCGCCCGGCCATGGGAGCTGCGCAAGACCGAGACGATCGACGTGCTCGATGCGCTCGGCAGCAACATTCGCGTCGATGCGCGCGGGTCCGAGGTGCTGCGCGTGCTGCCGCGCGTGAACGAGGACGTCAACGAGGAGTGGATCTCCGACAAGACGCGTTTCGCCTGCGATGGGCTGAAGCGCCAACGGCTCGACCGACCTTATGTGCGGCGCGACGGCAAGCTCGAGCCGGCATCGTGGAGCGAGGCCTTGAGCGCGGTCGCCTCGCGGCTCAAGGGCGTAGCGGGCGCAAGGATCGCGGCGATCGCCGGCGATCTTGCTTGCGCCGAATCGATGGTGGCGCTCAAGGATTTGATGACGGCGCTGGGTTCGCCCAATATCGATTGTCGCCAGGACGGCGCGCGGCTCGACGCCAGCGTGCGCGCGGCTTACCTCTTCAACAGCACGATCGCCGGGATCGAGCAGGCCGATGCCTGCCTGCTGATCGGCGCCAATCCGCGCTGGGAAGCGCCGGTGCTGAATGCGCGGCTTCGCAAGCGGTGGCTTGCCGGCGGATTCAAGATCGGCGTCGTCGGACCGCAAATCGATTTGACCTATCGCACCGAATATCTCGGCGCCGGGCCGCAGACGCTGATCGAAGTCGCCGAAGGGCGCCACCCCTTCGCCGAGATTCTCCGCGGCGCCAAACGCCCGATGCTGATCGTCGGCCAGGGGGCGCTCGCGCGGCCCGATGGCGGCGCAATACTCTCGCTTGCCGGCAAGGTGGTCGAGAGTTGCGGTCTGGTGAAGGACGGTTGGAACGGTTTCAACGTACTGCATAGCGCGGCGGCGCGGGTGGGCGGACTCGATCTCGGTCTGGTTCCCGGCCCGGGCGGCCGGGATGTCGCGAGCATCCTCGACGGCGCTTCGCGCGGCGACATCGAATTTGTCTACCTGCTCGGCGCCGACGAGATCGACATGACCCGGCTTGGCCGTGCCTTCGTCATCTACCAGGGACACCATGGCGACGCCGGGGCGCACCGCGCCGATGTGGTCCTGCCGGGAGCGGCCTACACGGAAAAGAACGCCACGTATGTCAACACCGAGGGCCGCGTCCAGCAGGCGCGCCTCGCCGTATTCCCGCCCGGCGAAGCGCGGGAGGACTGGAAGATCCTCCGCGCGCTCTCCGAGGCGCTCGGCAAGCGGCTGCCTTACGACAACCTGAAGCAGGTCCGCGCGCGGCTGTCGGCCGCGAATCCCGTTTTTGCGCGGCTCGATTCGATCACGCCGGCGGCGTGGGGCAGGTTCGGATCGCCGGGCGCGGTCGAGGCGAAGCCGTTCGCGAGTCCGATCGGGAATTTCTATATGACCGACGCAATCAGCCGCGCCTCCGAAACGATGGCGAAGTGCACCGCGACGTTCGTGACGCCGGCGGGGAAGACCGGCACCCATGGTTGAGTTGTGGACCGGATATGTGCGGCCGACGGCGATCATCGTCGTCGAGGTTCTGCTGATCGTCGTGCCGCTGCTGTTCGCGGTCGCCTTCCTCACGCTCGCCGAGCGCAAGGTGATCGCCGCGATGCAGCTTCGCCGGGGACCCAACGTCGTTGGACCGTTCGGCCTGCTGCAGCCGTTTGCCGACGGACTCAAGCTGTTGTTCAAGGAAACGATCATCCCCAGCGGCGCGAATCGCCTCGTCTTCATCGCCGCGCCGATGCTCACCTTTACGCTCAGCCTGGTGGCGTGGGCCGCGATCCCGTTCGACCTCGGGCTGGTGCTGGCCGACATCAATGTCGGCATCCTCTATCTTTTCGCGATCTCCTCGCTCGGCGTTTATGGAATCGTCATGGCGGGCTGGGCGAGCAACTCGAAATACGCCTTCCTCGGCGCGTTGCGCTCGGCGGCGCAGATGGTGTCGTACGAGATTTCGATCGGCTTCGTTATCATCACCGTGCTGTTGTGCGTGGGCTCGCTCAACCTCACCGACATCGTTATGGCGCAGAAGAACATCTGGTTCTTCATTCCGCTGTTCCCGATGTTCGTCATCTTCTTCGTCTCGGGGCTCGCCGAGACGAATCGCTCCCCCTTCGACCTGCCCGAGGGTGAGTCGGAGATCGTCGCCGGCTACTTCGTCGAATACTCGTCGATGAGCTTCGCGCTGTTCTACCTCGGCGAGTACGCCAACATGATCCTGGTGAGCGCGATGACCTCGGTGATGTTTCTCGGCGGCTGGCTGCCGCCCTTCGACGTCGCGCCGTTCAACTGGATACCGGGGCCGCTGTGGTTTTTGCTCAAAATCTGGGTCTGCCTGTTTTTCTTCCTGTGGATCCGCGCGACCGTTCCGCGTTATCGCTACGACCAGCTCATGCGCCTGGGATGGAAGGTCTTCTTGCCGTTTTCGCTGTTTTGGGTCGTGCTGACGGCGGGCGTGTTGATGGCGACCGGTTGGGTTCCGCGCTAGGTCTCCCAAGGGGCGCAAGGAAGGATCAAGGTCATGACATTTCTCGATCGCGGCGCGCGCAGCCTTCTCCTCACCGAGATCGTCTCGGGACTCGCGCTGACGTTGCGCTACTTCTTCAAGCCCAAGGTCACCCTCAATTACCCCTTCGAGAAAGGCCCGCTCAGCCCGCGCTTTCGCGGCGAGCACGTCTTGCGCCGCTATGCCAACGGCGAGGAACGCTGCATCGCTTGCAAGTTGTGTGAGGCCGTGTGCCCCGCGCAGGCGATCACCATCGAGGCCGAGCCCAGGGCGGACGGTAGCCGGCGGGCGACGCGCTACGACATCGATATGACGAAGTGCATCTACTGCGGCTTCTGCCAGGAGGCGTGTCCGGTCGACGCCATTGTCGAGGGTCCCAATTTTGAATTCGCGACCGAAACGCGCGAAGAGCTGATGTACAACAAGGAAAAACTGCTCGCGAACGGCGACCGTTGGGAAAGCGAGATTGCGGCGAGTCTCGCCGCCGACGCGCCGTATCGCTGAAACGCTCGGGAACGCCGCTTATCGAACGAGATCGCCACGTGACACCGCCCAACGCACCGGCCTCGATGCCAATCGCGCCCCCGCATACGGGGCGGAGGGACGCATGATCGTCCAGGCACTGGCTTTCTATATTTTCTCGGCGACGATGATCGCCTCTGGCGCGATGGTAATCGCCGCGCGCAATCCGGTTCACTCCGTCCTGTTCCTGATCCTGGCTTTCTTCAATGCGGCGGGACTGTTTGTTCTGGCGGG
Organism: uncultured Acetobacteraceae bacterium; assembly: GCA_964563665.1. Taxonomy (GTDB): domain Bacteria; phylum Pseudomonadota; class Alphaproteobacteria; order CACIAM-22H2; family CACIAM-22H2; genus CAZLYV01. The sequence continues at coordinate 9,057 of CAZLYV010000001.1, forward strand.
CGCCGAGTTTCTGGCGATGATTCTGGTGGTGGTTTATGTCGGCGCGGTCGCTGTCCTGTTCCTGTTCGTCGTGATGATGCTGGACGTCGATTTTGTCGCGTTGCGCGAGGGCTTCTTGCGCTCCGCACCGGTGGGGGCGGCGATCGGCCTCGTGCTTTTGGCCGAGATGGTGTTTGTCGGCACCGCCTGGGTCACCGCGCCCGACATTTCCGAGTACGCCCAGGTGCCGATTCCCGACATCCAGAAAATCCCCAACACCCAAGCCTTGGGGTTGGTGCTCTACACGCGCTACATCTACGTTTTCCAGGCCGCCGGCATCGTGCTGCTCATCGCGATGATCGGGGCGATCGTTTTGACGCTGCGTTCGCGCGCGGGCGTACGCCGACAGAACGTGGCTCGACAGCTCGGACGCCGGCGCGAGGACTCGGTCGAGGTGGTCAAGGTGCCGACGCGGGGAGGGGTCTGAAAATGGCGGTCGGACTCGCGCATTACCTGACCGTCGCCGCGATTCTCTTTACGCTCGGCATCTTCGGTATCTTCCTCAATCGCAAGAACGTCATCGTCATCTTGATGTCGATCGAGTTGATGCTGCTCGCCGTGAACATCAACCTCGTCGCATTTTCGGCCGCGCTCGGCGATCTTGCCGGGCAGGTATTCGCCATGCTGGTCCTCACCGTCGCCGCCGCCGAGGCGGCGATCGGCCTCGCCATCATCGTGGTCTATTTCCGCAATCGCGGAACGATCGAGGTCGAGGACATCAATCAGATGAAGGGTTGAACCGCCGCGATGTATTCCGCCGCAATCCTCCTGCCGCTTCTGGGCGCCGTCCTCGCCGGCCTTTTCGGGCCGTGGCTGAAGGACCGCGGCAGCCAGATCGCGACCTGCGTGTGCATGTGCCTCTCGGCGCTGCTGTCGGTATTCATTCTCTATCAGGTGGCGATCCTGGGTCAGACGCGGACCATCCACTTTTTCACCTGGATCAACTCCGGATCGTTCGAGGCGGCGTGGGCGCTCAAATACGACACGCTGTCGGCGGTCATGGTGTTCGTCGTCAGTCTGGTTTCGGCGATGGTGCACGTCTACTCGGTCGGCTACATGGCGGGCGACCCCGGTATTCCGCGCTTCATGTCTTATTTGAGCCTCTTCACCTTCGCCATGCTCATGCTGGTGACGGCCGATAATTTCGGGCAGATGTTCTTCGGCTGGGAGGGCGTCGGTCTCTGCTCGTACCTGCTGATCGGGTACTGGTACGATCGGCCGTCCGCCAACGATGCGGCGATCAAGGCGTTCATCGTCAATCGGATCGGCGACTTCGGATTCGCGCTCGGCATCATGGGCGTGTTTTACATCTTCGGCACGATCGCCTTCGAACCGGTGTTCGCGGCGACGCCAAGCAAGGTCGGTCAGACGTTCAATTTCCTCGGCGCGGACGTGCCGGTGCTTACAACGCTGTGCCTGTTGCTGTTCGTGGGCGCGATGGGCAAGTCGGCGCAGCTCGGGCTGCACACCTGGCTGCCGGATGCGATGGAGGGTCCGACCCCGGTCTCCGCCCTCATCCATGCCGCAACGATGGTGACCGCCGGCGTGTTCATGGTAGTGCGGCTGTCGCCGATGTTCGAGTACGCGCCCGACGCGCTCGCGGTAGTGACGGTGGTCGGCGCCTCGACGGCGATTTTCGCCGCCTCGGTGGGTCTGGTTCAAAACGACATCAAGCGCGTGATCGCTTATTCGACCTGCAGCCAGCTTGGCTACATGTTCTTCGCCGCCGGCGTGTCGGCCTACGCGGCGGCGATTTTCCACCTGATGACCCACGCCTTCTTCAAGTCGCTGCTGTTCCTCGGCTCCGGCTCGGTGATCCACGCCATGTCGGGCGAACAGGATATGCGCAAGATGGGCGGCCTCGCCTCGCATATCAAAGTAACCTATGTCCTGATGTGGATCGGCAGCCTTTCGCTCGCCGGCGTCCCGTTCTTCGCCGGCTATTTCTCGAAGGACGTGATCCTCGAGGCGGCCTTCGGCGCCCACAGCGGCGTCGGCCAGTATGCCTTCTGGCTCGGCGTGACCGCGGCGCTGATGACGGGGTTCTATTCCTGGCGCCTTCTGTTCATGACGTTCCACGGCAGCCCGCGCGCCGATCATCACGTCATGGAGCACGTCCATGAGTCGCCCCACGTGATGCTGATTCCGCTCTACGTGCTCGCGGCCGGCGCCGTGTTCGCCGGCTGGATCGCCTACGAGACGCTGGTGGGCGAGCACAACGAGGCGTTCTGGCGCGAATCGATCCTCGTCCTTCCCAATCATCGCGCGCTCGAGGCCGCCCATCACGTGCCGGGCTGGATCAAGGCGCTACCGATCGTCGCTGGCCTGGTCGGCATCGGCATCGCTTATGGCATGTACATCCGCGATCCCGACCTGCCCAAGCGGCTCGCCGACCGGTTCCGCGGCCTCTACCAGTTCATTCTCAACAAGTGGTACTTCGACGAGCTGTACGATCGGCTGCTGGTTCGCCCCTCGATGGTGCTCGGCTTCAATCTTTGGACCAAGGGCGACGTCGCCGTGATCGACGGCATGGGGGTGGACGCGCTCGCCGCGAACACCATCCGGCTGGCGCGCCGCGTGAGCGCGCTGCAAACCGGCTATGTCTATCACTACGCCTTCGCCATGCTGATCGGCGTCGTGGCGCTCGTCACCTGGTATCTCACCTGGTATCTCCTGACGAGGTGGGGATAAGCCGCCATGACCGCCGCCTGGCCGCTTCTCTCGCTGGTCACCTTCCTGCCGCTTGTCGGTGCGGGGTTCATCCTGTTCATCCGCGGCGAGCCGGACGTCATCGCGCGCAATGCGCGCGCGGTCGCGCTGTGGACCTCGGTCGTCACTTTCGTTCTCTCAGGTCTGATGTGGGTCAACTTCGACACCGCGACGGCCGACTTTCAGTTCGTCGAACGGCGCAGCTGGCTGCCCGCTTTCGGCATCGAGTACTACATGGGCGTCGACGGCATCTCGATGCTGTTCGTCCTGCTGTGTACCTTCCTCACCCCGCTCTGCGTGCTGGCGAGCTGGGAATCGATCGAGGTTCGCGTCAAGGAGTACATGATCGCCTTTCTCGTCCTCGAGACGCTGATGATCGGCACGTTCTGCGCCCTCGACCTGTTCCTGTTCTACCTGTTCTTCGAGGGCGTGCTGATCCCGATGTTCCTCATCATCGGCGTCTGGGGCGGGCCGCGGCGCGTCTACTCGGCGTTCAAGTTCTTTCTCTACACGCTGGTCGGATCGGTTCTGATGTTGCTGGCGCTGCTCGCCATCTATTACGACGCCGGCACGACCAAGATCCCCGAGCTGCTGGAGTACGGCTTCGAACCGAGATTCCAGCGTTGGCTGTGGCTCGCCTTCTTCGCCTCCTTCGCGGTCAAGCTGCCGATGTGGCCGGTGCACACCTGGCTTCCCGACGCGCATGTCGAGGCGCCGACCGCGGGCTCGGTGATCCTCGCCGGCGTGCTCCTGAAGATGGGCGGTTACGGCTTCATTCGCTTCTCCTTCGCCATGTTGCCCGAAGCCTCGCTCTACTTCCTGCCGCTGATCTATACGCTCAGCATCGTCGCCATCATCTACACCTCGCTGGTGGCCTTGGCCCAGGATGACATGAAGAAGCTCGTCGCCTACTCCTCGGTGGCGCATATGGGCTTCGTCACGATGGGAATCTTTACCGGCACCGCCCAGGGGTTGTCGGGCGCGCTGTTCCAGATGCTCTCGCACGGCGTCGTTTCCGGCGCGTTGTTTCTCATCGTCGGCGTGGTCTACGACCGCATGCACACCCGCGAGATCGCCCGCTACGGCGGTCTTGTCCATCGGATGCCGCTCTATGCCGCGGTGTTCATGGTGATGATGCTGGCTTCGGTCGGGCTTCCGGGAACCAGCGGGTTCGTCGGCGAGTTCCTGGTTCTGGTCGGCACGTTCCAGGTGAACACCTGGGCCGCGTTCCTCGCCACCACGGGAATCATCCTCGGCGCCGCCTATATGCTCTACCTCTACCGGCGGGTGATCTTCGGCCCGCTCGTGCACGCCGACCTCAAGGATATCGTCGATCTCAACCGGCGGGAAATCGCCATTTTCGCGCCGATCGTGATCGTGGTGCTGTGGATGGGCGTCTATCCGAAGCCCTTCCTGGACGTGTTCGCGGTGTCGGTCGACAAGCTGGTGGTGAGGTACGACAACGTGCGTGCGCAAGCGGCGCTTAGGCCGCACGCAGCCGCGCTCACGCTGAGCCAGAACCGCTAGGACAAGGCGAGGAGCATGCTGCAAAGCCTATCGCTTGCTCTGCCCGAGCTCTTCCTGGCGCTCGCGGCCATGGCGCTCCTCATGTACGGCGTCTTTCGCGGCGAGCGGGCGGACGATTCGGTGTCATGGCTCGCCATCGGCGCGCTCGGTGTGGCGGCGCTCCTTCTGCCGTGGGGCGCCGAGCGCGGCGAGGCGTTCGATCGCATGTTCGTCAGCGACCGTTTCGCCCTGTTCATGAAATCCCTGGCGCTTCTGGGTTCGGCTCTCGGCGTCGCCATGTCGATCGACTACAACGCCCGCGAGGGGATCGCCCGGTTCGAGTATCCGGTGCTGTTCCTGCTGGCGACCGTCGGCATGATGATGATGATCTCCGCCGGGGATCTCATCGCGCTTTACATAGGCCTCGAGCTGCAGAGCCTGTCGCTTTACGTCGTCGCCGCGTTCCGCCGCGATTCGGCGAAGTCGACCGAGGCCGGGCTTAAGTATTTCGTTCTCGGCGCCTTGTCCTCGGGCCTGCTCCTCTACGGTGCGTCGCTGGTCTACGGATTTTCGGGCACGACCAATTTCGGCGTTCTGGCGCAGGCCATGGTCGAGAATACGGGAAGCGTATCGCTCGGCGTATTGGTCGGTCTGGTGTTCATCTCCGCGGCGCTCGCCTTCAAGGTCTCGGCCGCGCCGTTCCACATGTGGACGCCCGACGTCTACGAGGGGGCGCCGACGCCGGTGACGGCGTTTTTCTCGATCGCGCCGAAGATCGCCGCGATCGCCTTGTTCGTTCGGGTCATGATCGAACCTTTCGGCCCGCTGGTCGACGAGTGGCGCCAGATCATCGTCGCCATTTCGGTCGCCTCGATGTTGCTCGGCGGATTCGCCGCGATCAACCAGTCGAACATCAAGCGCCTGATGGCGTACAGCTCGATCGGCCACGCCGGCTACGCGCTCATCGGGCTTGCCGCCGGAAACGAGGAGGGCGTGCGCGGCGTGCTGGTCTACATGGCGATCTACCTGTTCATGAACGTGGGTACCTTCGCGGTCATCCTCGCCATGCGGCGCCAGGGACGCATGATCGAGGAGATCGCCGATCTGGCCGGGCTCGCCGGGACGCGTCCGATGCTCGCGGCCGGCCTCGCGATCGCGATGTTCTCGATGGCGGGGATTCCCCCGCTCGCCGGTTTTTTCGGCAAGCTCTACGTGTTCCTTGCCGCCATCGCCGCCGGCCAATATGCGCTCGCCGTCATCGGCGTGCTGGCAAGCGTGGTGGCCGCTTACTATTATCTTCGCATCGTCAAGATCATGTATTTCGACGAGCCCGCCGAAGCCTTCGATCGGCCGACGGGACGGACGATCAGCATCATCCTGGCCGGGGCGAGCCTGTTCATGCTGCTTTTCTCCCTCTATCCCGGCATAGTGATCGACCCGGCGGAGGCCGCCGCCGCCGCCCTGTTCAAGGGGTGAACCGGCGTTGAGCACGGCCATGGAAGTGTTGCGGCTTCCGCCCGCCTACCTGCTCGTCACGCGCGAAACCGTCGACAGCACCAACGACGAAGCGAAACGCCTTGCCCGCGCGGGCGCCGAGGACGGCACGCTCGTCTGGGCGCGGTCGCAGACGGCCGGCCGCGGCCGGGGCGGCCGGTCGTGGGTGTCGCCGCCGGGTAATCTCTATTTCTCGCTCGTGCTGCGGCCCGCTTGCGCGCCGGCGCAGGCCGCCGAGCTCGCCTTCGTCGCCGCGCTCGGCGTCGGGAACGCGCTTGGCGCGGTTCTCCCGCCGCTGTCCGAGGTCCGCTACAAATGGCCGAACGACGTTCTGCTGAACGAGCGGAAAGTGGCCGGCATTCTGCTCGAGACCGAGAGCGCGGCAGGCGGCGAGCTCGACTGGCTGGTACTCGGGATCGGCATCAACATCGCGAGCCATCCGGAAGACGCCGGATTTCCGGCGACCAATCTCGAATTTGAATCCGGGATCAAGCAGGACTCGGCGGAGGTCCTCGCCGCCTTCGCGCGGCACTTCCTCGTCTGGGTCAATCGCTGGCTCGACGAAGGGTTCGCGCCGGTGCGCGCGGCGTGGATGGCTCAAGCGATGGGGATCGGCGAGCGAATTCGCGTCCGGCTTCCCACGGAAACGCTGCGCGGCAAGTTCGTCGATCTGGAGCCCGATGGTCGGCTCGTGCTCGACCTTGGCGGCAAGGGCGGCGTGCGCCGCATTTCGGCGGGAGACGTATTCTTCGAAACCGCGTGAGGGTTCTGCCCCGCGGCGGTTCGCCTGTGATATACCGACGGCGTTTAGGCGCTCTGGTCAAGGAGACGGTCTGCGGCATGCTGCTGGCGATCAACTGCAACAACACCAACGTCAAGGTCGCCGTTTACGACGGCGAGCGGCCGCGCGGCTCGTGGCGCATCTCGACCGACGCCCGCCGGACGGCTGATGAATACGCGGTGTGGCTGGTGGGTCTCATGAGCCTCGCCGAACTCGACCGCAGCGGCATCGATTGCGCGATCATCGCCAACGTGGTGCCGCCGGCGGCGTTCACGCTCAAGGATCTTTGCCGGCGTTATTTCGCTTGCGATCCGCTCATCGTCGGCGACACCTCGCTCGACCTCGGGATCAAGGTCCTGATCGACAATCCTGACGAGGTCGGCGCCGATCGCGTCGTCAACGCCGTCGCGGCGCGCCGCAAGTACGCGCTGCCAGCGATCGTGGTCGATTTCGGCACCGCGACGACCTTCGACGTCATCGACGCCGAGGGTAATTACTGCGGCGGGGTGATCGCGCCCGGGATCAATTTATCGGTCGAGGCGCTTCACATGGCGGCGGCCAAACTGCCGCGCATCGCGATCGCCCGGCCGGCGCGGATCATCGGCAAGACGACGATTTCGGCGATGCAGTCGGGCGTTTACTGGGGCTACATCGGACTGATCGAGGGGCTCATCGAGCGCATCGTCGGCGAGTTCGGCCACAAGATGACCATCATCGCCACCGGCGGCCTCGCTCCCCTGTTCACCGAGGCGACCTCGGTGATCGAACATCTCGATCTCGATCTCACGCTCGACGGGCTGGTCGAGATCCACCGGCGCAACCGCGCGCGCAAGGACTGATGGCCGAAGGCGAGCGTGACGGCGGCGCCGGCACCGGGCGGACCGACGATCTCCTCTTCCTGCCGTTGGGCGGAGCGGGGGAGATCGGCATGAATCTCAATCTCTACGCTTATGCCGGCAAATGGCTGATGGTCGATCTCGGCGTGACCTTCGGCGATCCCCGCGCGCCGGGGGTCGAACTCGTGATGCCCGATCCAAGTTTCATCGTCGAGCGCCGCGCCGATCTCTTGGGAATTGTGCTGACCCACGCCCACGAGGATCATCTTGGCGCGGTGCCCTATCTGTGGCCGCGGTTGAAGTGCCCGGTCTACGCGACCGCCTTCTCGGCCTCGATCCTCCGCCGCAAGCTGGAGGATGTCGGCCTCGCCGGCCGCGTGCCGATCACCGAGGTGGCGCCGGGCCGCCCGTTCAAGATCGGCCCGTTCGAGGTCGAGCTTATCTACATCACGCACTCGATCCCCGAGCCCAACGCGCTCGCGCTAAGGACGCCCGCCGGAACCGTGCTGCACACCGGTGACTGGAAGATCGACCCGAGCCCCATGCTGGGTCCGCTCACCGACGAGGCCGCGCTCAGGCGTGCCGGCGACGAAGGCGTGCTGGCGCTGGTCGGCGATTCGACGAATGCGATGGTGCCGGGCGAGTCGGGCTCCGAGGCGGACGTACGCGCGGCGCTCAGCGAGCTCATCGGACGATGCCGCAACCGCGTGGCCGTCGGGTGCTTCTCGTCCAACATCGCGCGCATCGAGTCGATCGCCATTGCGGCGGCGCGCCACGATCGCCACGTCGGGCTCGTCGGCCGATCGCTCTGGCGCATGTGCGAAGCGGCGCGGGAAAACGGCTACCTGCGCGACGCCCCGTTGCTGCTCGACGAAGACGAGGCAAGCTACATCCCCCGTGACCGAATCGTGGTCGTTTGCACCGGCAGCCAAGGCGAACCGCGTTCGGCGCTGGCGCGCATCGCCAGGGACGAGCATCCGCATATCGGCCTCGAAAGGGGCGACACGGTGATTTTTTCCTCGCGCGTCATCCCGGGCAACGAAGTGGCGATCGGCCATCTCCACAACGGACTCGTGCGCCTGGGCGTCGAAGTGATCACGCTCGACAACGCACCCGCCGATCTGCCGGGGCCGATCCATGTCTCCGGGCATCCGGCACGAGACGAGCTGACGCGAATGTATCAGTGGATCCGGCCCCGCATCGCGATCCCGGTCCACGGCGAAGCGCGGCACATGCAGGCGCACGCCGATCTCGCGCGCCTGTGTCAGGTGCCCCATGCGATCGTGCCGGCGAACGGGACGCTGATCCGGCTTTCGCCCGAGGGACCGCAGGTGATCGATCATGTACCTTCGGGCCGGCTGGCGCTCGACGGCGAGCGGCTGGTGCCGATCGAGGGCGCGATCTTTCGCGGGCGGACGTCCGTGCTGTGGAACGGCGTTCTGGTCGCAACCTTGGTCGTCGACCGCAGGGGAAGGCTGGTGGGCGAGCCGCAAATTTCGGCGCCCGGCCTGATCGATCCCGACGCGGATCAAGACATTCGCGACGAGATTTCCGCCGCCATCTCGGAGGCGCTGGCGCGGCTTTCCAAGGCGAGCGACGACGAGGCGATCGAGAAAGCCGCCCGGCGCGCGATCCGCCGCGTCGTCAAGTCCCAACGCGGCAAGAAGCCGGCGACCGATATCCACCTCGTTCGGGTCTGACCCGGCTGCCACTGGCCCGTATGCGCCGAAAATCCGCCCCTACGTCGATCGGCCGGGCGATGCTACATAGGAAGACATGATCGGACGCGTCAACCATGTCGCCATCGTCGTGCCCGACCTCGCGGCCGCGGCGGCGGTCTATCGCGAGACGCTGGGCGCCAGGGTCTCGAAGCCGGTCGATCTTCCCGCGCATGGCGTAACCACGGTGTTCGTCGAACTCACGAACACGAAGATCGAGCTATTGCATCCGCTGGGCGCGAATTCGCCGATCGCCAAGTTTCTCAAAGATAATCCCAGCGGCGGCATGCACCATATCTGCTACGAAGTCGACGACATCCTGGCGGCGCGCGACCGGTTGAAGGCGGCGGGCGCCCGCGTGCTCGGTGACGGGACGCCCCGGCCTGGCGCGCACGACAAACCGGTTCTCTTCCTTCACCCCAAGGATTTTTGCGGCACGCTCATCGAGCTGGAACAGACGTGAGCTCGCGCATCGATGAACATCGCCTCCGGCATCACGCTCTACGTGCTCATCTGGTGGGGGATATTCTTCGCCGTGCTGCCGTGGGGCGTCCGCATTCCGGAGAACCCCGAGAAGGGTCACGCCCCAAGCGCGCCGGTGAACCCGCGCATTGGTCTCAAGGTTCTGGTGACGACGGCGATCGCCAGCGTGCTGTGGGTGATCGCCTATCTGATCATTACCTCGGATCTCATCTCGTTTCGTGACATGGCGGGATAGCGATGTCGACCTATTGCGCGATCGCGCCCGGGCATCCCTTCCACGGGCCGTATCACGACACCGAATACGGTTTCCCGCTTGACGATGAAGCGGCTCTCTTCGAGCGCCTGGCGCTCGAAATCAACCAGGCGGGCCTGTCGTGGCTGACCGTGCTCAAAAAGCGGGAAGCCTTTCGCACCGCGTTTCGCGGATTCGCGCTCGACCGGGTGGCGCGCTTTGGCGCGCGGGACGAGGCGCGGCTTCTCGCCGATGCCGGGATCATTCGCAACCGGCTCAAGGTCAAGGCGGTGATCGAGAACGCCCGCCGGATTCGCCGGCTCAGCGACACCCACGGCTCGTTCGCCGCGTGGCTCGAGGACCACCATCCGCGAACCAAGGCGGAGTGGGTGAAGCTGTTCCGTCGCGAGTTCGTGTTCACCGGCGGCGAGATCGTCGGCGAGTTCCTGATGAGCATCGGCTACCTGCCGGGCGCCCATGCGCCCGACTGCCCGGCCTTCCGGCGCAT
>CAZLYV010000001.1:19462-37437 GCA_964563665.1 uncultured Acetobacteraceae bacterium
TTCCGGCGCATCGCGCGCCTCAAGCCGCCGTGGGCGCAAGCCGATGGGTTTCGCTACTGATTGAGTCTTCACCCCATCATAGAACGGCGAACTTGACGACGAAGACCGCGCCCAGCACCAGGACCGTAGGCCGCGCCTCGGCAAAGCGGCCGGCGAGAAGTTTGATCGCCGCATAGGTGATGAAACCAAAGGCGATGCCGTTGGCGATCGAGAACGTCAGCGGCATGGCGATCGCCGTCACCACGGCCGGCGCATACTCGGTCACATCCTCCCAATCCATCTCGGTGAGGCCGCGCGCCATCAGGCAGGCGACGAACAGAAGCGCCGGCGCCGTGGCGTATTGCGGCACGGTGGCGGCAAGCGGCGCGAGGAAAAGGCTGAGGAGGAACAGAATTGCCACGACGACGCCGACCAGCCCCGTCCGCCCGCCAGCGCGAACGCCGGCGGCGCTCTCGATGAAGCTGGTGACGGTCGAGGTGCCAAGGAGCGCGCCCGTCATCGTGGCGGTGGAATCGGCCACGAACACTCGTTGCAACCGCGGAATCTTCCCATCGGGCCCGATGAGCCCGGAGCGATGCGCCACTCCCACGAGCGTGCCGGTGTTGTCGAAGAGGTCGACGAAGAAGAAGGCGAAGATGATGGTGATCAGGCCGATATTGAGCGCGCCGACGAGGTCCATCTTGAGAAATGTCGGGGCGAGACTCGGCGGCGTCGAAAATATCCCTTGCGAGGGCGAGACGCCAAGCACGACGCCGATGGCGGTCGTACCGAGAATTGCGATGATGATCGCTCCCGGGACGCGCCTTGCATCGAGCGCCACCATGACGAGGAAGCACATGATGGCAAGCAGCGTCGACGGCGCCTTGAGATTGCCCAGGGTCACCAGCGTCGCTTCGGACTCGACGATGATGCCGGCGCTGCGGAGCGCGATCACCGCCAGGAACAGTCCGATGCCCGCCGAGATCGCCATTTTCTGAGAGTGCGGGATCGCATCGATGACCCACTCGCGGACCTTGGTGACGCCGAGCACGAAGAACAGGATTCCCGAAATGAAGACGGCGCCGAGCGCCACCTCCCAGGTATAGCCGAGGCCCTTGACCACGCCGTAGGTGAAGTACGCGTTGAGGCCCATGCCGGGCGCCAGCGCCAAGGGATAATTGGCGTAGAGCGCCATCACCAGCGTGCCGAGCGCCGAAGCGATGCAGGTCGCGACGAACACGGCGCCACGGTCCATGCCGGCATCGGCCAGGATCGATGGATTGACGAAGATGATATAGGCCATCGTCAAGAACGTGGTGATCCCGGCGATCACCTCCGTGCGCACGTTGGTCCCGTAGCGGGACAGGTGAAACATTTGTTCGAGCATTTTTCTTCCCCCCAATATCGCGCCGGTTTGGGTCACCGATCGCTTGATCCAGCCGTTGCCTGGCCAGGCTGCGGCATTTTCCGCCGCTTGTGGTGGGCGATAATACCCGGCCCCTTATGGGCCGCACCACAGATATCGGTGCGCCGCTCTCCCGATCGGACCGCGCGCCGCCGGCGCCCGTGGTCTTTGCATATCCTCGGGGCTTTGCCTAAAGTCTCCCGGCGCGCCGCCCATCGGGCGATACGAGAGGGCGTCCGCAAAGTCCTCGACTCGACCGACATCCGCCAAGGAGCCTCATGCGTCTGTCCGCCTTTTTCATGCCCACACTCAGGGAAACTCCGAGCGAGGCGCAGATCGTCTCTCACCGCCTCATGCTGCGCTCAGGGATGATCCGACAATCGAGCGCCGGCATTTATTCGTGGTTGCCGCTGGGGTTCAGGGTGCTGAAGAAGATCGAACAGATCGTGCGCGAGGAGCAGGACCGCAGCGGCGCCCAGGAAATGCTGATGCCCACCGTCCAGCCGGCCGAGCTATGGAAGGAATCGGGGCGTTACGAGGACTACGGCAAGGAGATGCTGCGTTTCGTCGACCGGCACGAGCGCGAGTTGCTCTACGGCCCGACCAACGAGGAGCTGATCACCGATATCGTGCGTACGCACATCAAGAGCTATCGCGACCTGCCGAAGAACCTCTATCACATACAGTGGAAATTCCGCGACGAGGTTCGTCCGCGCTTCGGAGTCATGCGCGGGCGCGAATTCCTCATGAAGGACAACTATTCCTTCGATCTCGACGACAAGAGCGCCAAGCACTCCTACAATAAGATGTTCTTCGCTTATTTACGGACCTTTGCGCGAATGGGTCTCAGGGCGATTCCGATGCGGGCCGACACCGGGCCGATCGGCGGGGATCTCAGCCATGAGTTCATCATTCTTGCCGATACCGGCGAAAGCGAAGTTTACTGCGACGCGGCATGGCTCGATAGCGACGTGGCGTCGATCGAAGTCGATTACGACCAGGACCTCGAGCCGCTGGTCCGCCAGTGGCTGAGCAAGTACGCCGCGACCGCCGACAAGCACGATCCCAATGCTTCGCCGGTGCCTGCCGACCGTTTGCGCAAGGCGCGCGGCATCGAGGTGGGGCATATCTTCTATTTCGGAACCAAGTATTCGAAGCCGCTGGGCGCGGTCGTCGCCGGCCAGAACGGCGAGCAGATCACGCTCGAGATGGGCTCCTACGGCATCGGCGTGTCGCGATTGGTCGGCGCGATCATCGAAGCGAGCCATGACGAGAACGGAATCATTTGGCCCGACACCGTGGCGCCGTTCGACATCGGGGTCATCAACCTTCGCGTCGGCGACGCCAAATGCGATGCAGTCGCCAACGATTTCTACCAGCGCCTGACAAAGGTCGGAAAGCAGGTGCTCTACGACGATCGCGGCGAGAGCGCCGGGGCGAAATTCGCCACCATGGACCTGATCGGGTTGCCGTGGCAGCTCGTCGTCGGCCCGCGAGGCGTCAAGGAGGGCAAGGTCGAGCTCAAACGCCGCCGCTCGGGCGGGCGCGAGGAGCTGACGATCGAGGCGGCGGTGAACAAGCTCTCCGCCCCGCCGGAAGTCGCATGAGCGGCGCTGTTATTTCGGGACGCTGACCTCGCCATGGCCTTCAACGCCTTCGAACGGATGATGGCCGCGCGCTACCTGCGCGCACGCCGCCAGGAAGGGTTTATCTCGGTCATCGCCGGCTTCTCGCTGCTCGGCATTGCGCTTGGCGTCGCCACTCTCATCATCGTCATGGCGGTGATGAACGGATTTCGCGCCGAGCTGCTCGGGCGCATCCTCGGCCTTAATGGGCACATGACGATCTACGGGCAGGGCGCGCAGCTCGCCGATTTCGATTCGGTGACGGCCCGCGTACGAGGACTGCCCGGCATAAGCAGCGCCACGCCGCTGGTCGAGGGCCAGGTCCTGGCGACCGCAAATGGGGTCGCCGCCGGCGCTCTCGTTCGCGGGGTCCGCGCCAGCGATCTCGGTGCGCGGCCGCTTCTGTCGCGCAACATCAAGTCTGGCAATCTTTCCGAGCTCCAGGGCGAGGACGCGGTGCTGATCGGCTCGCGGATGGCGCAAAAATTCGGCCTGCGCATCGGCGACAGCCTCACCCTCATTTCGCCGCAGGGCAACGTGACCGCATTCGGCACCACGCCGCGTATGCGCGGCTACCGGGTGGCCGCGATCTTCGAAGTAGGCATGTTCGAGTACGACTCGAGTTTCGTCTATTTGCCGCTCGAGGCGGCGCAGCTTTTCTTTCGTCTCGACGGCGGCGTAACCGGAATCGAAGTCATGGTGGACAATCCCGATCGCGTTCGCGAGACGCGGCGCGAGATCGCCGCGGCGCTCGGACCCGGAGTGCGGCTGTTCGACTGGCAGCAGGCGAATTCGAGTTTCTTCAACGCGATCCAGGTCGAGCGCAACGTGATGTTCCTCATCCTCACGCTCATCATCGTGGTCGCGGCGTTCAATATCATCTCGAGCCTGATCATGCTGGTGAAGGACAAGTCGCGCGACATCGCGATCCTGCGCACGATGGGCGCCACGCGCGGCATGGTCATGCGCATCTTTTTTCTGTCGGGCGCCAGCGTCGGCGTGATCGGCACGTTTCTCGGCTTCGTGCTCGGGATCCTGTTCACCTCGAACATCGAGACCATCCGGCAATGGCTGCAGGGCTTGACGGGCACGCAGCTCTTCTCGCCCGAAATCTACTTCCTGTCGCGGCTGCCGGCGCGGGTCGATCCGATGGAAGTGGCGGCGGTCGTGCTGATGGCGCTTGTGCTGTCGTTTCTCGCCACGATCTATCCCTCGTGGCGCGCGGCGCGGCTCGATCCGGTCGAGGCGCTGCGCTATGAGTGAGGCTGGCGATGGCTGACACGGTGGCCCTCGAGCTCGACGGCATTGGGCGCCGATTCGCGCAAGCCGGGGGCGCGCTCGAGGTGCTGCGCGGCGCCTCGCTCGTGCTCAAGGCCGGCGAGTGCGTCGCCCTGGTTGGCCCGTCGGGCGCCGGCAAATCGACCCTGCTGCACATCGCCGGATTGCTCGAGCGGCCCGACGATGGCGATGTGCGGCTGGCCGGCGCGCCGTGCGGCGGAATGGACGACACGCAACGCACGAGCATGCGGCGGCGCTATCTCGGCTTCGTCTACCAGTTCCACCATCTGCTGCCCGAGTTTTCGGCCCTCGAGAACGTGATGCTGCCGCAGCTCATTTCCGGGATTGCGCGGGCGCCGGCGAAGACGCGGGCGCGCGAGCTGCTCGGTCTCGTCGGACTTTCGGCCCGGGAGACCCACCGTCCGGCGCGGCTTTCGGGCGGCGAGCAGCAGCGTGTGGCGATCGTGCGCGCCATCGCCAACACGCCGCAGGTTCTGCTTGCCGACGAACCGACCGGAAATCTCGATCCGCACACCGCCGACGCCGTGTTCGACGAGCTGATCAATCTGGTCCGCACGACCGGGCTCGCCGCGCTCATCGCCACCCATAATCCCGATCTTGCGCGGCGCATGGACCGCGTCGTCGCCTTGCGCGATGGCGCGCTTGCACCGACATAGATCCGTTGCGACGCGTCGCGCTTGACGCGCGCGGTGACCAGAAGGGAGACTTGCACCACGCCGACTCGCAAGTTAGCGAGACTTGGCGCTGGCAAGAGTTGCCCGATGCCCCACGCCGATTTCGTCCATCTCCGCGTTCACTCCGCCTATTCGCTGTCGGAAGGGGCGGTGAAGATCAAGCAGCTCGTCGAGCTTTGCGTGGCCGAACGGATGCCGGCGGTGGCGATCGCCGACACCGGCAATCTTTTCGGCGCACTCGAATTCTCGGCTGCCGCCGCGGAGGCTGGCGTGCAGCCGATCATCGGCTGCCAGCTCGCGATCCGGCGCGAGGATCAGGCGATGCGGGGCGCCAAGTCGTCGGCGCCCGACCTGCTCGTGCTGCTGGCGCAAAGCGAGGCCGGCTACCGCAATCTGATGAAGCTTTCGAGCCGCGCCTACCTCGACACCGCGAGCGGCGAGACACCGCAGGTATCCCTCTCGCTGGTCGAACAGAACGCCCTCGGGTTGATCGCGCTCACCGGCGGTCCGGCCGGCGCCGTTGGCCGCCTGTTGCAAGACGGTCAAACGGCCGCCGCCGAGGCGGTCCTGGAGCGCCTTGCGGCGGCGTTTCCAGGGCGTCTCTATATCGAGTTGATGCGCCACGGGCTCGCGGCCGAAGCCCGCATCGAAGGGCCGCTGATCGATCTCGCCTACAGGCGCAACCTGCCGCTCGTCGCGACCAACGAAGTATTTTTCGCCGGCCCGGGCATGTATGAGGCGCACGACGCGCTGCTTTGCATCGCCGACGGACGGTACGTCGCCGAGGCCGATCGCCGGCGGCTCACGCCCGAGCACTGCTTCAAGAGTGCGGCCGAGATGCGCGCGCTTTTCGCCGATCTGCCCGAGGCGGTCGACAACACGCTGGTCATCGCCCGCCGGTGCGCCTTTTTGCTGGAGCCGCGCCAGCCGATCCTGCCGACCCCGCCGCGGGCGGCGGGCCGCGGCGCGGCGGACGTGCTACGCGAGCTTGCCGTAAGGGGGCTCGAAGCGCGGCTGGAACGACAGGTTCTGCGCTCCGAGATGGACGAGGCGACACGCGCCGATACCGCCCGGCGCTACCGCGAGCGACTCGATTACGAACTGGAAGTCATCATCAAGATGGGGTTTGCCGGCTACTTTCTGATCGTCGCCGATTTCATCCAGTGGGCAAAGACCCAGCGCATTCCGGTTGGTCCCGGGCGCGGTTCGGGCGCCGGTTCGGTGGTTGCCTGGGCGCTCACCGTCACCGACATCGACCCGATCCGCTTTGGCCTGATGTTCGAGCGGTTCCTCAATCCCGAACGCGTGTCGATGCCGGATTTCGACATCGATTTCTGCCAGGAGCGCCGCGACGAGGTGATCCGCTACGTCCAGGCCGAATACGGCGCCGACCGCGTGGCGCAGATCATTACCTTCGGCAAGCTGCAGGCGCGCGCGGTCTTGCGCGACGTGGGGCGGGTGCTTGGCATGCCCTACGGACAGGTCGATCGGATCTGCAAGCTGGTGCCGCAAAACCCGGCCAATCCCGTGACCTTGCAAGACGCGATCGAGGGCGAGCCGATCCTGCAGGAGATGCGTCGCTCCGACGAAACGGTCTCGCGCCTGATCGATATCGCCCTCAAGCTCGAAGGGCTCAATCGCCACGCTTCCACCCACGCCGCGGGCGTCGTCATCGGCGACCGCCCGCTCGTCGAGTTGGTGCCGCTCTACCGCGACCCGCGCTCCCAGCTTGCGGCGACCCAGTTCAACATGAAGTACGTCGAGGCCGCCGGGTTGGTCAAATTCGATTTCCTCGGCCTCAAGACCCTCACGGTTGTGCAGCGGGCGGTCGAACTCCTCGAGGCGCGCGGCGTTCACGTCGATCTTTCGAACCTGTCGCTCGACGACCGGCCGACCTACGAGATGCTGGCGCATGGCGATACGTTCGGAGTGTTCCAGCTTGAAGGCGCGGGCATGCGCGACGCCATGCGGCGGCTCAAGCCCGACCGTTTCGAGGACATCATCGCCATGGTGGCGCTCTATCGCCCCGGACCGATGGAGAACATCCCGAAATACATCGCCTGCAAACACGGCCAGGAAAAGCCCGACTACATGCATCCCGCGCTCGAGGGCATCCTCGAGGAGACCTTCGGCGTGATGGTCTATCAGGACCAGGTGACGCAGATCGCCCAGGTGCTTTCGGGCTTCAGCCTCGGCAAAGCCGATCTTTTGCGTCGCGCGATGGGCAAGAAGATCAAGGCGGAGATGGAGGCGCAGCGCAAGACGTTCATCGAAGGCGCTGTCGCGCGCGGTGTGGCGGAGGCCAAGGCGACGCACATCTTCGATCTCGTCAACAAATTCGCCGGTTATGGATTCAACAAGTCGCATGCCGCCGCCTACGCGCTCGTCGCCTATCAGACGGCGTATCTCAAGGCGAACCATCCGGTCGAATTCCTTGCCGCGTCGATGACCTTCGACATGGGCAATACCGACAAGCTCAACCTGTTCCGCCAGGAGCTCGACCGGTTGGGCATCAAGTTGCTGCCGCCCGACATCAATCGCTCGCAGCCGGCGTTTTCGGTCGAATTCAGCGGCGAACGCAAGCGGGGAGCCGTGCGCTACGCGCTTGCTGCTGTGCGCAATGTCGGCCACGCGGCCATGATCGATCTTGTCGCGGAGCGTTCGCGCAATGGTGCGTTCAAGGATCTGGTCGATTTCGCGCGACGGGTCGATGCGCCGCACGTCAATAAGCGGCAGCTCGAAGGCTTGGTGAAGGCGGGCGCCTTCGATGCGCTCGACGCCAACCGGGCGCGCGCCTTCGCCGCGATCGAGATGGTCCTCAAGCTCGCCCAGGCCGCGGCCGAGGAGCGGTCGACCAATCAGACCAATCTCTTCGGCGGCGTGGGCGCCGGGCCTGCCCGGCCGAAATTGCCCGAGATCGCCGATTGGCCGCTCCACGAGCGCCTCAAAAACGAGTTCGAGGCGATCGGGTTTTATCTTTCCGCTCACCCGCTTGATGCATATGCCAAGGGCCTGGCGCGACTTGGCGTGGTGCGCTCGAGCGAACTCGCCGCCCGGCTCACCGCCGGCGGTTCGGCGCGGGTCAAGCTTGCCGGCACGGTGATCGGTAAACAGGAACGCACCTCGGCCAAAGGCAACCGCTTCGCCTTCATCCAGCTTTCGGATGCCGGCGGCGCGTTCGAGCTCACCGTATTTTCGGAAGTGCTGTCGGGCGCGCGCGAGCTTCTTGCGTCGGGCAAGCCGCTCCTGATTTCGGCCGACGCGCGGCTGGAGGAGAACACCGTCAAACTGCTGGCACAAGGGATCCAGCCGCTCGACGCCGCGGTGGCGCATGCGGCGGCTGGTTTGCGCGTCGCGGTGGCGGATGTGGGCGCGGTGCGGCAGTTGGCGGCGGTGATCGGGCGCGAGCGCAAGGGCCGTGGACGGATCGCGGTTCTGGTCGGCCTCGGGGGCGAACGGGAGGTCGAAATCACGCTCCCCGGCGGTTATGCCATCTCACCGGCGATCCGGGCTCAGTTGCAAGCCGTGCCGGGAATCATCGAGGTTCAAGATATATAGCTAAAAATCAATTAGATATGGTCTATATCTCAACTCATTTAAGAGCTCGTATTTTCGCTTGCCAAGCGAATCCGCCGCTTGTATTAACCCGCCCGGGCCGAATGGTCGGTCCATCAACCCCTCACGCGGGATTGCGGCCGGCAGCGTCATAGGCTGCTGAACTCGATTTCGAGTTGCCGGGCTCAATTGGGCTCGCTCGTCGCTCCGGTGTCTGGTTCGCGCACGGTTTACCTCCGCGCGTAAAATCGGGCGCATGTTCCGCGGCGGCTCAACCGGAGAAAGGACCGAACGCCGATGGCGTTGCCCAGCTATTCCATGCGCCAGCTGCTCGAAGCTGGCGTCCATTTCGGACATCAAACCCGACGCTGGAATCCCAAGATGTCGCCGTACATCTTTGGCGTACGCAACCGCGTCCACATCATCGACCTGCAGCAGACCGTACCGATGCTCTATCAGGCGATGGAGGCGGTGCGCGACGTCGCGGCCAATGGCGGGCGCGTGCTGTTCGTCGGCACCAAGCGCCAGGCGCAGGAACCGATCGCCGAGGCGGCGAAACGCTGTGGCCAGTATTTCGTCAACCACCGCTGGCTTGGCGGCATGCTGACGAACTGGAAAACCATCTCGCATTCGATCCGGCGCTTGCGCGAACTTGACGAGCAGATCAACCAGTCGAACCAGGGCTTCACCAAGAAGGAACTGCTCAACCTGACGCGCGAGCGCGACAAGCTCGAGCGCGCGCTGGGCGGCATCAAGGAGATGGGCGGCCTCCCCGACATCCTGTTCGTTATCGACACCAACAAGGAGGCGATCGCGGTTCAGGAGGCGCGGCGGCTTGGCGTGCCGGTGGTCGCGGTGGTCGATAGCAATAGCGACCCGACGGGAATTCGCCTGCCAATCCCCGGCAACGACGATGCGTTGCGCGCGATCCAGCTTTATTGCGACCTGATCTCGGGCGCCGTCATCGATGGGCTGCAGGCCGAACTCAAGGCCTCGGGCGTCGATGTGGGCGCGGCCGAACAGGCGCCGATCGAGCCGATCCCCGAACTTGCGGGCTCCGAGACGACGATCAATCAGCCCGATGTCGCGGAAGCGCCAGTCACTATGGAAGCCGTGCTTGGCGCGACCGAGGTGGCGCACGAGGGTGATGGCGCGGCGGATAAGTCGGCGAAAAAGCCGGCTCGCAAAGCCGGCTCTGGCGCCCGAACGAAGAAAGAAAAGGGCGCGGCCGAGGAATAGGGCGCCCCGCCGGAAGCGCCCTTCATCCGGGAGCGCTATGGCGATCCGATGCCGAGCCCGAGACATATTTCGTGAATTATGAGGTGAAGCCATGGCCGATATCACGGCCGCGCTGGTGAAGGATCTGCGCGACAAGACCGGCGCAGGAATGATGGACTGCAAGAAAGCGTTGACGGAAACCGCGGGCGATCTCGAACTGGCGGTCGACTGGCTGCGAAAAAAAGGTCTCGCGGCCGCCGCCAAGAAGGCCGGACGCATCGCGGCCGAAGGCCTGATCGGCGTCGTCGCGGGTGGCAACGCCGGGGCGATGGTCGAGGTCAACTCCGAGACCGACTTCGTCGCCCGCAACGAAACCTTTCAGGAGTTCGTACGCCAGGTGGCTCGGCTTGCGGTCGGCGCCAAGGGCGACATCGAGCGGCTGAAGACGCTGCCATTTCCTGGTGGCGGGACCGTCGCCGAGCGGCTGACGCATCTGGTGGCCACCATCGGCGAAAACATGAACCTTCGGCGCGCGACGACGCTTGCCGTGACGAACGGGGTCGTGGCGAGCTACGTACACAATGCTGCCGCGCCCGGGCTGGGCAAGATCGGCGTGCTGGTTGCGATCGAATCCAACGGCGAGCCCTCGAAGGTCGGAGCACTTGGCAAGCAGCTTGCGATGCACGTTGCGGCCGCCAACCCGCAGGCGTTGGCGATCGCCGACATCGATCCGGCGGCGCTCGAGCGCGAGCGCGGCGTGCTTCGCGAGCAGGCATCGGCGTCGGGGAAGCCGGCGGCGGCGATCGAGAAAATGGTCGAAGGCCGCCTGCGCAAATACTACGAGGACGTGGTGCTGCTCGAGCAGGTTTTCGTGGTCGATGGCGAGAGCAAGGTTGCGGCGGTGGTCGAAAATGCAAGCAAGGAAATCGGCGCCTCGGTCAGGCTCGCCGGCTTTCGTCGCTTCGCCCTTGGCGAGGGAGTGGAGCGCAAGGAGAGCGATTTCGCGGCCGAGGTAGCGGCGCAGCTGGGCCGCTAACGGGACGCGGGCGCCGGCCTTCGTGTATGATGCGGCGATTCGATTGGCCGTGACCGGACCGGGATGGCTTGGCCTGCTTTGCGGTTGGTGCAAAGGAACATAACGGATGGCGGCGAGGATCGGGACGGCGGAGAAGGCGGTGAGCGCCGCGCTCAAGTACCGTCGCGTGCTGCTCAAGGTGTCGGGCGAGGTGCTGATGGGCCCCGGCGAATACGGGGTCGATCAGGCGACGGTGGAGCGGATCGCCGCCGATATCAAGGAGGTCCACGACCTCGGCGCCCAGGTTTGCATCGTCATCGGCGGCGGCAATATTTTTCGCGGTCTCTCGGGCGGGGCGGCCGGCATGGAGCGCGCGAGCGCCGATTACATCGGCATGCTGGCGACGGTGATGAATGCACTGACCATGCAGTCGGCGCTCGAGCGCGTCGGCGTTCACACCCGCGTGCTCTCGGCGATTCCGATGGCGACGGTTTGCGAGCCGTATATCCGGCGACGCGCGATACGCCATATGGGGAAGGGCCGCGTCGTGATCTTCGCCGCCGGTACGGGCAATCCGTTCTTCACCACCGATACCGCGGCGGCGTTGCGGGCCTCCGAGATGGGCTGCGATGCGCTCCTCAAGGGCACCAAAGTCGACGGGGTTTACAGCGCCGATCCGGCCAAGGATAAGAAAGCGATTCGTTACGATCGCCTCGACTACCTGACGGTCTTGTCACAAGATTTGCAGGTGATGGACGCATCGGCGATCTCGCTCGCCCGCGAAAGCCGCATTCCCATCCTCGTCTTTTCAATCCACAATCCGGGAGGCTTCGCGCACGTCATCCGGGGGGAAGGAAGATTCACGCTGATCAGCGACAGGGGATGAACGCATGTCCGGGGCCGATATCAATGATCTTCGGCGCCGTATGAACGGCGCGATGGATGTTTTCAGGAAAGAACTCGCCGGTTTGCGAACTGGCCGTGCGTCGGTGAGCCTGCTCGAGCCGATTCACGTCGACGCTTACGGCAACGCGATGCCGCTCAACCAGGTCGGAACGGTGGGCGTGCCCGAGCCGCGCCTGCTTACGGTCCAGGTGTGGGACAAATCGCTCGTAAAGGCGGTCGAAAAGGCGATCCGCGAAGCGAACCTTGGGCTCAACCCGATGGTTGACGGCCAGTTGATCCGCGTGCCGGTCCCCTCGCTCACCGAGGAGCGGCGCAAGGAATTGATAAAAGTCGCCCACAAATACGCCGAGCAGGCGCGCGTCGCGGTTCGCAACGTTCGCCGCGATGGCATGGACGCGCTGAAGCACCTCGAAAAGGACGGCAAGGTCACCGAGGACGAGCACCGCAAGCGCGGCGACGAAATCCAGAAATTGACCGACGAATACATCAAGAAGGTCGACGAGGCGCTGGCCACCAAAGAAAAAGACATCGCCCATGTCTGATCCGATGGGCGTCGCAACCACGATCGCTTCGGACGCGCCGCCGCCGCCGCGGCATGTCGCGATCATCATGGACGGCAACGGAAGGTGGGCGACCGCGCGGGGCATGCCGCGCTTCGCTGGCCATCGCCGTGGCGCCGACGCGGTGCGCCAAGCCGTCATCGGTTGCGGCGAGATCGGTGTTCGTTACCTCACCCTGTACGGGTTCTCGTCGGAGAATTGGAAGCGTCCGGCGGCCGAGGTCGACGACCTGATGGGGCTCTTGCGCCACTATTTGCGGGGCGAGATCGCCGAACTGCACCGCAATGGCGTTCGAATTCGGGTGATCGGCGATCGTGACCGACTGGCGCCCGATATCGTCGGCCTGATCGACAATGCCGAAGGGATGACGCGCGACAACGACAGTCTCCACCTCACCGTTGCGCTCAGCTACGGCGGCCGGGCGGAGATCGCGGCAGCGGCGCGACGGCTTGCCCTTGCGGTGATGACCGGCGAGGTCGATTTGAAGGCGATCGACGAGCAGCTCTTCCAGCGCTACCTCTTCACCGCCGGCATCCCCGATCCCGACCTGATCATTCGAACCAGCGGCGAAAAGCGCCTCAGCAACTTTCTTCTTTGGCAGTCGGCTTACGCCGAATTCGTATTCATCGATACGCTGTGGCCGGACTTCGCGAAGCGCGACCTCGTCGATGCGATCCACGAGTATCAGCGTCGCGATCGGCGATACGGCACGGCGCGTGCCTGACGCTCCGATGAGCGGCCTCGGGCCGCGGCTGGTATCGGTTCTCGCGATGGTGCCCATCGCGCTTGCGGCGATATTGGCCGGACCGCCGATATTCGCAAGCCTGGTCGCGCTTGGCGCCGTGATCCTGGCCTGGGAGTGGACACTGCTGTGCGGCGAAGGACGGTTTGGATTCACCGGCGGGGTCCTTGCAACGCTGATGCTCGCAGTCGTGCTCGTGGCGGCGATCGGGCGACCGGACATGGCGCTTGGCATGTGTCTTGCCGGCGCGGCCGTCATCTATGGCGTCGCCCGAACCGGAGGCCGGGTGAATCCGGAGTGGAATGCGCTGGGACCGCTCTATATCGGGCTCCCAGTGGTCGCTCTGGTGTGGTTGCGTGCGCAAGACGTCGCGGGACGCCACATCGTGGTCTGGCTGCTGTTCACCGTCTGGGCGACCGATACAGGGGCCTACTTCGCGGGCCGTCTGATCGGCGGACTACGCTTGGCGCCCGTCGTCAGCCCGAACAAGACCTGGGCTGGCCTTATCGGCGGGGTCGGCTGCGCCGCGCTTATCGGCTTGGGCACGGCGCTTCTCGATGCGCGAGCGCCGCGGCTGGCGCTGCTGATCGCGGCCGGCGCGGTTCTGGCGCTTGTCGCGCAGGCAGGCGATCTCGGCGAGTCGTGGGTCAAGCGGCGATTCGGCGTCAAGGACACGAGCCGGCTCATCCCCGGTCATGGCGGATTGTTCGACCGCGTTGACGGACTGCTCGCGGCGGGGGGCGCGCTGGCGCTCTGGCAATGGGCCACCGGCGGGAGCATTCTGGCGTGGCGATGAGCGCTGCGATGCCCGAACCCGCGGTGGCCGCGCGGCCTCGGCGGGTGACGATTCTGGGCGCCACCGGATCGGTCGGTTGCAACACGGTCGATCTCATCGCCCGCAATCCCGGCCAATTCGAGGTCGAGGCGCTGACCGCGGCCACCAACGTCGCCCGGCTCGCCGAGCAGGCACGTCGCTTGCGGGCACGCCGCGCCGTGATCGCCGATCCGGCCTTGTATCGCGCGCTTGGCGAGGCGCTCTCGGGAACCGGGATCGAGGTCGCCGCCGGGCGTGCGGCGATCATCGAGGCGGCTGCGTTGCCGGCGGATTGGGTGATGGCGGCGATCGTGGGCGCCGCCGGGCTGGAGCCTACGCTTGCCGCCGTCCGGCGCGGCGCTGTGGTTGCGCTCGCCAACAAGGAATGCCTCGTCTGTGCGGGAAATTTGCTGATGGCCGAGGTCCGACGCAGCGCGGCCACCCTTTTGCCCGTCGACTCGGAGCACAGCGCCATCTTCCAGGTGTTCGATTTCGAAGAGATCGATCGCATCGAGAAGATCATTCTCACCGCTTCGGGCGGCCCATTCCGGGCAATGGATCTGGCGCGAATGGCCGCGGTGACGCCCGAGGAGGCGGTGAGGCATCCCAATTGGGCGATGGGGGCCAAGATTTCAGTCGACTCGGCGACGATGATGAACAAGGGGCTGGAGCTGATCGAGGCGCACCATCTGTTCCATCTCCCGGGCGAGCGAATCGAGATCGTGGTTCATCCGCAATCGGTGGTTCACAGCATGGTGGCGTACGTCGATGGCTCGGTCCTGGCCCAACTCGGCGCCCCGGACATGCGCACGCCGATTGCCTACGCCCTCGCCTGGCCTCGACGCATGATGGCGCCCAGCCCCCGGCTCGACCTCGTTACGCTTGGCAGCCTCACCTTCGAAGCCCCTGATCTGAAAAGATTTCCTGCGTTGAATTTGGCGCGGGAAGCCTTGCAACGCGGGGGCGGGGCCCCTACTATCCTGAACGCTTCAAACGAAGTGGCGGTGGCTGGATTCCTTGAGCGACGAATCGGGTTTCTGGACATTGTGTCGATCGTTGCGGAAACCCTTGCGCGGGTCTCCGCCCGGCCTTCGGCGACGCTTGCCGATGTCGAGGCGCTTGACGGCGAATCACGACGGATCGCGGCCGGGGTGTTAATCTCGATCGCTGGCCGCAGCTGATCGTCGGCTGGTCGGGAGAATGGTGATCCGGTGGCGCGCGCCGCCGGCGATCGCGGGACGCCGCATTGCAGTTCATGGAGATGGGCCGCTGCCGATGGGATTCGTTGAAGACGCACTCGCATACCTGATCCCGTTCCTCGTCGTCCTGACGGCCCTCGTGTTCGTTCACGAGCTTGGCCACTACTGGGTCGCGCGCCGTAACGGCGTACGGGTCGAGGTGTTTTCGATCGGATTCGGACCCGAGCTGTTCGGGTGGACCGACAAGGCAGGCACACGCTGGAAGTTCAGCGCCATTCCGCTTGGCGGCTACGTGAAGATGTTTGGCGACGCCAACATTACCGGAGCGCCCGATTCCGTAGTCGAGACGATGTCGCACGCGGATCGCGCCGTTTCCTTCCACCACAAGACGGTGAGCCAGCGCGCGGCGGTCGTCATCGCCGGTCCGGCGGCGAATTTTCTCTTCGCGATCGTCGTGTTCGCCTGCTTGTTCACGCTCTATGGACAGCCTTTCACGCCGCCGGAAGTGGGCTCGGTGCTGCCGGGAAGCGCCGCCGAGCGCGCCGGGTTCCAGGCCGGCGACATGATTGGACGCATTGATGGCACGTCGATCGAGCGGTTCGAGCAGATTCAGCGCATTGTGCAGCTCAATCTCGACCGCCCGCTGCAAATTACGCTTGGACGCAACGGCCGGGAGATCGAACTGATCGTCACGCCGGCCGTGATCGAGGAAGTCGATCGTCTGGGTAATCGGCAAAAGGTCGCGCGGCTCGGGATTCGTGGCGGACGAATCGAGTACGTGCGGCATGGTCCGGCCGAATCGCTGTGGCGGGCCGTGGGCGAGACCTATTCGCAGACGGCCGGTACGTTGCGCGCCATTGGCCAGATGGTTGTCGGACGCCGTACCGCCGACGAGCTCGGCGGGCCGATACGGATTGCCCAAATGTCGGGCGAGGTCGCCCGCGGCGGCATCGCCTCGCTGATCGTCTTTGCGGCCGTCCTGTCGATCAATCTCGGGCTGATCAACCTTTTTCCGGTGCCGTTGCTGGACGGCGGCCATTTGCTGTTCTATGCCTTCGAGGCGGTGCGCGGCCGGCCGCTCGGCGAGCGCACGCAGGAATACGGTTTTCGTATCGGGATCATTTTGGTATTTAGCCTGATGCTGTTCGCCACCTGGAACGACCTGGTGCAGCTGCGCGTGGTCCAATTCCTGGTCGACTTGGTGAGTTGAACCTTGGCGGGGGCGGAACAATCGGCGGGGGGGACGGGGGGAGTGACGTGAAGCCACGCATTGGTCCATGCGTCCGGCGACTTTGGCTTCTGGGCGCGGTCTTGTTGACGTCCGCGGCCGTCTCGCCGGCGATGGCGCAGATACCGGCGGGATCGGCAGTCCAGGAGATTCGAGTCGAGGGTACGCAACGCATCGATCCCGATACGGTGCGATCGTATCTCCTGGTCCGGCCGGGCGATCGCGCCGATGCCGAGCTCCTCGACCGCTCGCTGAAGGCGCTCTTCGGTACCGGCCTTTTCGCCGACGTGACCCTGAAGCGCGATGGCAATGCACTGATTGTCAGCGTGGTCGAAAACCCGATCATCAACCGGATCGCCTTCGAGGGGAATCGACGAGTCGGCGACGAAATACTCACCAACGAGGTGCAGTTGCGGCCGCGCGTCGTCTATACGCGGGCCAAGGTTCAGGCCGACGTGAAACGCATCCTCGATCTTTATCGCCGCAGCGGTCGCTTCGCCGCGACCGTCGAACCGAAAGTGATTCCGCTGCCGCAGAATCGCGTCGATCTCGTGTTCGAGATCAGCGAAGGTCAGGTCACCGGCGTTCAGCGGATCGCTTTCGTGGCCAACACCAAGTTCGGCGACGGGCGCTTGCGCGAGGTGGTCCAGACCAAGGAAAGCCGCTGGTACCGCATCTTCTCGACCGACGACACTTACGATCCCGATCGGTTGTCGTTCGACCGTGATCTCCTGCGGCGGTTCTATCTCGCGAACGGCTACGCCGATTTTCGCGTGGTGTCGGTCGTCGCCGAACTGACCCCCGACCGCGAGGGGTTCTTCATCACCTTCACGGTCGATGAGGGCGAGCGCTACCGCTTCGGCAAGATCGACATCGTGTCGCGCTTGCGCGACCTCGATCCCGAATCGCTGCGCGAGAAGATCAACACGGTCGAGGGCGACTGGTACGACGCCGACAAGGTCGAGAAGACGATCAACACGGTCACCGATCAGCTCGGCAGCCTGGGTTATGCATTCGTCGACGTGCGGCCGCGGATCAACCGCGATCGCGAGGCGAAGACGGTCAGCATTACCTACGACATTCAGGAAGGTCCACGGGTCTACGTCGACCGGATCAATATTTCGGGAAATGTACGAACGCTCGACAAGGTGATCCGCCGCGAGATGCAGCTTTCGGAGGGCGACGCCTTCAACACCGCGAAGCTGCGGCGTTCGCGGGTGCGAATCCGCAATCTCGGCTTTTTCGAGAAAGTGGACGTCACCAACGTTCCGGGCGACGCGCCTGACCGCACGGTGATCAATATCGATGTGCAAGAACGCTCGACCGGCGAGCTTTCCTTCGGCGTCGGCTTTTCGACCGCGGATGGCGCGCTGGCCGATATCGGGATTCGCGAGCGCAATCTTCTCGGTCGGGGCCAGGACCTGCGTTTGGGCGTGATCGTGTCGCAGCGGAGACAGGAGATCGATCTAAGCTTCACCGAGCCGTATTTCCTCGACAAGAATCTCTCGGCCGGGTTCGATATATTCCATATCACGCGCGACTTTCAGCGCGAGGCGGGCTACGACCAGAAATCGACCGGGTTCGCGCTGCGGAGCGGGTTTCAGATTTCCGAATCCCTGCGTCAGACGGTTCGCTACACGTTGCGCGAGGATGAGCTCAGCAACGTCCAGGCGGACGCCTCGCGCTTCATCCGCGAGCAAGAGGGCACCACGCTGAGTTCGATCGTCGGCACCGATCTGCTCTACGATCGCCGCGA
>CAZLYV010000001.1:37537-58071 GCA_964563665.1 uncultured Acetobacteraceae bacterium
CCGGCTCGGTCGCGATGACCTTTCCCTCGGGGCTGCCGAAGGAGCTCGGTGTTCGCGCGAGCGTATTCAGCGACTTCGGCGCGCTGTGGAATACCGATAGCGTCGGACCCGAGGTCGCCGATATCAACAGCATTCGCGTCTCGGTCGGCGTCGGCGCGATCTGGCGTTCGCCGTTCGGCCCGATCCGCGTGAGCGTGGCGCAGGCGGTGAAGAAAGAGGAGTTCGACAAGACCGAAATTTTCCGCTTCAGCTTCGGCTCGCGGTTCTAGGACAAAGGGGATGAAAATTCCGAAACTTGAGACGATCTGGCGAAGCTTTTTCAGTCTTGCTTTCGTTGTCGCGCTCGGCGCAATGCCGGTGAAGGCGCAGCAGCAACCGGCGCCAAAGGGACAGACACAGCCTCAGATCCCGCGTTCGGCTCCGGCGGCCGAACCTCGTCAGGAAGCGCTGCCGCAGGAGCTGCCGGCCGCGGGAACGCCGTTCGTCGTGATCGACATGGTACTGATTCTGCGCGATTCGAACGCGGCCAAGGGCGTCCGAGGGCAACTGGAGAAGCAGCGCAATACGTTCCAAACGGACATCCAGAAGCAGGAAAAGGATTTGCGCGCCGCGGATGAGGAATTGGCGAAGCAACGGGCGATTCTCTCGCCCGAAGCGTTCACCCAAAAGCGGCGCGATCTCGAAAAACGCGTTGGCGACGCGCAGAAGGCGGCCCAGGACCGGCGACGAGTCCTCGACACCGCTTTCAACGAGGCGATTCAGCGCATCGAGCAGAAGACGTTCGAGGTGGTAGCCGAGATCGCCGGCGAGCGGAACTACCAACTTGTGCTCCACAAGGCGAATGTTGTCGTCGTTCAGACTTCGCTTGAAATCACGGCCGAGGTCATCCGCAGGCTGAACACGAAGCTGCCCTCGGTCGCCGTGAAGCTGCCGCAAAACTGAGCGCGGCCGGGGCGGGACAATGGCGGATCCGCGATTCTTTCCGGTAAGCGGTCCGTTCCCGCTGGGTAAGCTGGCTGAAATCGCCGAGGCCAAGTTGTCGCCGGGAGCCGACGCGTCGCGGCTGTTTCGCGACTTGTCGTCGCTGGAAAGCGCCGGGTCGGATGAAGTGAGCTTTCTTGAAAACCGGCGCTACCTGGCGGCGCTCGCCGCAAGTCATGCCGGCGCCTGTCTCATACATCCTTCGCTTGCCGAGCGCGCGCCCCCGGGGATGGCCCTGCTTTTGACCGATTCCCCTTACAAAGGATTTGCGCGTCTCGCCGCTGTCTTTCATCCCGAGGCAAAACCGACGCCGGGGATCCATCTGACCGCGGTGGTGGATACGACCGCGCGGCTTGGCCGGGACGTCGCAATCGCCGCCGGGGCGGTCATCGGCCCCCGCGCCGAGATCGGCGACCGGGTCAGGATCGGCGCCAACGCGACCGTGGGCGAGGCGGTAATTGTCGGCGCCGATTCGACCATCGGCGCCAACGCGTCGCTCAGCCACTGCATTGTTGGCGCACGCGTTCTGATCTACCCGGGCGTACGGATCGGCCAGGACGGGTTCGGCTTCGCCATGGATCCCTCGGGCCATGTAAAGATGCCGCAGCTTGGTCGCGTGTTGATCGGCGACGACGTCGAGATCGGCGCCAATAGCTGTATCGACCGCGGAAGCGCGGGCGACACCGTCATTGGTCCGGGTTGCATGATTGATAATCTGGTGCAGATCGGGCACAACGTGCGGCTGGGGCGGGCTTGCGTGATCGTTGCCCAGGTGGGAATTTCGGGCTCGACGCGGCTCGACGATTTCGTGGTCGTCGGCGGCCAGGGGGGATTGGCCGGGCATCTCAATATCGGCAAGGGCGCTCGAATCGCCGCCCAGGCGGGCGTGACCAAGGACGTTCCCCCGGGGCAGGAGATGGGCGGCATGCCCGCGGTGCCGATTGGCGAGTGGCGCCGCCAGGCGGCGGCGCTGAAGCTGCTCGGCAAGCGGAAAGGCGACACGGATGAATGACAAGACCGTCGGGCAGTCCGGGTTGACGCTTGACGTCGAACGGATCATGAAAATGATCCCGCACCGCTACCCGTTCCTGATGCTCGATCGCGTGGTCGACGTGATTGCCGACGCTTCCGCGGTCGGCATCAAGAATGTCACGATCAACGAGCCGTTCTTCCAGGGCCATTTTCCGCAGCACCCGGTGATGCCCGGGGTCTTGATCATCGAGGCGATGGCGCAGACCGCAGCCGTCCTCGTGGTGCACACGCTGGGCGCCGCGGCGGAAGGCAAGCTGGTCTATTTCATGACGGTCGAGCATGCCCGATTCCGCCGACCGGTGGCGCCGGGCGACCAGCTTCGCATCCACGTCACGAAGGAACGGAACCGCGGCGCGGTCTGGAAGTTCAGCGCCCAGGCGAAAGTCGACGGAAAGACGGTGGCCGAGGCGACCTATTCCGCCATGATCATGGACAGTTGATGGTCGACCTTCATCCGACCGCGGTCGTCGGGAAAGGGGCGCGCCTCGACGAACACGTTAAAATCGGCCCGTACTGCGTGGTCGGACCAGATGTCGAATTGGGCGAGGGCGTCGAGCTGGTGTCGCATGTCGTCGTCGCCGGTCGGACGACGATCGGAAGCGGCACGCGCGTCTATTCCTTTGCCTCGCTCGGGAACCCGCCGCAGGACTTGAAGTACAAGGGCGAGCCGACGCGCCTTGCGATCGGCCGCAACAATATCGTCCGCGAGCATGCGACGATGAACCCCGGTACAGCGGGCGGCGGCGGCCTGACGCAGGTCGGCGACAACGGTCTGTTCATGATCGGGATCCACATCGCCCATGATTGCAAGGTGGGCGACTACGTCGTCATGGCGAACAACGCCACGCTTGGCGGGCACGTCCAAGTCGGTGATTACGCGGTTCTCGGCGGCCTGTCGGCGGTGCATCAATACGTACGGATCGGTCATCACGCCATGATCGGCGGCATGTCGGGCGTGGAAGGCGACGTTATTCCGTTCGGATCGGTGATGGGCGAGCGGGCGCGTCTGTCAGGCCTCAATGTTGTCGGACTGAAGCGGCGCGGCTTCTCGCGCGAAGATATTCACGCGCTGCGCACGGCCTACCGCATCCTCTTCGCGCAGGAAGGGACGATCGCCGAGCGCCTCGAGGACGTCGCCGAGCTCTACTCCGTCAGCCGCCCGGTGATGGATCTGGTCGATTTCATTCGCGCGGAATCGCAACGGCCGATCGTGCAGCCGAAGGGTAACCGGGATGCCTAAGCGGCTTGGTATTCTGGCCGGCGGCGGCCAGTTGCCGAGGCGCATGATCGAGGCCTGTCGTGCGACCGGTCGCGAATTCTTTGTCCTCGCCTTCGAGGGCCAGGCCGATCCGACGATGGTCGAGGACGCGCCCCATGCCTGGGTCCGTCTCGGCGCGGTGGGCGAGGCGTTTCGCCATCTGCGCGAGGCCGGCGTCGAGGAAATCGTGCTTGCCGGTCCGGTCACGCGACCCTCGCTGGCCGATCTCAGGCCCGATCTTCGCGGCGCCGCGTTCTTGGCCAGGGTTGGCGGCATCGCATTTGGCGATGACGGGTTGCTGTCGGCGATCGTCAAGGAGATCGAGGGTGAGGGCTTGCGGGTGGTCGGCGCCGACGACGTGTTGGCGGCACTTTTGACGCCCGAAGGGGCGTGCGGCCGGTTTGAGCCCGACGAGATTGCGTGGAGCGATATCAGGCGCGGAATCACGGTCGCACGTGCGTTGGGCCGGCTCGACGTCGGGCAGGCCGCCGTCGTTCAGCAGGGGCTCGTGCTGGGCGTCGAAGCGCTCGAGGGCACCGACGCGCTTTTGCAGCGCTGCGCCGCCTTGCGGCGCGATGGTCCAGGCGGCGTGCTGATCAAGGTCTCGAAGCCGAAGCAGGAGCGGCGGGTCGATCTGCCGACGATCGGGGTGGCGACGATCGCAAAGGCCGCGGCGGCGGGGCTTCGCGGCATCGCGCTCGAGGCGCGCGGTTCATTGATCATCGATCGCGAGGCGGTGGCGAGGGCGGCCGACGCGGCGGGTCTATTCGTTATCGGCGTGAAGGTCGAGGAATGAGCGGATCAAACAATGCCGCCGGCGCGCCGCATGTCTTCCTCGTCGCCGGCGAGCCGTCGGGCGACGCGTTGGGCGGCCGGCTGATGGCGGCGCTCAAGCGCGCAACAGGGGGACATATCCGCTTTTCCGGTGTCGGCGGCGAGCAAATGGCGGCGGAGGGGCTTGTCAGCCAGTTTCCGCTCGACGACCTCGCGGTAATGGGACTTGCCGAAGTCTTGCCGCGTCTGCCGCGTCTCCTCGCTCGGCTGCGACAGACCCGCGATGCGATCGCCGCCCAGCGGCCCAATGTCGTCGTGACCATCGATTCACCCAGTTTCACGTTGCGCGTTGCGCGCCATGCGCGGGCGATCGGCATTCCGGTCGTCCATTATGTGGCGCCGCAATTATGGGCATGGCGGCCCGGACGCGCGCGCAAGCTCGCCCGGTGCATCGACCACCTGCTGCTGGTGTTGCCCTTCGAGCCCGAATTCTTTGCCTCGCTCGGCGTGCCATGCACGTATGTCGGGCACCCGGCGGTCGAAGACGGCGCCATTGCCGGGGACGGCGCGGCGTTTCGCGCGCGTCACGGAATTCCGGCCGAGGACGCGCTGCTCGCCCTGTTGCCGGGAAGCCGGCGCGGCCTCGCCCAGCGAATGCTGCCGATTTTTGGCGCCGCTATCGGGCTGCTGGCGACGCGGATCCCGCGGCTTCGTCTCGTGGTGCCGGTGGTGAGGGGAACCGCGGCGATGATCGAATCGGCGCTCGCCGCCTGGCCGGTGCCTTCGACGCCCGTGCGAACGATCGAGGACAAACGGGACGCCTATGCCGCGGCGACCGCGGCGCTGACCACCTCAGGCACGGCGACATTGGAGCTGGCGCTTGCGGGCGTAGCGATGGTCGTCGCCTATCGCGCGAGCGGGTTCACGGCGTTGATCGCGCGGCGCATGATCGAGGTCCGCGTCTTCGCGTTGCCCAATTTGATCGCCGGTCGCATGGTGGCTCCCGAACTGATGCAGGAAAATTGCACGCCCGACGCGCTCGCGCGTGAAATCGAACGTCTCATCGACGATCCCATGGAACGCGCGCGCCAGATCGCCGGCTGGACGGAAGTTCGCGGGCGCCTCGCCGTCGAGGGGGCTGGCCCGAGCGAGCGCGCCGCGCAGGTGGTGTTGAATTTGATGGGCGAACGGGCCGGCCGCGCGGCCTGACCCGGCATGCGCGGCGCGCGTCGCAAGGTAGGACTAAACTCGTCCCGCTTTTTCGATAAGGGCGAGACTGGCGCGGAGACTTTCGGTGATCCGCGTCGCTGTTTCGAGCGCGCGCCTTCCATCCTCGCCGGTGACGAGCGGTTGGCGGCCGCGACGCGCGACATCGAGAAAGCTTTCGATCTCGTCCGCGAGGTCATCGCCTTGCGCGAAGTTGCGCTCCTCGCGATCGATCGGCGGCAAGCCGGGGAACCAGCTCTTGCCTTTGCCGCGCCGCATGGCGACGAGCTTGTGATTGTGGAGATCGATCGAGACGTAAGCGTCGCGGCCGAAGATGCGCATCTTGCGTTCGGTCTTGAGACTGACCCGGCTCGCCGTGATGTTGGCCACGCAGCCATTGGCGAATCTGAGGCGCGTATTGGCGATGTCCTCCTCGGCGGAGACGATGGGCGCGCCCACGGCATCCACCATCGTCACCGGCGCCCTGACCATCGCCAGAATGAGATCGATGTCGTGGATCATCAGGTCGAGCGTCACCCCGACATCGGTTCCGCGCTGCCTGAACGGGGCGATGCGCGTGCTCTCGATGTAGAGCGGGTCGCGGATCAAGTCGCCGAGATTGAGGCGCTCGAGGAAGAAGCGCTGGAGATGCCCGACCTGAAGCACCAGGCGGCGCTCGGCCGCGAGCCCGATCAGATCGTCGGCTTGGGCGAGCGTTTCGGTGATCGGTTTTTCGATCAGCACATGGATCCCGTTTTCGAGGCAGGCGCGGGCAACCGCATGATGCGCGCTCGTCGGCACGACGATGCTCACCGCGTCGATCGCGCCGAACAACGCGCGAAAATCGCCAAGCGCCTGCACGCGGTGCTTCGCCGCGACCTCGCTCGCCCGTGCAGGGTCCTGGTCGACGACGGCGACCAGACGCGCGGCGGGCAGGCTGGCGTATTTTTCGGCATGGTAGCGGCCGAAATGGCCGCAGCCGATTACGGCGGTGCGAAGCGATTCACTCGGCATGATGGGGATTCATTGGCCTGGATCGTCCGTACTCTAACCGGGCAGAGCCTCGGGCTGAACCATTTTCGAGGCTGGCCACCGGCGGCCACCTCGGGCATTCTTGGGCCAGATCAACGATCATATGAGGCTTTAGTCACATGAGCGATGTTGCAATCAAGCCGGAAATTACGACCGGCCCGGGACTCGCGGTGCAATTCCGCATGCTGCACACCATGATCCGGGTCCTCGATCTTGACCGATCGCTTGCCTTCTACACGGGGCTTCTCGGCATGAAGCTCCTGCGCCGCAAGGACTACCCGGACGGCAAGTTCACCAATGCGTTTGTCGGCTATGGAACCAACCCCGAGCATTATGAGCTCGAACTCACCCACAACTGGGGCAAGGCCGAGCCCTACCAGCTCGGTGATGCATGGGGACATTTCGCTCTCGGCGTCAAGGACATCTACGGGACATGCGAACGGCTGGCCAAGGCCGGCGCCAAGATCACCCGGCCACCCGGTCCGATGAAGCATGGCACGACGGTTATCGCCTTCATCGAGGACCCGGACGGCCACAAGATCGAGCTGATCGAGCGGGCGTAAACGCATCAAGCGCCGAGCCGGCCGACGGCGAGCGACGCCAGCGCAATCGACGCCGCCAGGTCTATTTCTCATGGAGGCGCGTCGGCGACGCCGCCGACGCTCAGCCACGCTTATGAAGCGGTACGTAAGGACGCTTTGTGTAGCCGGTGTAGAGCTGGCGTGGCCGACCAATTTTGTGGGAGGGGTCTTCGATCATCTCGTTCCACTGCGCGATCCAACCCACCGTACGAGCGAGCGCGAACAGCACGGTGAACATCGATTCGGGGAAGCCCATCGCGCGCAAGATGATCCCTGAGTAGAAATCGACGTTCGGGTAAAGCTTTTTCTCGACGAAGTAGGCGTCGTTGAGCGCGACCCGTTCGAGCTCCATCGCCAAATCGAGCAGCGGCTCCTTACGGATGCCGAGATCGTTCAGCACTTCGTGGCAGGTCTTGCGCAGGACCGCCGCCCGTGGGTCGTAATTCTTGTAGACCCGGTGGCCGAAGCCCATCAGGCGGAACGAGTCGTTCTTGTCCTTTGCCCGCCGGATGAAATCCGGAATGCGATCCTTGCTGCCGATCTCGCGCAGCATCTTGAGCACCGCCTCGTTGGCGCCGCCGTGCGCCGGGCCCCACAGCGAGGCGATGCCGGCGGCGATGCAGGCGAACGGATTGGCGCCGGAGGAACCGGCGAGCCGCACCGTCGAGGTGGAGGCGTTCTGCTCGTGGTCGGCGTGCAGGATGAAGATGCGGTCCATCGCTTTCGCCAGCACGGGGTTGACCTTGTAGGGCTCGCAGGGCACGCCGAACAGCATCTGCAGGAAGTTCTCGGAGAATTTGAGGTCGTTCTTGGGGTACATGAACGGCTGGCCGATCGAATATTTGTAGGCCATGGCGGCGATGGTCGGCATCTTGGCGATCATGCGATAGGAGGCGATCATGCGCTGGTGCGGATCGCCGATGTCGAGGCTGTCGTGATAGAAGGCGGATAGAGCGCCGACAACGCCGCACATCACGGCCATCGGGTGCGCATCGCGGCGGAACCCGGTGAAAAAGCGGTTGAGCTGCTCGTGCACCATGGTGTGGACCGTGATGTCGCGCTCGAATTTCTGCTTCTGTTCGGGCGTCGGCAATTCGCCGTTCAGGAGCAGATAACTTACCTCCATGAAATCGCTGTTCTCGGCCAGATCCTCGATCGCATAGCCGCGATGCATCAACACGCCCTGGTCGCCGTCGATGTAGGTGATTTTCGACTCGCAACTTCCGGTCGACGTGTAGCCGGGATCGAACGTGAAGTAGCCGGTGTCGTTGTAAAGCTTGCGAACGTCGATCACGCCGGGGCCGACCGTTCCCTCGATCACCGGCAATTCGGAGCGTCGCCCGGTTGCGTTGTCGATCAACGTGAAGGTCCTTGTCGGATTGACCACGGAGATATTGGCCGGCTTCTGGGGCATGCGCGGGGATCCCTAATGAGCGGGCGCCAAGGCCCGGTCAGCGATGTGGATTTGTGCCATGCAGCATAGTGCCGCGTATTGCCCGTGGCAATCGGTCAGACATGCGCCGACGGCTCCAGGGCATCGGCGATTCGAGCCAACGTCTCATCACGGCCAAGTACTTCCATTACCTCGAAAATCGGCGGGGAAGCCGGACCGCCGGTAAGCGCCGCGCGGAGCGGCTGGGCGAGCTGTCCAAGCTTGAGCCCGGCGCCCTCGGCGATCTGCCGCACGGTGGCCTCCAACGCTACTGCGGTCCACTCGGCGGGGGCCGCGAGGCGCGCGGCAAGTTGGCGCAAATTGGCGCGGGCCGGATCGTCGAGAACTTTTGCCGCCGCCTCGCCGATCGTCAGCGGGCGCCGGCGGATATAGAACGCCGCGCTTTCGGCGAGTTCGACCAGGGTGCGTGCGCGCTGCTTCAGACCATTCATGGCGCGAACGAGGCACGTACGCCCGCTGGCGTCGATCGCAAAGCCCACCAGCTTCTCGATCCGTGGGATCGCCAACTCGACAAGCCGCGCGTCATTGGCCTGGCGGATATAGTGCCCGTTGAGGCTGGTCAGCTTGGCGAAATCGAAACGTGCGGCCGACCGGCCGATGGCGTCGAGATCAAACCATTCGATCGCCTGCGCCGTCGAAATGATCTCGTCGTCGCCATGAGCCCAGCCCAGTCGCAGCAGATAATTGCGCATCGCTTCGGGCAGATACCCCATGTCGCGATAGGCATCGACGCCGAGCGCACCATGCCGCTTCGAGAGCTTGGCGCCATCGGGACCATGAATGAGCGGGATGTGCGCGTAGACCGGAACCGGCCAGCCCATCGCCTCGATGATCTGCATCTGGCGCGCCGCATTGTTGAGATGGTCATCGCCGCGAATGACGTGCGTCACGTTCATGTCATGGTCGTCGACCACCACCGACAGCATGTAGGTCGGCGTGCCGTCGGCGCGCAATAAAATCATGTCGTCGAGCTGTTCGTTGGCGATCACGACGTCGCCCTGGACCCGGTCGCGAATCACGGTCTCGCCGCTCTGCGGCGCCTTGAGGCGAATCACCGGCGCGACGCCGCTCGGCGCTTCCCGTGGATCGCGCTCGCGCCACCGCCCGTCATAGCGCATCGGCCGCCCCTCGGCCTTCGCCCTCGCGCGCATCTCCTCGAGCTCGGCGGGCGAGCAATAGCAGTGATAGGCGTGGCCGTCGGCCAGCAGCTTGCCGGCGACTTCGGCGTGGCGCGACGCGCGCGCGAACTGAAACGTCGCCTCGTCGTCCCAGTCGAGCTCGAGCCATTTGAGGCCGTCGAAGATCGCCTCGACCGCCGCGGGCGCCGAGCGCGCGCGGTCGGTGTCCTCGATCCGCAACAAAAACCTTCCCTTGTGGTGACGGGCGAACAGCCAGTTGAACAGCGCGGTGCGCGCGCCGCCGATATGAAGAAATCCGGTCGGAGACGGAGCGAAGCGGCAAACGACGGACATACTGGAGGTTGCGCCTCCATGAGGCTAGATTTGAGCCGAGCGGCCCGTAAGTAGCACATTCGGGAAGGGTCCACCAATTCGCATGAACGAGAGCAACGTCCCGCCGGCCGACGATGCGACGGCGAGCGGTCCGGCCATCGTGCGGCGGCTTGCCGAGGCTGCGGCGATTCGCCTTGGCGAGGCGTTCGCCGCCGAACAGGCCCGCTGGTTCCTCTGGCTGCCGGTGGGCGTTGGCGCCGGCATCGCGACGTATTTTGCTTTGCCTTGGGAACCGCCGCTGTGGAGCGGTCCGGCGCTCGTTCTCGCGGGCCTGCTCCTCGGCGGTATTTTTCGTTCGTCGTCGCGAATACGCACGCTTGCCTTTTCGCTCGGCGCAATCGGTGTCGGATGTGCGGTGACCGGGTGGCGTGCGGCCCTCGTGGAGGCGCCGGTGCTCGAGCGGCGGGTCGGCCCGGTCGAGATCGAGGGCTCGGTGGTCGTGGTCGAAATCCGGCCTGACGGCCGCAGAGTAACCTTGGAACATCTCTCGATCGCCGGGATCGCGCCGAAGCGGACCCCGGCGAAGATTCGCCTTCGCATGAACACGCCGCCGGCGGGCCTGGTGCCCGGCGACCAGATATTGGTCCGGGCGATCATACAACCGCCGCCGCCGCCGGCGGCGCCCGGCGCATTCGACTTCCAACGCCAAGCCTGGTTCGATCGCCTCGGCGCGGTCGGCTATGCCGTCGGCGGGTCACGGCGGTTGGATGTCCCGGGACGTGAACGCTCGGCCAGTTGGCGGCTATGGCTGAATGCCCAACGACAATCCGTCGTCGAGCGGATACTCGCCGTGGTTCCGGGACCTGCCGGCGCCATCATCGCCGCACTGGTCACCGGCGAGATGGGTGCGATCACCCGCGATGTGATGGAGGCGATGCGCGATTCGGGGCTCGCCCATCTGCTGTCCATTTCGGGCCTGCATATCGGGTTGGTGGCGGGTTGTATTTTCCTGGTGGTGCGACAGGTGCTGGCGCTGATTCCGCGGATCGCACTGAACCATCCGATAAAAAAATGGGCCGCCATCGCGGCGTGGCTGGCGATCACTTTCTATACCCTTTTCACCAACCCCAGCGTACCGACGCAGCGCTCCTGGCTGATGACCAGCCTGGTCATTGGGGCGATCCTGGTGGACCGGACCGCGATCTCGATGCGCCTCGTCGCCTGGGCGGCATTGGTGGTGCTGATCGCGTTTCCCGAGGCGCTGCTGGGGCCGAGCCTGCAAATGTCGTTTGCCGCGGTGGTGGCGTTGATCGCGGCGTGGGAGGTTGCGCGGGTACCCCTCGCGCGCCTTAAGGCCGCAACCGGGCTTGCCGGGCGGTTTGGCCTGGTCCTGATCGGCTCGGGCATGACGACGCTCGTCGCCGGCTTCGCCTCGGCTCCTTACGCGCTCTATCACTTCAACCGCTTCGCACTTTACGGCATCCTCGCCAACATGCTCGCCGTGCCGCTCACCGGGATCTGGGTGATGCCGCTGGTTGTCGTGGCATTTCTTCTCCTGCCATTCGGCCTCGAGCACTTCGCCCTCGTCCCGATGGCGTGGGGCGTCGAGGCGATCATCTGGATTGCCCGTGCCGTCGCCGGTTTGAGCGGGGCATCGACCCTCCTGCCGGCGATGCCGGTGTGGGGCCTCGCCGCGGTGACGATCGGCGGACTTTGGCTCTGTCTTTGGCGCCGAGCGTGGCGACTCGCTGGTGTCCCGGTCATCATGATTGGGCTTGCCTCGGTAGCCCTCGAGCCTGGGCCGGATGTGTTGGTCTCAAGCGATGGCGGTTTGTTCGCCGTTCGCGGACCCGACGGCATGCTGCAACTCTCAAACGTCCGGCGTGACCGCTTGACCCGCGAGACCTGGCTCAGAAGGTCCGGGCAGGAGCGGCCGGTTGCGTGGACCAGCGACCCCGCGCTTGCCGATGCGCCAACCGCCTGCGACGCTCAGGGGTGCATCTACCGCGCCAAGGGCCACGTGGTCGCGCTGGTCAACGACGTATCCGCGCTGGTCGACGACTGCGCCCGGGCGAGCGTGGTGATCGCCACGGTGCCGGTACGCCAGAATTGCCCCTCGGCGAGCGTGGTGATCGATCGTTTTGCTTTATGGCGTGACGGTGGCCATGCGATCTGGCTCAAGGCGAATAGCGGCGTCACGGTCGAAAGCGTGCGGGGCTGGCGCGGCGAGCGGCCATGGGTACCGCCGCCTCCGGGCCGTCGCGCGCCGCAATCGACACAAAAGGAAACGCCGCCGAAGCCGGCGGCGTTCCCTAAAATCGATGACGGAATGAACGTCGATTAGGTGAATCGACGCAGCAGCCCCACGACCTTGCCCTGCACGCGCACGCGATCGGGGCCAAAGATCCGCGTTTCATAAGCCTTGTTCGCCGGTTCGAGCGCGATCGAAGCACCGCGCCGGCGCAGCCGCTTCAACGTCACCTCGCTGTCGTCGACCAGCGCCACGACCACGGTGCCATTTTCCGCCGTGTCGCTACGCTGCACGATAACCGTGTCGCCGTCGAGAATTCCGGCATCCACCATCGAATCGCCGGCGACCTCGAGCGCGAAATGCTCGCCGCGGCCGAGCAGCGAGCCCGGGATGTCGATGGAGGTGGTGTGATCGCGCACCGCCTCGATCGGCACGCCGGCGGCGATCCGTCCATAGAGCGGAAGCTGGACGGCTTCCGATGCGCCCGTCGTAACCGCGCCTGTAAGCGCGCCGCGGAAGTCGCCCTGAATCACGTTCGGTCGGAAGGCTGCCGGCGCGGCCGCCCGGGTAGCCGGCGTCCCCGCCTGATTTTCTGGTAGCCGCATTACTTCGAGCGCCCGGGCACGGTGCGGGAGCCGGCGGATAAACCCGCGCTCCTCGAGGCCGGTAATCAAGCGATGAATCCCGGATTTGGAACGCAGTCCAAGCGCTTCCTTCATTTCGTCGAACGACGGCGAGACTCCGGTTTCCGTCAGGTGCCGGTTGATGTAGAGCAGCAGCTCGTATTGCTTGCGAGTCAGCATTTTCGCCTCTTGGCGGTGGTTGCACTAGATATAGAACAAATCCGCAACTTCGGCGCTTGTTCTAGTTTAGTTCTAGCGGACCGTCAAGCCCTTTTGGCCGCGGCCCAGCCCCTTCGGATGACGTGACCCCAGCGTTTTCAAAGACCGGCGGGGTCGCTGCGAAAGGCGATCAATTCGACGGTATCGCCGATCTTCGCGGCTGAAGCGAGCGGTCGGCGAATGATCAGGCATTGGGCCTGCGAGAGGAAAGAAATCATCGAACTGTCCTGACGCTGGAACGGGGTCGCCACGCGGCGGCCGCCGTCATCGCGCGACAGCGTCGCGCGCAGGTAGTCCTGTCGGCGATCGTTTTCCGGCAGGTCGGCGCCGAGAAGCGCGGTTTCGGGGCGCTCGTCGGGCGCCTCGAGGCCCAGCATCCGGGCAAGCGCTGGTCGCAGGAAGATGAGCGCGCAGACGATCGTCGAAACCGGGTTGCCGGGAAGACCGAGAACGGCGGTTGCGCCGACGCGCCCGAACATCAACGGCTTCCCGGGCCGCATGGCGATCTGCCAGAAATCGACCGCAAGCCCCTGTTCGGCGAGCGCACGGCGCACGAGATCGTGCTCGCCGACCGAGACGCCGCCGGTGGTGACGATGAGATCGACGCCACGGGCCTCGGCGGTGATCGATTTCAGCGCCTCGAGCGAGTCGGGCGCGATGCCGAGATTGACCGGTATGCCGCCGCAGGCGCTCACCAATGCCGCAAGCGCAAAGCCGTTCGACGAGACGATTTGGCTTGGGCCGATCGGGTCGCCGGGCATCACCACTTCATCGCCGGTCGCAATGATCGCCACGCGCGGACGCCGCCTGACGCGAAGCCAAGGCCGGTTCATCGCCGCGGCAAGCGCGATGTCGCGCACGCTGAGCAGCCTTCCTGCCGGCAGGCCGATTTCGCCCAGCTTGAAATCGAGACCGGCGGGTCGAACGTAGTGCCCGAGCGGCGCGCTTTCGCGCACGTTCACCTGATCGTCGACGGCATCGACGTTTTCCTGGATGACGATGGTGTCGGCGCCTTGCGGCAGCGGGGCGCCGGTAAAGATGCGCACGCATTCGCCGGGCCCGATCGCGCCTGCAAACGATTGGCCGGCCGGCACGACGCCGATCTGACGCAGCCTCGCGGGCACGCTCGCTACGTCGGCGGCGCGCACGGCATATCCATCCATCGCCGATACCGCGGCGGGCGGCTGGGTCACGCGCGCGCCAAGGTCCTCGGCCAGCGCGCGGCCAAAGGCGTCGCCGATGCCGACCGTCTCGGCCGGAAGGGGCGAGAACGCCGCAATGATGCGCGCCAGCGCTTGTTCGACCGAAAGCATCAGGCGCGCTCGAACGTTCCGGATTTTCCGCCGCTCTTGTGGACCAGGCGGACGTTGGTGATCGTCATCGCGCGATCGATCGCCTTGCACATGTCGTAGATGGTGAGCGCGGCGACGCTCGCGGCGGTGAGCGCTTCCATCTCGACGCCGGTGCGCCCGGCGAGCTTGACCGTGGCCGTGATATCGACGGCGTTGCGCTTCGCATCGCAATCGAGTTCAACCGCGACCGCAGCAAGCGGCAGCGGGTGGCAGAGCGGGATGAGATCGGGCGTGCGCTTGGCGGCCATGATGCCGGCAAGCCGCGCCACGGCGAGCACATCGCCTTTCTTGATATCGCCGTCCATGATCCGCCGGAGCGTCGACGCCTGCATCAGCACCGATCCCTTGGCGATTGCGGTGCGCGTCGTTTCCGGTTTCGCCGAAACGTCGACCATGACTGCGTGTCCGCGCTTGTCGAAATGGCTGAGATCGCTCATGGCCGGTTCAAGCCGTCGCCGTCGCGGGGATATCGGCAAGCAGCGCCCGTGTCGCCGCCGCGACATCGGCCGCGGCCATCAACGACTCGCCGACGAGAAACGCGCCTGCTCCGGCGCGCCGCAGTCGCTGAATGTCTGTCGGCCGTTTGATTCCGCTCTCGGCGATCAGGAAGCGATCGCGCGGCACGCGCGGTGCGAGGGCCTCGAACGTCGCGAGATCGACCGCGAGCGTCTTCAAATTGCGATTGTTGATGCCGATGAGCGCGTCCTCGATCGCCAGCGCGCGCTCGAGCTCGGCGGCGTCATGGATTTCGGCCAGTACATCGAGCCCTAGCTCGCGCGCGGTTCCGGCAAGCGAGGCCGCGGCGCGATCATCGAGCGCCGCCATGATGAGGAGTACGCAATCGGCGCCGATCGCCCGCGCCTCGAAGACCTGATAGACGTCGAGCGTGAAATCCTTGCGCAGCACCGGCAGATCGACGGCGGAGCGCGCGGCGGCAAGATGCGCGTCTTCGCCCTGGAAGTAGGGGGTGTCGGTCAGCACGGAAAGGCAGGCGGCGCCGCCCGCCGCATAAGCCCGGGCGAGCGCCGGGGGATCGAATTCGGCACGGATCAGGCCGCGCGAGGGCGAGGCCTTCTTGATCTCGGCGATCAGCGCCGGCCGCCCGGACGCGCCAGCTTTGCGGAGCCGGCTGGCGAAGCCGCGCACGGGCGTGGCCGCGGCGGCGCGCCGCTCGATCTCGGCCGGCGGCACGGCCATCTTGCGGCGCCTTACCTCGGCGCGCTTGTCGGCGCAGATCCGTGCCAAAACGTCGCTTGCCATTCGCGTCGTGACCTTACGAATGGGCTGGCGAAGCGGCGTCGGGCGCCGGCGTATTGGTGATCGCCACCAACCGCTCGAGCGCCGCGTTGGCCCGGCCCGCGTCGATCGACGCCGCGGCGAGCTTGACGCCATCGGCCAATTTTGCCGCCTTGCCGGCGATGATCAGCGCCGCGCTTGCGTTCAGCAAGACGATGTCGCGATATGGTCCAGCCTTCCCGGCAAGAAGCGCCTTGATCGCGGCGGCGTTTTCCTGCGGCGTGCCGCCTTTGAGATCGTCGAGCCGCGCGCGCGCGATCCCGCCGTCGTCGGGCTTGACTTCGAACTCTCGCACCGCGCCGTCGCGAAATTCCGCGACGTATGTCGGCCCGGTGGTCGAAATTTCATCGAGGCCGTCGGCGCCGTGGACGACCCAGGCGTGGACCGCGCCGAGATTGCCGAGCGTTCGGGCCATCGGTACGATCCACTTGCGTGCGAATACGCCGACGAGAAGCCGACGCACGCCCGCCGGGTTCGATAGCGGCCCGAGCAGATTGAAGATCGTGCGC
Source organism: uncultured Acetobacteraceae bacterium (assembly GCA_964563665.1). Classification (GTDB taxonomy): domain Bacteria; phylum Pseudomonadota; class Alphaproteobacteria; order CACIAM-22H2; family CACIAM-22H2; genus CAZLYV01. Next base: position 53,556 of record CAZLYV010000001.1, read on the forward strand.
GTGCCAAGCTCGATGCGCGGACCCGCGACATGCCGGGTCGCGCTGTGATGGCGCGGCGCCATCATGAATCCGACACCCGCCTCGCGGATCGCCCGCTCGATAAGCGAAAATTCGCAATCGATGTTGACGCCGAGCGCGCTCAGCACGTCGGCCGCCCCGGACTTGGACGAAAATGCGCGGTTGCCATGCTTGGCGACCGGAACGCCGCAACCGGCGACCACGATCGCGGTCGCGGTCGAGATGTTGAGGGTGCCGATCGCATCGCCGCCCGTGCCAACCGTGTCGATCGCGTTTTCGGGCGCGGCAATCTTGGCGGCCTTGGCGCGCATGGCGCGCGCCGCGCCGGTGATCTCTTCGACGGTTTCGCCGCGTACGCGAAGCGCCATCAAAAACGCGCCCATTTGCGATGGCGTGGCGTTTCCCGTCATCATGATCTCGAACCCGTCATGCGCTTGGTCGGCCGACAACGTCCGGCCCTCGGCAAGTACGCCAAGGAGCGTCTTTAGCTGCGTCATGTCGCCGGTCATGATACGTCGCCGCTCTGGTCCCAAATCTTTTCGCTAGATCAGCAGGTTGCCGTCAATACCTGCGAGCGAGCTGGATTTATAGCAGGTTGTGCCCGGGGGTTAAAGCGAGGCGCCGGAGCGCTCGACGAACGGACACGCAGTTTTCATTGGACCAACCCGACCCGCGGCGCAAGACTGTGAAATCATCATCGATCGCAACGGGGAGGGATTCACGCCATGTCACGATTGAGGCAGTCTGGTTGGTACGCAATCATCGCCGCGGCCGGGCTCATCGCCGGTGTAAGCGGCGCCAAGGCCGAGACGCTCCGGCTTCTCACCTGGGACGGCTACGCGCCAAAGGAATTGGTCGACCAGTTCAAGAAGGAGACCGGCATCGACGTCGAGATCACGAACTCGAATAACGAGGATATGATCTCCAAGCTACGCGCGACCGGTGGCGCCGGTTTCGATCTGGCGCAGCCGAGCCAGGACCGTATCACCGGGGCGCAGGCCGATTTCGGCATCTACAAGCCGATGGACCTCGGACAAATCAAGAGCGAACTCTTCATCGCCTCGATGCTCGATGCGACGAAAAAGAACACCTCGATCGACGGCAAGGCATACGGCGTTCCTCATGTCTGGGGTACCGATGGTCTGGTCGTCAACGCCAAGCTGGCGCAAAACGTCGCCGATTATCAGGACCTCTGCCGCGCCGATCTCGTGGGCAAGACCAGCCACCGCCTGAAACGGCCGGTGTTGATCGCCTTCGCCTTCTCGATGGGGATGGATCCGTTCGCGGCCTACAAGGACAAGAACGCCTATTCGGCGATGATGGACAAGGTCGGCCAGCGTCTGATCGATTGCAAGAAGAGCATCAAGACTTACTGGGAAGGCTCCGACGCGCTGATCAACCTCATGCGCTCGGGCGAGGTCACCGCGGCGATGGCGTGGGACACCGGCGGCTGGAAGCTGAATACCGATCTGCCGGATATCAACTTCATCGCGCCGAAATCGGGGGCGCTGGGATGGATCGACACCTTCGCGGTGCCGTCGAAGGGCCGCGCGGATGCGGCGGCGTATAAGTGGATCAACTTCGTCATGCAGCCGCCGGTCGCCGGCAAGATCGTGGCGAGCGCCGGCAACTTCACCGCCTCCAAGGGCTCGGATGCTTACGTCTCCGCGAAGCTCAAGGAGCAGTTCAACAAGAGCTTCCCGCAGGCGGCGCTCGACAACATCAAATGGTACCCGCCCGTGCCCGCGGGTCTTGAGGACATCGAGGGCAAGGTCCTCGAGCGCGTGAAGGCGGCGCGCTCTTAACCCGCGGCGGTCAATCAGCGGCCAGCCGGGCGTCATCCATCGACAAGTCGAGGATGATGTCCGTCTGGCTGCGCCGCCGTAATGTCTCGCCCGGCGCCGGTCGAAGGGCGAGGCCGCCCGCTGTTCCAAGTCTGTCACGATGACCATTTACGACCTCGAGATCCGCGATCTCGTCAAGCGGTACGGCGAATTCGTCGCCGTCGGCGGGGTTTCATTCGCCATCCCCAAGGGCTCGTTCTTTTCGATCCTGGGGCCATCGGGCTGCGGCAAGACGACCTTGCTGCGGATGATCGCCGGGTTCATCGAGCCATCCGCCGGCGAGATCGAAATCGCCGGTCGCTCGGTCCTTGGGCTGCCTCCCAACAAGCGGCCGGTCAACATCGTGTTTCAGAATCTCGCCTTGTTTCCGATGATGTCGGTCGGCGAAAACATCGGCTATGGGCTCAGGCGTCGAGGCGCGTCGCGCGATGAGATCCAGCGCAAGGTGGCGGCGATGCTGGATCGCGTCGGACTGCCCGGCATGTCGGAGAAGCGCGTGCAACAGCTCTCCGGCGGTCAGCAACAGCGCGTCGCCATCGCTCGCTGCCTCATTCTCGATCCCACGGTGCTGCTGCTCGACGAGCCGCTGGGCGCTCTCGATTTGAAGCTACGCGAGCAGATGAAGATCGAACTCAAATTGCTGCAAGCGCAGGTCGGCACGACGTTCGTCTACATCACGCACGATCAGTCGGAGGCGCTCGTGATGTCGGACCACGTGGCGGTGATGAATCGCGGTCGGTTCGAGCAGGTGGCGAGCCCGGCCGAACTATACCGGCACCCCAAGACCGCGTTCGTGGCCGGATTTGTCGGCGAGGCCAACCGCTGGCGCGGCCGCATCGCCACCAAGCAAGGGCGTTACCTGCTGGTGGATACCGAGCTTGGATTCTCGCTTCGCGCCCTTGCTGATGATGAGATGCAGCCCGGTCAAACGGTCGACGTTTTCGTGCGCCCCGAGGGAATGCTGGTCGCGCGTGGCGACGCCGCGGGGTCGGCCGCGGACGGCGATACGATGAATCGTGCGGAAGGACGCATTGCCGGCGTGCTGTTCAATGGCGCCAATAGCCGCGTCCTCGTCGCCATCGCGGGGTCGGCAACGCAGGTCACCGCGGCGCTGCCGCAGGCGGGGCCGTTCGCCGATCTCACCGAGGGCGAGAGCGTCAGCATGACCTGGCCGGCCGCGCAGACCCAGTGCTTTGCAGCCGACGGCGGGGCGTAAGGCCATGGCGGCGCAACGTCGGGCAAACCGCACGGCGCGCAATCTCGGTCTGTGGCTTCTGCTCGCTCCGGCGGCGCTGTGGCTCGGGGTCCTCGTCCTGGTCCCGCTGGCCGACATGATGGTGATTTCGTTCCAGGTGAAGATGGCGCCGCGCGTCTATGCCTTCGGGCTTGCCAACTATGTCGAGTTTTTCGCCGAATCGCTCTATTGGAACACCTTTTTCCGCACCGCCGTGATCTCGATCGCGGCGACCGCGCTCACCCTCGTTGCGGCGTTCCCGGTCGCCTATTACATCGCCAAGCTTGCCCGCGGACGGGCCCGCAACCTGCTGTTCGTTTTGTGCCTGCTCCCCTTTTGGGTGAGCGAGCTTGTGCGTACCTTCGGCTGGATGATTCTGCTCCGCGAGACCGGGGTGGCGAGCGGTCTTCTGCAGTCGATCGGCCTTGCCTCGGGACCGATCGAGTTTCTTTACAACGACGCGACGATTTTGGTCGGGCTGGTCTACACCTCGATCCTGTTCATGGTGGTGCCGCTGGTGACCACGCTCGACAGCCTCGACGACAATCTGATCGAGGCGGCCTACGATCTCGGCGGCAGCGGGCCGGCGATCCTGCGCGAGATCATCATCCCCCACGCGATGCCCGGAATCGTCGGCGGGACGATCATCGTCTTCATGTTGACGCTCGGAAACTATCTCACCTCGACGCTGCTCGGCGGCAAAAACAGCCTCTGGTTCACCGAGCAGATCTACAATCAGTTCATCACCCGCTTCAATTGGGAGCAGGGGGCGGCGTTCGGCTTCCTGCTCCTGGCGCTTTCAACATTCATCATCTGGCTGGGCTTGCGTTTGACCGGACAGAGCCTCGCCCGCACGCTGGGATAGGAGAGCGAAGCTTGCTGCCATCGCTCCCCCGTTCGCGCGCGACGCGCCTAGCCACCGGGCTCTATGTCGGGCTGTTTTTTGCTTATTTGTTTGCGCCGCTTCTGACCGTGGCGGTCTTCTCCTTCAACGACAGCTCGTTTCCTTCGCCGCCCTGGCGCGGATTCACGCTCGACTGGTACGTCTCGGGCGATAACGCGAAACTAGGCCTGTTCCACGACGCGCGGCTGCTCGACGGCATATTCGTGAGCCTGCGCGTGGCGATCTGGGTCACCGTTCTTTCGGTCGTCGTGGGAACGTGCAACGCGTTCCTGCTCGCGCGCCCCAACCTCAAGTTCCGCGAGGCGCTTTATATGTTGATGCTGTGGCCCCTGGTGGTTCCCGGCGTCATTCTCGGCATCTCGATCCTCGTCTTCACCAACGGCGTCGCTAACGTTGTCGAAACGGTGAGCGGGCTGGAGGCCGATTGGCTGCGGCCGGGATTGCCGCTCGTCATCCTCGGTCAATTCTCCTTTATCGCCACGGTGGCGACGCTGGTGATCTCGGCGCGGCTCAAGA
>CAZLYV010000002.1:0-15446 GCA_964563665.1 uncultured Acetobacteraceae bacterium
TCTTTTCACTGGACCGCCCGCATCGCTTGCGTGGGCGCAATATTCGCCGCCACCGCCGGCGCCGTCTTGGCTGAGAGCGACGATGCCGCCAAATGTGCGCTCGGCGCGCGCGAGGGCGAATTCCAGGCCTGTGTCCGCGCGATCGCCCACGACCCGACCGACCTCGCCAGCCGGCGCAACCTGGCGCTCGCCTACCTGTCGATCAACAGCTACGAGGAATGCGACCGCACGCACCGCGAGATCATCGCGCTCACACCCGACGATCCGCGGGCGCACTACGATTACGCGGCGGCGCTTGCCACCTTCTTCGAGTTCAGCCGCGCCGCCGAACCCATCCGCGTCGCACTCAGGCTGGCGCCCGACGATCTGACGATAATCCGGCTGGCCGCCACCATCTTCGAGCAGGCGCGCGAGTACCGCGAGGCGTTTGCCGCGATGCGTATTGGCGCCGAGCATGGCGAGATGCTGCTGATGTTCGACCTCGCGGTCTACTACCAGCGCGGGCTCGGCACGCCGCCCAACCCCGAGGCGGCGCGAACCTGGTTCGAACGCGCCGCCGCGTCGGGCCATGTCGGGGCGATGGAAGCCCTCGCCAGGATCTTCGCCGAGGGCCGCGATGGGGCGCCGCGCGATCCGACGCGCTCGGATTATTGGTCCAAGCGCTCCAAGACCGAGGGGATCGCGCCGAACGAGCCTGAAAAAACGACGTATTGACGATGTCTCGCGCGGGTCGCGGCGGCGATACTAAGAGCGGCCGAGCTGTCGATGAAAGCAATTGGACCCGAGAGGCCAGCGATCGGCCTCGGTCTTCACGCCGCGAAGTCGACCAGCCTCCCCCGGCCCGCGGCAGCTGCGTTGCGGTATGCCATCGCCGCCGCGGCGACGTCCTGCAGCGCGGTCCCCGTCGAATCGAAGACGATGATCTCATCATCCGAGACCCGCCCTGGCTTCCGGCCGGCGACGATCTCGCCGATCTCGGCGTAAACGTCCTCGCGCCGGACAGCCCCTGCCTCGACGGCGTGATGCAAATCGCCGATTTCCAGGCATTGCTGAAGGCTATCGACGACGATCTTGCTCGCCGCCATCAGCGCCGGCGCGATTTCCTGCTTTACCGGGTTATCGGCGCCGACCGCGGCGATGAATGCGCCGCGCGCAACGTCGCCGGGTCCGAGAATCGGGCGGCGCGAGGTGGTGCAGGTGACGCAAATGTCGCTCGCACGAGCGGCTGATAGCGCGTCATCGGCCGCCTCGATGCGGAGACCATGTTTCAGCCTGTGCGTCTCGGCGAAGCGATGTGCGCGGTCGTGGTCGAGATCGTGGACCAGAACCCGATCGACCTTGCATACCTCGAGAAGGGCGGCCAGCTGCGCCGACGCCTGCGCGCCGCAGCCGAGGATCGTGGCGACCCGCGCATTTGCGCGAGCAAGATGCTTGGCGGCGACCGCGGTGGCGGCGGCGGTGCGCAGCGCGGTCAGCGCCATCGAATCCATGATCGCCAACGGGTAGCCGGCCTCGGCATCGCACAGAACGAGCGTGCCCTGGATCGTCGGCAATCCGAATCGCGGACCGTTTTCGGGCAGGTTCGCATTGGTCTTGGCGACGAAATAAGGGCGTTCGAGCAGCAGCCCGGCGGCCTTGATGTGAAATCCGCCGCCAGGCACATGCACGCCAAGGACGCCGGGCGGCAGGCTGCGGCCCTCGGCGTGGAGGGCAAATCCCTCTTCGACCGCGCGCCGGCAATCGCCCGGCGTGAGGAGGGCGAGTATGTCGCCCTGGGTCAGCACCAGCGTGCCGGCGGGCTTGGTGAATTTTTCTTGGGTCCTGGGATTCGACGAGGCGGCCATGGTTCCTCCTTCCGGAACGGGGGTCCGGTCAAGAACAGAACTTGGACGCGAAGGCGTCTTGGGATAAGCCGGGCGTCTGCCGTGCCCGACGCAGATGAATTATCAGTACGCCCCCGTCGGGTGCAAGCGCTGCGGGCCGATGACCCGCTGGCCGCTTATTCAACCAGCGCCGGCACCTTGGGTTCCGGCCGGGTCGCCGGCGGCAGCGGGAAATCGAAGGCAAGCTTGCCGTTCTCGAGTTTGACGCGCACCAGGCCGCCGCGCGCGAGCTTGCCGAACAGCATCTCCTCGGCGAGCGGTTTCTTGATGTTTTCCTGGATCACGCGCGCCAGCGGCCGAGCGCCAAACAGCTCGTCATAGCCCTTCTCGGCGAGCCAGGTCCGCGCCTCGTCGGACACCGTGATCGTGACCGCGCGATCGGCGAGCTGGTTCTCGAGCTCGAGGACGAACTTATCCACCACGCGGCTCACCACATCGGGCGTCAGGCGCGCGAAGCCGATGACCGCGTCGAGGCGGTTGCGGAACTCGGGCGCGAACAGGCGGTTGATCGCCTCCTCGTCATCGCCCGTCCGTGCCTTCTGCCCGAAACCGATCGCCGGCTTGGCGATGTCGGCGGCGCCGGCGTTGGTGGTCATGATCAAGATCACGTTGCGGAAATCGACGCTTTTGCCGTTGTGATCGGTGAGCTTCCCGTGATCCATCACCTGCAACAGGATGTTGAACAGATCGGGGTGCGCCTTCTCGATCTCGTCCAGCAGCAACACGCAGTGCGGATGCTGGTCGATGGCGTCGGTGAGCAAACCGCCCTGGTCGAAACCGACATAACCGGGCGGTGCGCCGATGAGGCGCGAAACGGTGTGCCGCTCCATGTACTCCGACATGTCGAAGCGGGTGAGCTGAATGCCAAGCGTGCCGGCGAGCTGGCGGGCGACCTCGGTCTTGCCGACGCCGGTGGGCCCGGAAAACAGGTAGCACCCGATCGGCTTTTCCGGCTCGCGCAACCCGGCGCGCGAAAGCTTGATCGAGCTCACCAGGGCCTCGATCGCCGGCTGCTGGCCGAAGACGACCGATTTCAGATCGCGATCGAGGTTGCGCAGCGTCTCCTTGTCGTCGCTCGACACCGACCTGGGCGGAATGCGCGCGATCGTCGCCACCACGGCCTCGATATCCTTGACCGTGATCGTGCGCTTGCGCTTGGCCGGCGGCAGCAGCATCTGCGCTGCTCCCACCTCGTCGATCACGTCGATCGCCTTGTCGGGGAGCTTGCGGTCGTTGATGTAGCGTGCGGCCAATTCGACCGCGGCGCGAATCGCCTCGCTGGTGTAGCGCACCTTGTGGTGGGATTCGTAGTACGGCTTGATCCCGCGCAGGATCTTGACCGAGTCCTCGACCGATGGCTCGTTGACGTCGATCTTCTGGAAGCGCCGGACCAGGGCCCGGTCCTTCTCGAAGTAATTCCGGTATTCCTTGTACGTCGTCGAGCCGACACAGCGCAGCGTCCCGCTGGCGAGCGCGGGCTTCAACAAGTTTGAGGCGTCCATCGAACCGCCGGAGGTGGCGCCGGCGCCGATCACCGTATGAATCTCGTCGATGAACATGATGGCGCCTTCCTGGGCCTCGAGTTCGGCGATGACCGCCTTGAGGCGTTCCTCGAAATCGCCACGATAGCGCGTGCCGGCGAGCAGCGTGCCCATGTCCAGTGCGTAGATGACGCAGTTCTGTAAAACCTCCGGCACCTCGCCGCGCACGATCTTGCGCGCCAGACCCTCGACGATCGCGGTCTTGCCGACGCCCGGATCGCCGACGTAGAGCGGGTTGTTCTTGTAGCGGCGACAGAGGATTTGAATCGTCCGGTCGACCTCCGGTTCGCGGCCGATCAGCGGGTCGATGCGTCCGCTGGCAGCCTTTTTATTGAGATTGACGCAGTAAGCCGCCAACGCTTCCTGGCCCCGCCGGCCGCCACGCTCGCCCGGCGCCGAGGAGCCGCTACCACCACCACCGCCCTCCTCCTCCGCGCCGCGCACGCGTCGCGTTTCGGCACGCCCGGGCACCTTGGCGACGCCGTGCGAGATATAATTCACCGCGTCGAGGCGCGACATGTCCTGCTCCTGCAGGAAATACACTGCGTGCGATTCGCGCTCCGAGAACAACGCCACCAGCACATTGGCGCCGGTAACTTCCTCGCGGCCGGAGGATTGGACGTGGATCGCCGCGCGCTGGAGAACGCGCTGAAAGCCGGCGGTCGGCTTCGCCTCGCCGCCCCGGTTCGAGATCAGGCCGGAAAGCTCGGTATCGAGGTAATGGACGAGGTCACGGCGCAGCTTGTCGACATCGATACCGCAGGCCTTGAGGACCGCCACTGCATCCTGGTCCTCGACCAGCGCCAGCAACAGGTGTTCGAGCGTCGCGTATTCATGCTGCCGATCATTCGCCAGCGCAAGCGCCCGATGCAGGGTCTGTTCAAGGTTGCGCGACAACATGCCCGCTTCTCATACCTCCGAGGTTCGCTCCATGCCGACCGCCGCCGCCTGGTCTTTCCGACGATCCGAGTGCGCGACCATTCGCAAGCATATATCCGCCTTCCACCCGACGCCTATTCCTTTTCGAGCGTGCAGCGCAGCGGGTGCTGGTTGCGGCGGGCAAACTCGGTAACCTGGGTGACCTTGGTCTCGGCGACCTCATAGGTAAATACGCCGCAGATTCCGACGCCGCGCCGATGAACGTGAAGCATGATTTGAGTCGCCTCCTCGCGGCTCTTGCTGAAAAACCGCTCGAGCACATGCACGACGAACTCCATGGGCGTGTAGTCGTCGTTCAGCATCAGGACCTTGTACATCGACGGCTTCTTCGTCTTGGTGCGCGTCTGGACCGCTACACCGCTACCACCGCCGTGGTCGTCGTTACGCTTCTCGACGTCGCTCATTCCGTTCGCCGATCCAATTTCACCCGGCACATCTACCTGTCCAGGCAATGATATTGGATTTTCGGCCAATCGGAAAAGAGGGTCGGTGACATTCCCGGCCAAAGAAAAAGGCCCGGCGGGATGCCCGCCGGGCCTTCGTTCGCTAGCGCCCCTGGGAGCGCCGGTCGTTATGCAGCGATCGGCTTGATCAGCTTCTCGACCGCGACATTGACGCGGGCGTTGATCGGCTCGAACGCCTGATTGGCGACCTTGACCGACAACTCCGACATCTTCGTGCCCTCGGCGACGAACTTGTCGAAGGCGCCCTTGGCCCAATCGGTCTGGAGGTCGACGGCTTCGCGCAGCGTCTTGGCGCCAATCAGCGCTTTCGCCGCCTCCGCGCTCGACTCCATTGCGTCCTGGGTGAACGCGAGCCACGCCTTGCTCATGGTCTCGAACCCCTTGGCGAATACGCTCGACGCCGCGACATACGCTTCGAGGTTGTCCTTGGACAGCTTCGAGATCTCCTCGTAGGTCTTGAACGCCTGGACGCCGGCCTTTTCGACCTGCTCCTTGGTGGCGCCCAACACGTGGTCGTAGCTCTTCTGGGCAAAATCCGCGCCGGTGGTCGTGAACGTCTCGACAGTGTCCTTTACGTATTTCGGCTTGCTCATGGTTCAAATCCTTCCTTCTCTGGCGCTCCCCCTCGGATCATTCGAGAGCCGAACGCGGGTTTCACTGGTTGGCCGGGCGGAACATCCGCGAGACAGGGGGGAGGGTCGGGATCTGCCCGCCGATACTCCGCCGGCCGTTTACCTCGTTGCGCCTTATTGTGCAGCGCAGCAATGGCATATTTAGTTATTATCTCAACGGCGTCAAGCTATTTTTTGTGCACTGCAATATTGCAGTGCGATAAATGACTTAGATGAGCTTTTCGAGGTCCGGCTGCCGATTGACCACGCAGCCAGCCAGGCGTCCAAGCCCTCATTTAAGAGCCAGCCGCAGCCGGTTCTAGAAAATGGTCAGCCGGCCAACAAGGCCATCCGGGCCGACCTTGAGCTCGAAGTCATCGGGAACGTCGTTGCGATAGGCGCCGGAACGCGCGCGGTACTCCGCCGCGTTGACCGGACGGGGCGCGTAAACCGGCACGCCGGTACGATCATTGGCGAACAGAAAACGATTGAACGTGATGCGGTCGAAGCGGTCGGAGGGATGGATCCAGGCGTTGAAGTGGAACTTTCCCTCGGCGCAGGCGCTCACCGCCCAGTAGAACCCCCACGACGCCAGATACTCGCCGACCGGAGGCGTCCCGCCGAATCCACTGGATTCGATGGTGGTGATGAGGGCGACGTAGGTCTGCTCATCGAGCCGCGTATCGGCCGTTGCGCCGCGCCATGGCGCGGTCAGATCGGAGAGATCGACCGAAGCGACGGTGCCGCCGCTACCAAAAACGTGTGAGAACAGAATCGCACCTGTCCCCGTTGCGCTACGCTTCAGATCGTATGCCCGCACCTGCTCGTTCCACACAGCGTTATAGACGAGGCGATACTGTGCCGGCTGACCGGGCGCGCAATGCGCCTTGATATCGTCTCCGGCGAGGTAGCTGAACCAGGTGAATTTGCGCGTGATCGGATCCTGGACGCCGCCCTGGTAGGTACACCCCGCAAGTGTCGATCCAAAGGCAACGGCGAACAGCAACGCCAAACGAATCGATCGACGCATCATCGTGCTCCCACCAGTATTGCCAGGCTCAGATCATCCACCAACACTAAACGGCCATCCCCGCAGGTTCATTTCCCGGTCCCGATGGATAGATCGAATATTTGTTGCCCAGGCCCCGGCGCGGATGGGACATGCAAAAAAGGGCGTAAAAATACGCCAGATCGACCCTTTGGCTGCGACGTTAACGCAATTTTAGCGTATAACCTGATGGAATCACGTAACTTTGTGTAGACACCCCGCAGGAACCTGCCGTAATGTTGCCGTAATCCGAGGCGCTGGGAGGGGTAAGGCCGCCGTGAGCGATCATCAGGGGGATATCCCGCGACAAGAATCCGGTGCGCAAACCTTGCGCCGCCGGGCTGTGCGCTGGGTTGGGGCAATTGCGCTCACGGCGGCGGTTTCTCTCGGTTTGAGTTTCAGCCTTGCCATTCCGGACGCGGCCGCGAAGTCCCGCGGTAGCCAGCGCGTCCAGCCGATCGGACCCCACTACTCCTCGATCGTCATCGACGCGGAAAGCGGCGCGGTACTGCAGGAGACCGCGGCCGACGACGTCCGTCACCCGGCCTCGCTCACCAAGATGATGACGCTCTACATGGTGTTCGAGGCGCTCGATTTGGGCCGCCTCAAACTGAACGCACGCCTTCCCGTTTCGGCATACGCGGCGAGTCAGTCGCCGACCAAACTCGACCTCGAGGAAGGGGATCTCATCACCGTGCGCGACGTCATCCTTGGGCTGGTGACCAAGTCGGCGAATGACGCCGCGGTGGTCGCCGCCGAGGGGCTGGGCGGCAGCGAAGAACGCTTCTCCCGCATGATGACCCAGACCGCGCGCAAACTTGGCATGATGCGAACGACCTTCCAGAATCCCTCGGGCCTGCCCGACCCCGATCAAGTGACCACTGCACGCGACCTGGCGACGCTTGCCCGCGCTCTCATCCGGCGCTTCCCGCACTACTACGGCTACTTCTCGACGGCGGAATTCACCTACGCCGGGGTCACGCATGCCAACCACAATCGGCTGATGACCTGGTATCGCGGGGCCGACGGCATCAAGACCGGATTCATCCGCGCCTCGGGTTTCAATCTTGCCGCCTCCGCCGTGCGCAATAACCGGCGACTGATCGGAATCGTGCTCGGCGGGACGACCGCCACGGCGCGCGACCAGCATATGGCCCGACTGCTGGACGCGGCGTTCCAGCGCGCGCAGGGGCTTCCCGCGACGCGTTACGCCGCCGTGCCGGCGGCGCCGACGTCGCTCGGTCTCATTCCTTCGGCGAATGCCGCTCCGCTGCCAATCGAGACGACCGCGCTCGATCCCATGCCACCGACGAGTGGCGGCGATCGGCCGTATGTCAATTTTCTGCCGCCGTCGAGCGACCGGCCGGCGACCCCAGCGGGTTCGGGACGTAGCGCAAACGCATCTCCGGTCGTCCTGTTCCTGCACCCGCCGAAAACGGCGCCGAGCGATGGCGGCTGGGGCGTACAGGTCGGCGCCTTCGTCAGCATCGATGCGGCGAAGCGAGCCGCCGCGAGGGCGACCCATGCGGCGCCGCGCGCGCTCGAACGCGCCGGGATCGAAATCGCGCCGCAGACCCAGAGCCGATCGACGCTTTACCGAACCCGCTTCGTCGGCCTGAGCGCGGCGCAAGCACGTGAAGCGTGCCGTACGCTCGAGCACAGGAAGATCACCTGCCGCACGCTGACGCCAAGCGAAGTTCGCGCGTCCGTCCAAGTCGCGACCAACTGAAGGCTCGCCCGTCCGCCGGATCAGCCGTCGGCGAGGGGGGCGCTGCCGGCGCTTGCCAGCCGCGCGAGAAAGCGGCGCTTATGGCGTCGCTGCCATGATGCAAGATGCCACGTGCCGTGGCCGCGTTTGCGCGGCGCCGCGGCACGTCTTCGTCGATCCGGCACGAAGACGAATGCCCGCCGGGATTTCCCGTCCGTCGCCAACGTCACGATCGCTTCCATCATCCGGTAACCGTCGCTCTCATAGGCAATCAGGCGATCGCGCGCCCGCTGGTCGAGGCCACGCGCGAACACGCCCTCGACACGCGAACCCGCGGCGCGGACGATCATCGGGTAGCTTGCGCCAGCGACCGGCACGCGTCGCCACCCGGCAAGCGTCGCCGGCTCGACCGTCGCGGGAGCCGCGGCGCCGAGCACCGCCCGGCGCACATCGGCATCCATCAGCGTGCCGTAAAAGAAGAAATGCATTGGTCGCGTGGTCGAGTCTTCGTTCGGCGTTACATTCCACGCCGGCTCAAATCTTCGGCGGCGCGATTCCGCTCGCGCGAAGCTGCTCTTCAAGCGCCGCCTTGAGCCGTACGAGACCCGCTTGGTCGCGGGCCTCGCACCGCGCGACCAGGACATCTTGCGTATTGGACGCGCGCAACAGCCACCAGCCGTCGCTTGTCGTCACGCGAACGCCGTCAATATCGAGCACGTCGGCCTTCGCCGCCTTGAGCCGTGCCTTAACCTCGTCGACCACCTTGAACTTGCGGTCCTCGGCGCACGGGAAGCGCAGCTCGGGCGTGTTGACGTAGCGCGGCAGCTCGTCGTGCATTCGGGAAAGCGATTTGTCCGACCGTGCAAGGATCGATAGCAGGCGCACCGCAGCATATAGCGCATCGTCGAACCCGTACCAGCGGTGGCGAAAGAAGATGTGGCCGCTCATCTCGCCGGCGAGCGGCGCATCAAGCTCGTGCATACGCGTCTTGATGATCGAATGCCCCGTGCGCCATAAGACGGGGTTGCCTCCCGCCTCACGCACGGCGTCGATCACCGCCGCGCTCGCCTTTACGTCGGCGATAATCATCGCTCCCGGTTGCTCGGCCAGCACCTCGCGCGCGAGGATCGCGAGGATTTGATCGCCCCACAGAATTCGTGCATTGCCGTCGATGATGCCGATTCGATCCGCGTCGCCGTCGAGCGCGACACCGAGGTCGGCGTGCTCCGTACGCACCGCCGCCTTGAGCTGAGCAAGGTTTGCTTCGACCGTCGGGTCGGGATGGTGGGCGGGAAACCGCCCGTCGATCTCGCCGTTGATGACGATGTGCCGCCCGGGAAGGCGCTTGGTGAGCGCGATCGTCGCCGGCCCGCCCGCGCCGTTCCCCGGATCCCAGACGACGGTGAGCGGGCGGCCACCCTGGTAATCCTTGGCCAACCGGGAGATGTAGGCATCGAAGATGTCTTGCGCGCGCGCCTGTCCCTGCCCGACGACGAAATCGCCCGCCGCGGCGCGCCGCCCGAGCTCCTGGATGGCTTGGCCCCAGTAGCTCGACTTGCCCAGCATCATCTTGAAGCCGTTGTACTCGGGCGGATTGTGCGATCCGGTCACCATCACGCCGCCGTCGAGGTCGAGGTAATGGACCGCGAAATAGAGCATCGGCGTCGGCCCGCGACCGATCCGCAGCACCTCGAGCCCGGTCGAGACGAGCCCGTCGACCAGCGCCGCCTCGAACTCGGGCGAGGACAGCCGGCCGTCGTAGCCGACGGCGATTCGCCGTCCCTTGTTGCGTACCACCGCCGATCCGAATCCGCGCCCGATCGCGCGGGCATCCGCCGCGACGAGCGTCTTTCCGACGAGCCCACGAATGTCGTATTCGCGCAGAACCGTCGGATCGAAGCGATGCGGTTCGTTCACGGCGAGGGGCTCCGTGGCAACGGACGCGGCCGTCCAACGCACGAATATTTGAACCCGGCTGCAATCATATCGCCAGGCGAATAGACGTTGCGCAGATCGACCACGACCGGCGATTTCAGCAGCGACTTGACGCGGCCGAAGTCGAGAGCGCGAAACTCGTTCCACTCGGTAAGGATCGCCAGCGCGTCCGCCCCATCGACGGCCGCATAGGCGCTCTCGCACATCTGGACGCCGGGCAGGAGCTGGCGCGCCTCGCTCATCCCCTCGGGATCATAGGCGCGAACCGTGGCGCCGCCGGCCTGAAGGGCGGGCAAAATATCGAGACTCGCCGCATCGCGCATGTCGTCGGTATTGGGCTTGAAGGTGAGGCCGAGCACGGCAATCGTCTTGTCCTTGACGCTTCCGCCGCACGCTTCGACGATCTTCGCCGCCATGCTCTTCTTGCGCGTTGCGTTCACCTCGGCGGTCGTCTCGATCAGGCGAACCGGCGCACCGTAGGCGCGGGCGGTGCTGATCAGCGCCAGCGCATCCTTGGGAAAGCAGGAGCCGCCATAGCCGGGACCGGGATGGAGAAACTTGCGTCCGATCCGGCCATCAAGGCCGATGCCGCGCGCGACATCGTGCACGTCGGCCCCCACTTTCTCGCACAGATCGGCGATCTCGTTGATGAAGGTGATTTTCATCGCGAGAAAAGCATTCGCCGCATACTTGATGAGTTCCGAGGTCTCGATCGCGGTGAACACGATCGGAGTCTCGATCAAATAAAGCGGGCGATAGATTGCCCGCATCACGTCACGCGCACGCTCGCTCTCGGCGCCGATCACCACGCGGTCGGGCCGCAGAAAATCGTTGATCGCCGCGCCCTCGCGCAGGAATTCGGGATTCGAGACGACGTCGAAGCGCGCGTCGGGTCGCTTCGCCCGGATCCGGCGGGCGACTTCGTGACCCGTCCCTACCGGAACCGTCGATTTAGTGACGACGACCGTGTAGCCATCGAGCGCTTCGGCGATCTCCTCCGCTGCGGCATAGACGTAGGAAAGATCGGCGTGGCCGTCGCCGCGGCGCGAGGGCGTGCCGACGGCGATGAACACGGCATCGGCGGCCGACACGGCGGCCTTGAGGTCGGTGGTAAACCCGAGGCGGCCCGCCTTGACGTTGGTGGCGACAAGCTGGTCGAGACCTGGCTCGAAGATCGGGATGCCGCCCGCTTTGAGGCGCTCGATCTTGGCCGCGTCCTTGTCGACGCAGGTCACGTCGACTCCAAACTCCGAAAAGCAGGCGCCGGAAACGAGGCCAACGTAACCGGTGCCGATCATCGCGATGCGCATCGCTTGTCCCCTGGTGCCGGCCGCGGCGGCCGAGTGGTGTTGGCCGATTCTGGTTCGCCGGACGCCATGCGGCTCCGCTAGGCGAACCGGGATGGATCAGACGTACTTTTTGAGAATGTTCCGCGCCTCGACGCCCATATCCTTGCGCGCCAGCGCGTAGGCGAGATTGGCCTCGAAAAAGCCGAGCTTGTCGCCACAGTCGAAGCGGCGCCCTTCGAAGCGGTAGCCGTGAAACGGCCGGTGTCCGATGAGCGGAACCAGAGAATCCGTGAGCTGTATCTCGCCCGCGGCACCGCGCGTCTTTTGGTCGAGATGAGCGAACACCGCCGGCTCGAGGATATAGCGGCCGATGACGGCGAGCGTCGAGGGCGCCTTGTCCGGGGAAGGCTTCTCGATCAGCCCATCGACCCGGACAAGCCGCCCGGTGGTCGGACCGGCCTTCAGGATGCCATAGCGCTTCACCTGATCGTGGGTCACATCCATGACCGCGATCATGTTGCCTTGTACGCTCGCGTGGGCGTCGACCATCTGCTTGAGACACGGCGTATCGGCAAGAATCAGGTCATCGGCGAGCAGCACCGCGAATGGCTCATCGCCCACGAGATCGCGCGCGCACCACACGGCGTGGCCGAGGCCCAGTGGCTCCTGTTGGCGCGTGTAGGCGCAGCGGCCGGGCTTGGGGACCCAATGCCGCAGAGCATCGAGTTCGGCGATCTTGCCGCGTGATTCCAGCGTCTGCTCGAGTTCGTAGGAGCGGTCGAAATGGTCCTCGATCGCCGACTTGCCACGCCCGGTGACGAAGATGAATTCTTCGATCCCCGCCGCCTGCGCCTCCTCGACCGCGTACTGTATGAGCGGCTTGTCGACCACCGGCAGCATCTCCTTCGGCATCGCCTTCGTCGCCGGAAGGAAGCGCGTGCCGAGCCCGCCGACGGGGAAGATGGCCTTGCGGACGCGTTGGATCATGGGCTGGGGGTCATTGGCGGGAGGTTCCTTGGACTCTGGAGCGGCGGTATTCGCCGGCGGGAGAACGCATCAAGCGCGGGAAAATGCCCGAAGCCGCGGACCCTCAAGGGCTTTGTGCCACACCGGTGGGCGTACGTGCAAGCCCACCTCGGAGGTCAGTCACCTAGAAGCAAGTCCTTGGCCTGATTGATTTTTGCGGCCAGGTACGTCGACCCGCCCTGGTCGGGATGCAGCTTCAGCATGAGGCGCCGGTGCGCCTCGCGGATCGCCTTGTCGTCGGCCCCCGGCGCAAGGCCAAGTATGCGAAAGGCCTCCTCGCGGGTCATGGCGGCAGAGGGCGTCGAACCCGCGCGCTCCCCGGCGCCCGCAGCATGTTCCGCCCCGGCAAACGACCGCCAGCCGGAATGGACGCGATCGAGATACGCCTCGAGCAGGGTTGCGCCCTCCGTATCGTTGATGCGGATTTCGGCCAGGAGAGCCATCAAGTCCTCGGGCGACAGTTCGCCCAGGCGCCGGCCGCGAAATCCGCCTTGCACGACGACGCCGTCCAGCGTGCCGGTATCGTGATCGAGCGTCATGCGAAGATAGGCGGTTGCGATGTCGGATTTTTGTCCACGCGTCGGCCCGCGCAGATTGCCAATTCGGGCGAGGATCGATTTCCAACGCATGAACAGCGGCGCCAACATCGCACCCAGCATCAGCGCCTGCACCAGGCGACCGGAGACGATCAGCCAGACGCCGAGCGCGACGCCAACGATCGCCGCCACGACCTTGAGAACGGCAATGACCTGCTTCGGCTCGGTATGGGCGTAGGCACGGATCGCGGTCCACAGCAGCAGCAGGATCACCGCGCCGACGAGGAAATAGAAGATAATCAGGCCCATCAGCGCATCTGATGGGTAAGTCGCAGCGTGGCGCCGCCGCGCTTGCGGCTGAAGTCCTCGAGCGCCGCCCGGCCCCCCGCGGCGAATGCGGCGGCGGCAGCCAGCAGGTCGCGGAGCATATCGGCGCTCGACGCGTCGAAGGGGCAATAGACGCCGTGCGTGAGGCGCGCGATCTCCTCAAGGCAGCGGCGCGCAACCGGCTCGCCGCCCTCGTGGAAGATGAACGCCGGCACGCCCAGCAGCCCGAGCTCGCCGGCAAGCTGGCACAGGAGATCGACCGGCTCCTCGACGCAGTCGCCGACAAAAACCAGCGTATTCACCTTGCGCCGCTTGGTCTCGGCAATCGCATGGCGCAGCACCTTGGCGATCTGCGTCGCCCCGCCCCGGCAGGTGACGCCGGTCATGCGCCCCACGAGATCCTTGGAATTCGCGAACCACGGGCTGGCGTCGAATTCGCCAAATCCCCGGTACCAGACGAGCTGGATTTCGAGGCCGCCTAGTCCATGCGTCGCCGTGAACATCTCGCCCTGGATCCGGCAGGCGCGATCCCAGGTCGGCTCGCGGCTCGCTGTCGCATCCATGGCGAAGATCAGCCGCCCCACGGCGCCCGCCGGGCGTACGGCCGACATCGACTTCACCTTGGTGAGAAAGTCGGCAACCTCGGCCCGCGTCGAGCGAGACGGCAGCTTGACGTCGTCCTTACCCATCGACGGCGGCGCCTCCCGGTTAAATCCACCCCCCTTAGAGATAGCGGGGCGGCTCACAAGCTGCCAGAGGCGTCCACCGGCGGGCCGGCGACGCCCACCGCAGCGACGAGATCGCGCACCTCCTGGCGCGCCGCCAGATGCGACATCGTGAGCGCAGTCCCGATCCCCGCCTCGCGAAGATCAAGCAATGTAAGCCCGGCGAGAAACAATTCCCGGAAAATGACGCGATCGCCAAACCCCGGTGCAAGGCGGAAGCCGATCCGCCGGGCCAGCCGTTGCAGCACGTCGCCGACGTTGCGTTTGTTGCGCGCATCGGTGCTGCCGAGACGATTGCGCATGACGATCCAGTCGATCGAGCCGCCGTCGCGCATCGCGCGGCGTTTCTTCTGTTCCCACACCATCTCGCTATAAAGGCTGACGCGCTCGATGCGAAGCGTCTCGGCATCGACCTTGGCGAGAAGGTCAAGGTCGATGAAGCTGTCATTCATCGGCGTGACGAGGGTATCGGCGAAGGAGTGGGCGAGACGCGAAAGGCTGTTATCGCTTCCGGGCGTGTCGATCACGACCACTTCGTTCGCCCCGGCGAGCCGCGAAAACGCCTCGCCGAATCGGGCGCGTTCGTCC
This sequence comes from uncultured Acetobacteraceae bacterium, assembly GCA_964563665.1. Lineage (GTDB taxonomy): Bacteria > Pseudomonadota > Alphaproteobacteria > CACIAM-22H2 > CACIAM-22H2 > CAZLYV01. The sequence continues at coordinate 14,621 of CAZLYV010000002.1, forward strand.
TCCTCGCCGGCCGCCCCCGGCAGGCTGGAGCGACGCACGGCGTGATGGTCAGGCGTCGGGAGCCGAATGCCTTTGGCCGCCCCATAGGCGCCCCGGTTGTCGAGATAGCGCGTGAGCGTCGCTTGGCGCGCGTCAACGTCGAGGCTGCCGACCCGGAGCCCGGCGCGAAGCAATCCCACGATCAGGTGCATCGCCGCGGTCGATTTGCCCGATCCGCCCTTTTCGTTGCCAAGCACGATCACCCGCGGGCGGCGCGCGGGCGCCTCGGCAAGCACCGGCTGCGGCGGCAAACTTAATGGATTTGCGACTCCGGACATGAGGATTCGAGTCTACGGCGAATGCCGTTGAATGCGAGTCCCGCGTACCCGGCCACCAGCGTGTTTTGGGCCGTGCGCCTCTTGCTTGACGAGCGCAGGCCGTCGCCAAGCTCAGCCGACGCACGCTAGTGGGTCAGTTTGACGAGGCGCGACTTCTAACCACAGGCAGACACCGATCCAGCCTACAATCAACGTCAATTCACTTCAGGAAGACAAAAGAAAATAAATGTTCCCTGCATTCAGTTCCGATCCGTTCTCCTTACGGAAGCGACGATCAGGTCGGCGATATCGGCCTTCCGCGCTACCAGAGCCGGCATCGATGTCATGTCCTTCTTGAAGATGGTCGCGAACGTATGTCGGTTCGATACATTGAAGAAACAAAGCGCGCTAATCGACATATGGAGATCGACCGGATCGATGCCGGTTCTGAATACCCCTTGCTCGACCCCGCGATCCAGAATGCGACGTATAGCGTCGATCGCCGGCACGTTCAGTTTCTGAATTATCTT
>CAZLYV010000002.1:15546-24416 GCA_964563665.1 uncultured Acetobacteraceae bacterium
CCCTTTGCGGCAAACTCCTCCGTCGCGACCGCGATGATGTTCGCCCGGGTTCGCTCAGGGTTCCTTGCCCTTCGCGTTTTTCCGGGCGGTGCGCGCCGGATCGTCTGCCGGAGGTTGCTCTTAAGCAAAGCTTTCATTGATGATCGTCAATCCAATTAAAAATGGTCCGCGCGGCTTCAAGAACGCCTTGCCCAATCCGGGTTATCAGAAATCGCCGACCATCGTTTTGGCCCGAAGCTGAGCCTGCGCCGCCATGCGAATCGGGGCATTTGCCGCCCCATATTGATCATATCCGCTGACCCTCTGCACGACCTCGAAGAAAAAACGGTCCTGGAATGGTTGCGTATAGACATTGAAAAACTCGCCACCGCCCGGCGCACGGTCGTACAGAATATTTTGCTGGCGGAGCCGTCGCAGCAATTCGTCCGCCATATCGAACCGCGCCGCAAGATCATCATAGTAGTTCTCAGGAATCGGCAGCAGCGGCACTCCGCGTTCGCGCATCGCCGAAACGGTCGCGAATATGTCGTCGGTCGCAAAGGCGATGTGATGGACACCGGCGCCGGCGTAGGTCGAAACGGAGCGAGCCGTGGCTGTCTTGCTACTTTGGGAAAAGCTCAGAGGAAACCGGACGGCGCGGTTCTTGCTGCTAACTGCCCGGCTCCGCACCAGGCCATAAGGATCGGGCAACAGCCAAATGTCTTCCGGCACCAGCCCAAGAACCGAGCGATAGAACAATATCCATGAATCGAACTGACCCTCGGGCACGGCCTGCGCGATGTGATCGACAACCCGCAAGCAACCGCCGGGGCCGGGGTCGGATTGGATCTCAAAATCCGTCGAAAAATCGAAGTCGTCCACCACGAAATACAGGAGGCTGCCGTCGAGTGACCGGATCGCCGGAATGCTCTGCTCGTTTGGCCCAACCCGTCCGTCGAAGCGGGTACATAAGTAGGCGTCGGCGCGGCTGAGTATTCTCGTTTCATCATCGACGCGCAGGCAAACCGCGCACACCGACGGTCCGTGCACCAGATAGTAGGAGTGCGCGAACGAGTCGTGCTCGGCATTGAGCACGATACGGACATCGCCCTGCCGGTACAGAGCTACGTCCTTCGAGCGATGGCGACCCGCGAATCGAAATCCAAGGCCATCCAGTAGTTGGCCAAGGGCCGCTTCGGTATCGTGCTCCACGGCAAATTCGATAAAGGATACGCCCTTGAGCTCCGGCGGCACCGGTGGATCCAGCAGCTCGACGCGATGCGGCCAATGTTTCTCCTCGATGCCGTCGTCCTGGTCGGCGAACCGGCCGCGAATCTGCTCCTCAAGAAAATGCAAGGACCGCATGCCGTCGTTGGCGATTTGCCGCGCCGAGCCGCCGCGAAACTCGTCACTGAAGATTTCCAGCGACAAAGGCCCGGTGTATCCGGCCTTAAGGGCCTGAACGGTAAATCCCGCTACGTCAAAGTCGCCCTGTCCAGGAAAACAGCGGAAATGCCGGCTCCACGACAAGACATCCATGTTCAGCTTCGGCGCATCGGCCAACTGCACGAAGAAAATCCTCGTGCCGGGAATGTCGGCGATCCCGGCGGGATCATCGCCGAGCGCCAGCGTATGAAAGCTGTCGAGAACGATGCCCAGATGAGGATGGGTCGCCTTTTCGATGATACGGACAACGTGACCATAGGTACGCACATGCGCGCCCCAGGCGAGCGCCTCGTATGCGATGCGGAAACCGCGCTTTGCCGCTCGCTCGGCAAGCTCCCGCAGTTGTGCCGCTGCCAACTCGTCATCCGGAATCGCCGCCTTGGAAACGTTCGAGCACACAAGCATGAGATTTGCGCCAAGCCCCTCCATTACGTCGAATTTCCGCTCGGCGCGATCCAAGTTGCGGTGGAAAATATCGTCCGGGACCCCTTCGAAATCCCTGAATGGCTGGAACATCGCGATGTGCAAGCCGAGGTCCGCCGCCATTGTCCGCACGTCCCGGGCGGATCCGCCGAATGAAAGAAAGTCGTTGTCGAAGATTTCCACGGCATCGAACCGGGCAGCCGCAATGGCTTCAAGCTTCTCTTGAAGAGTCCCGCTTATCGACACCGTTGCGATGGACCGGCGCATGGCATTTGCCCTCGTTTGGTCGCTAGGGTGCTCCCGCTGGTCATAACGCCGGCACGGCTTGTGATCGCGCCTGGAGGTACATCAAGCGTGATCGCTATCCGACCGCAGCAATCCTCGCGTCGCGTTCGGCGCACAATGCATCGAACAGGCGATGCATCCTGGATAAATCCGGTTCGATGCCGGTGAAAAGGTGGAATGCCGCAGCTGCCTGATGCACGCACATGCCGCCTCCGGTCATCACCCGGCAGCCCTTCCGCCGGGCGGCGGCAACCAATTGCGTCTCCAGTGGCGTGTAGACGACATCAGCGATCCACAGCTCCGGCCGCAGCGCTTCGGAAGGAATCGGTTGACCCGGATACCCCGTCATGCCGACCGGCGTGGCATTGACGGCGCCGGCGACCCCCCGTGCCGCCGCCGCGACATCCGTTGCAACGCTGACCCCGCGTTTCATGGCACGGGCCGCCAACGCTTCGGCGAGCGACCTCGCTCGCTGCTGGTCCTTGTCGTAAATGGCGATACTGGCCGCTCCCAGGTCGAAGAGGGCATGCGCCACGGCCCGGCCGGCTCCTCCGGCGCCAACAAGGAGCGCCGCCTGCCCCTCGATGGCTGCGCGGCCAAGCGCACTCGCGAATGCCTTCGAAAATCCCGCTCGATCCGTGTTGTGTCCCCTGGTTCGGCCTGTTGGGTCGATCACCACGGTGTTGACCGCGCCGACCTCGGCGGTGTCAGCCGCCACGTCATCGAGTAAAGGAAGAATCGACTCCTTGCACGGATGCGTAATGTTGACGCCGGCGAATCCCAGGAGGCGAACGGCTTCCAGCAGCCGCCCGAGTTCGGCGCGCCGGCCAAGCTGGTCCAAATCCATCAAATGATAATGACCAGTGAGTCCCGCGGCGGCGAATGCATCTTCATGGAGCGCCGGCGACAACGATCGCTGGATATTCGCGCCGATAAGGCCGACGAGGTACCGCTTGGCCATTTTAGGATCCATACCCCAGACTGCGGGGAAGCCAGGTTGACAGCCCGGGAATCACCGTGACGAGCGCGAGCACGACCAGCTCGGCCACGAGGAACGGCCAGATTTGACGCATAATCGCAGGCAAGCCGGTCCGCGCGATACCATCGACCACGAAGAGGCAAAGCCCCATCGGCGGCGTGATCAGGCCGATCATCATGTTGAGCACGACCACAAGGGCAAAATGAATCTGATCGATCCCGAGCTTCATTGCGATTGGAGCCAGTATGGGAACCAGCACCACTATCGCCGCCAACCCTTCGATCAGACAGCCGACAATCAGCAGCAGCACGTTAATCAGCAACAGAAACATCAACGGGTCCGCCACCTGGCCGAGAATAAAGGCGGCGAAGCGTTGCGGGACCTGATCGGTCGTCAGAAGCCAGTTGACGACGTTCGCGGACGCCATGATGAAGAGGATCACGGCGGACAGCAGCATGCTGCTGGTGAAAATCCGGACCAATGCGGGCAGGGTGATCGTTCGCAAGACGAACAAGCCGACCACCAAGGCATAGAGAACGGCAACGGCAGCCGCTTCCGTGGGCGTGACGACGCCGGTTAAAATGGTCGCGAGAATGATCACCGGCATCAGCATGGGAATGATGCCTTGCTTAAGGGCGGCGAGAATACCCGCACGGTTTCGCCGGGGCTTTGGCGGCGGGGCCGTCCTGCGGACGAAAAAATACGCCGTGATCGACAGCGCCGCGCCCAAAAGCAGACCGGGGATCACCCCCGATAGGAACAGGGCCGCGACCGATTCCTGCACGATCAGCGCAAAGATGATCATCGGAATGCTCGGCGGAATGATGGGGCCGATGACGGAGGCGGCCGCGATCAGCGCCGCGGCAAAGTCCCGCCGGTAGCCTTCCTGCTCCATCGAGGGAATGAACACCCGTCCGAGCGCCGAGGCGTCGGCGACGGCCGATCCGGAAATGCCCGCGAAGATCACCGAGGAAAGAATGCTGACCTGGCAAAGACCGGTCCGGACATGGCCGACGACGGCGTCGGCGAGACGGATGATGCGTAGCGTAATGCCGCTTTCGTTCATCAACTCGCCGGCGAGGATGAACAGCGGCACGGCCATGATCGGAAATGAGTCGAGCCCGTTGAACAAGCGTTGAGCCAGGAGCATCGGCGGGAGGCCGCGTTCCAGAATCGAGAGTCCGCAGACAAGGACGATCGACAGCGAGATCGGCAAGCCGATCAGCAAGACGCCAACCAGCAGGCCGAGCGACATCCCGCTCATGGCGCGCTAGGCCGGAGAACGGATTTCAGATCCGCGGCGAGGCAACGGATCGCCTCGATCGCGAGCAACGCCGAACCGATCGGGACCGCGGCGTAGATCCACCCGATGGTCAAACCGCTGCTGGGCGCCGCTACGCCGCCCAGGAGCATGATCTGCATCCACCCCGACTGGATCATCAAGGCGCAGGTAACCAATACCAGCAGATGACAGGTGAAACGAAACAGAAGCAGGAGTTTGCTCGGCAGGATATCGGCGAAAAGGGTGATCGCCACGTGCTGGCCAACGCGGTAGGCAACCGCCACGCCGATCAGCGTGCCCCAGATCATCGCGTAGCGGGAAAGCTCCTCGGCCCACACCAGCGGACTCGCAAACAGGTAACGCAAGAGGGCGTTCGAGATCGCGATTCCGAACATGGCGAATCCGGCGAGCGCAAGCAGCGCGGTCGTTACTTGATCGTAGCGTCTCCAGAACATTCGGCTCATCCGGATGGCGCCGTCGGCGGTCTATGCTAACGCCAAGATCGGCGGAACGGCCGGGCGACCGTGTTCTGCCGCCCGGCCGTGTCGAGCTCAGTTAGTCAGGCTTTTCCCTGCTTCCGCCACGGCGGCTTGGAGCGCCTCGATCCAGCCAGGTTCCACCTGGCCTTTGAGCCAATTTAGAACCGGCGGCTGGGCGGCCGCGCGGAACTGGTCAAGCTCGGCCGATGTCGGCTTGTAGACCTTCATGCCCCTCGCAGCCAGCTCGGCGACGCCTGCCGCGGAGTTGATCTGCTGGATCGCCCGTCCTGCATTGCCGGCCACCACGGCGGCACGCTTCAGGAGCGCCCGATCCTCGGCATTCATCTTTTGGTAGACGCCGTCATTGATCAGCACGAAATCGGTGCCATAGACGTGCTCATCCAGCGTCAGATAGGTCTGGAACTCGTAGAATTTGTTGCCAAGGATGACGCTGACGGGGTTTTCCTGGCCGTCCACCACTTTGGTCTTGAGCGCGCCTGGGGTCTCGGGCCAGGCAACCGGCGTCGGGATGCCGCCCATTCCCTTCACCATCTCGACGTATAGCGGCAGCTGCTGGACCCGCAGTTTAAGTCCTTTGACATCCGCGGGTGACCGAATCTCTCGCGTCGAGTTGGTGAAATTGCGAAATCCGGTCTCGCCGTAGGCAAGCGTGCGCAACCCTGTCTTCGTCAGGCAGTGGGCCGCAAGTTTGTCGCCGAACGGCCCGTCTAGCGTCTTCCACGCGACGGCGGCCGACGAGAACAAGAACGGGGTGTCGAGGACGGCCGCTTCCTTGCAGGAATTGCCGAATACGCCCGATACCATGATCATCTGCGTGGCGCCGCTCTGCGCCTGGCCGACTAACTCCGCCTCGCCGCCGAGTTGGCCCGCCGGATAGACCTCGACTTTGATGCGCGCGCCGGATTCCGCCTCGACGACATCCTTGAAGACCTTCGCGGCCGCGCCTTTCTTCGAAGTCGTCCAGTCGGCCGGGTCGACGTGCGCGAACCTGATCGTCGTTTGCGCCACGGCAACATTCGTCGGAGCAAACCAGATGGCGCATCCGGCAACCAAGGCAACCGCCGACCACAGACTGGCATTCGGCGCTGGCGCTGTTGGTCGGTATCCCGCCGGCAAATCCTTGAATGTTTTCATGATTTCCTCCCCATTGGACCAGCAAATCGTCTTCTTTTGATCGATCAGTATTATACCAACTAGTTAGTATGTCAATGTTTCGGCCACCGCCGGGTTGGCAAGGGGTTCGATGCGATCGATGCTATTGGGTCCTCGATCGCGCCTCACCCCTTCTTCTTCGGCTTCAGCGCCTCCCACTCGGCATCGGTCATTCTCTCGGCGAAATTGAACTGGCCGGCGCCGTGCAGCCACTCGCCGCCGTCGATCGTGATGCAGTCGCCGTTGATGTAGCCCGACTGGTCGGACAGAAGGTAGCTCGCGAGGTTGGCCAGTTCGTCGTGTCGGCCGACCCGGCGGAGCGGAATGCGCCGCTCCCACTCGCGCGCAAGCTCTTCGGTCGGCACCAGGCGTTCCCAGGCGCCCTGGGTCGGGAACGGGCCGGGCGCGATGGCATTCAGGCGAATGCCCTTCGGCCCCCACTCGACGGCAAGGCTGCGCGTCATGGCGAGCACGCCCGCCTTGCCCATCGCCGAAGGCAGCACGTAGCCCGACCCGGTCCAGGCATAAGAGGTGACGATGCTGAGAACCGACGCCGGCCGCTTCGCCGCGATCCATCGCCGTCCACACGCCAGCGTCGCATAAGCCGAGCCATGCAGGACGATCCCGAGCACCGAGTCGAGGGCGCGATGAGACAGCGTCTCGGAGCGGGCGAGGAAATTTCCGGCCGCGTTGTTGACCAGCGCATCGAGCGGGCCGGTTTGCCAGATTTTTTCGGCCATCGCCTCGACCGCTTCCGCATCGCGGATGTCGCAGCCATGGCGCTCGGTCTTGCCGGGAAACGCGGCGTCGAATTCGCGCGCGGTTGCATCGAGGACCTCCTGGCGCCGGCCGCAGATCGCCAGGCTCGCGCCGAGCTCGAGAAAGCGCCGGCCCATGCTCTTGCCGAGCCCGGTGCCGCCGCCGGTGATCAGGATCTTCTTGCCTTTGAGCAGGTCGGGTTGAAACACGTGGGTCCACTCCTCCAGTACCAACTTTCGAAACCTCGTGAGTCGCGCACGGCACGACCACGAAGCCAGAAAGTTGGTATCAAACCAAGATTCTGGTACTCGACATCGCTGGCTGGCGCACATGGCGAGAATCAGCGATGTCGAGTACTAGGGCGCGAAGCTCGTGTCCGAGATATCTACCCGAGTTATGGCGCCTCTGGCTATGATGGCGCCAAGGAAAGAGACCAAAAAAATGTTGACGCCGGCCAAAACTTACGACGAGGCGCGCGCCAAGTTTCGCTGGCAGATTCCGCCCGCCTACAACATCGCGATCGATGCGTGCGACCGCCATGCCGCCGCGAGGCCAGACGCGACCGCGCTCATCTTCGAGGACGAGGATGGGGCGGTCCGCCGGTACAGCTTCGAGGAGATCCGGCGGCAATCGAATCGGCTCGCCAACGCGCTCGCCGGCCTCGGCTGCCAACGCGGCGATCGCGTCGCCATCCTGCTCCAGCAGGCGCCGGAGACGGCGGTGGCGCACATCGCCGCCTACAAGGCCGGGATGGTCGCCGTTCCGTTGTTCGTTCTGTTCGGCGAAGAAGCGCTCGAATACCGGCTGCAGAATTCGGCGGCGCGCGCGCTGGTGACCGATGCCGCCAATCTGGCGAAGGTGCTGGCGATCCGCGATCGTCTGCCCGATCTCCAAATCGTGCTGGTGGTGGGCGGCCACGGCGAGCCCGGCACGCGGGATTTCGCGGCGACGCTCGAGCGGGCGTCGGATGCTTTCTCGCCCGTCGTCACGTCGGCGGATGATCCGGCGGTGATCATCTTTACCTCGGGCACGACGGGCCCGCCCAAGGGCGCGCTGCATGCCCATCGCGTGCTGCTGGGTCACCTGCCTGGCGTCGAGTTTCCGCAAGCGTTCTTTCCGCAACCGGGCGACCTGTTCTGGACGCCGGCCGACTGGGCGTGGATCGGCGGATTGTTCGATGTCCTTCTGCCCGCCTGGCACCACGGCGTGCCGGTGCTGGCGCATCGCTTCCGCAAATTCGACCCGCACGCCGCCTTCGGCCTGATGGCGCGCCACGCGGTGCGCAACGTCTTCCTGCCGCCGACCGCGCTCAAGCTCATGCGTCAGGCAGGTGCGCCGGCCAATCACGGCGTGCGCCTGCGCTCGATCGGCAGCGGCGGTGAGACGCTCGGCGCCGAGTTGCTCGACTGGGGCCGCGACACATTCGGCGTGACGATCAACGAGTTCTACGGCCAGACCGAATGCAATCTCGTCGTCGGCAATTGCGCCGATATCATGGCGGTGCGGCCGGGATCGATGGGTCGCGCGGTCCCTGGACACCAGGTCGCGATCGTCGATGATGGCGGGCGGACGCTTGCCGCGGGCGAAACCGGGCACATCGCGATCCGGCGGCCCGATCCGGTCATGTTCCTCGGCTACTGGCGTAATCCGAGCGCGACGGCGGAGAAGTTCGCCGGCGACTGGCTGCTCACCGGCGACACCGGTCGCCAGGACAAGGACGGGTATTTCTGGTATTTGGGCCGCGCCGACGACGTAATCACCTCGGCGGGCTACCGGATCGGTCCGGCCGAGATCGAGGATTGCCTGCTCCGTCATCCCGCCGTGGCGATGGCGGCGGCGGTGGGCGTTCCCGATCCCGTGCGTACCGAGGCGGTGAAGGCATTCGTCGTCCTCAAGCCGGGACACAACGGCGACGCGGCGCTGGTCCGCGCGATCCAGGAGCATGTGCGCACGCGGCTGGCAGCGCATGAGTACCCGAGGGAAGTGGAGTTCGTGGATGCGCTGCCGATGACCGCCACCGGCAAGATCATGCGCCGCGAGTTGCGCGCGCGCGAAGCGGCAAAAC
>CAZLYV010000002.1:24516-29522 GCA_964563665.1 uncultured Acetobacteraceae bacterium
TCTTGTACACCGTTCGCGAATTGCTCCGTGCCTCGCGTGTTCTCGCGATGGGAATCTTGCTGAGCGCTGCGATGATATCGGGCGCACAGGCGGCTAAGCTCAATGCCCCAGGCGGGCTCGCGATCAAGGGCTACGACCCGGTCGCTTATTTCGTCGAAGGCCGCGCGGTCCCGGGTGTGCCGACCTTTGCGCACCGCTGGCAAGACGCCGAATGGCGCTTCGCCAGCGCGACCAATCGCGATCTGTTCGCCGCCAATCCGGCGAAATATGCCCCGCAATACGGCGGATTTTGCGCTTACGCGGCGTCCAAGGGCGCGGTCGCCGACACCGATCCGACCGCTTTTGGCGTCGTCGGCGACAAGCTTTATCTCAATTTCAGCCAACAAGCTCTTGGATTGTGGCGCCAAGACGTGCCAGGCAACATCAGCAAGGCGGACGCGAACTGGCCGTCGCTGGAGAAAAAGTGAACAACGCCGCCCAAGCCGACGCCCAAAGATACCTCACGAAATCGTGACCAATGGTCGCGTTGTCGTGAATGGCGGTTTGCGTCCCTTACGGTTGATTGTTAAGGGGCGCGGCTACCGGGGGTAGTCAATCGTGGGCAGCGTCGCCTTGGTTAGCCCCACCTCGCCGAAGTGGCGGTTGCCCTTATCGCGGGACTGTCGCCTAGCCGAGCCCCTCCGCCGATCCGATCCGCAGGACGATTGCGTTCCCCCGCTAGTCGCTCTGCGACGGGTCGGCGGAGCGGTACCTTCTGCGGAGGTCCGCACGGGTCCGCCGGGTGACCGAGCACGACGGCCGCCGCAGGGGCGGAACCCCTTCCCCGGCATGCCAAATTCGGCTAGTTACGGGGTCTGAGCCGAGGGCCGATCGCGCTCGAAGGTGGGGGAACCAATAATGCAGCCCAACCAGGTCAAAACCGCGGACGACGCGCGGCGTATCGTGCGCGAGCGTAATCTGTCGCACGTCAAGGTCGGCGTGTTCGACGTCGACGGCGTGCTGCGCGGCAAGTACCTTTCGCGCGACAAGTTCTTCTCCTCGCTCGACGGCGGGCTTGGGTTCTGCGACGTCGTCCTCGGCTGGGATTCGAGCGATCAACTTTACGACAACGTGACCTATACCGGCTGGCACACCGCGTATCCCGACGCCCCGGTCCGCATTCTGCCGGACTCGGCGCGCGAGCTGCCGTGGGAAAACGGCATGCTGTTCTTCCTCTGCGAATTTTCGGGCAAGGCCGAGGATATCTGCCCCCGCGCGATGCTACGCCGCGTGGTCGAGCGGGCGCGCAAGATGGGCTACGAGCCGATGAGCGCGCTCGAATACGAATTCTTCGTTTTCGAGGAAACGCCGCACACGGTCCGCGCCAAGCATTACCGCGACCTGAAGCCGATCTCGCCGGGGTATTTCGGTTATTCCGTGCTGCGCAATTCGGTGCTGTCCGACTGGTATCACGAGCTCCTCAAGCAATGCGAGGAGATGGACATGGGCATCGAGGGCCTGCATACCGAGACCGGCGCCGGCGTGCTCGAAGCGGCGATCCGGGTCGATGAATCGCTCGCCTCGGGCGACAAAGCCGCGCTGTTCAAGACCTTCACCAAGGTGCTGGCGCAGCGCCGCGGCTGGATGGCCACTTTCATGGCCAAGTGGTCGCGCGACTGGCCGGGCTGCGGCGGGCACATCCACGTGTCGCTCAAGGAGCGCACCCGCAAGGGCGTCGGGGATTCGGCCTTCTACGACGACAAGGCGCCCTATCACATGAGCCAGACGATGCGTCATTTCGTCGGCGGCCAGCAGGCGCTGATGCCCGAACTGCTGGCCCTCGTGGCGCCGACGATCAATTCCTATCGCCGGCTGATTCCCGGCTTTTGGGCGCCGACTTCGGCGACATGGGGCGTCGAGAACCGCACGACGGCGCTCCGCGTCATACCGGGTTCACCCAAGTCGCAACGCGTCGAATACCGCATCGCCGCCGCCGACGGGAACCCGTATCTCGCGCTGGCGACGGCGCTCGCCTCCGGCTTGTGGGGGATCGAGCACAAGATCGACCCCGGACAGCCGATCAAGGGCAACGCTTATGAGGCAAAGCACCCGCCGAAGCTCGATCTGCCGCGCACCCTGATGGAGGCGGCCCAGCGCCTCAAGGCCTCGAAAGCCGCCCGCGCATTGTTCGGCGATGCGTTCGTCGACCATTACGCCGCGACGCGCGAATGGGAGGAGCGCGAGTTCCGCAAGAACATCACCGAGTGGGAACTCGACCGCTATTTCGAGATAATCTAGGCACTGGCCGACCCTTGGCGACGATCAGTCGGCCACGAAGGACCGTTTGAGCGATGTCCGCTATATTGAAAACCATCTCGCCGATCGACGGCAGCATCTACGCCGAACGGCCATTGGCGACGGCAAGCGAAATCACCGCCGCACTCGCGCTCGCGCGCAAGGCCCATGATGCCTGGCGGCACGTGCCGGTGGGCGAGCGCGCAGGCGTCTGCGCACGATTCGTCGATGCGATGCTGGCGAAAAAACAAGAGATTGGCGTCGAGCTCACCTGGCAGATGGGCCGGCCGGTCCGCTACACGCCGGGCGAAGTCGACCGCCTGGCCGAGCGCGCGCGCTACATGATCGCGACGGCGCCAGGGTGCCTCGCCGACACCGCGGTCGAGCCGATGGCGGGCTTTACGCGCTTCATCCGGCACGATCCGCTCGGGGTCGTGCTTGTCGTTGCGCCGTGGAATTATCCGTTCCTCACCGCGGTCAACGCGGTTGTGCCGGCGATCCTTGCCGGAAACGCGGTCATCCTCAAACATTCGCACCAGACGCCTCTTGTCGCCGAACGCTTCGCCGCCGCCTTCGCCGCCGCCGGCCTGGTGAACGGCGTTTTCCAGGTTCTCCATCTCTCGCACGCCGACACCGAGGCGGCGATCCGCGCGCCAGCAATCGACTTCGTCGCCTTTACGGGCTCGGTCGAGGGCGGCCATGCCGTGCAGCAGGCGGCGGCCGCGCGTTTCATCGGCACCGGGCTCGAGCTCGGCGGCAAGGACCCGGCCTATGTGCGGTCCGACGCCAAGCTCGATCACGCGGTCGAAAACCTCGTCGACGGCAGTTTCTTCAACTCCGGCCAGTCGTGCTGCGCGATCGAGCGCATCTACGTTCATCGCGACGTTTACGACCGCTTCGTCGCTGGTTTCGTCGATCTCACCAATACGTATAAGCTCGGCAATCCGCTGCTGCCCGAAGTCACGCTCGGGCCGATGGTGCGCGCGTCGGCGGCCGAATTCGTGCGCGGCCAGATTGCCGATGCGGTCAAGAGCGGCGCCAAGGCGCTCATCGACCCCAAGCGCTTCCCAAGCGACAAGCAAGGCACGGCCTACATGGCGCCGCAGGTGTTGGTGGACGTCGATCATTCGATGCGCGTCATGACCGAAGAGAGCTTCGGCCCCGTCATCGGCATCATGAAGGTGAATTCCGACGACGAGGCGGTGCGGTTGATGAATGACAGCGCCTACGGGCTCACCGCGGCGATTTGGACCACCGATCCCGAGGCGGCGATTCGCATCGGCGACCGGGTCGAGACCGGAACGTGGTTCATGAACCGCTGCGACTATCTCGACCCGGCGCTGGCATGGACCGGGGTCAAGGATTCGGGCCGCGGCTGTACGCTTTCGCGCCTGGGCTTTACCTATCTTACGCGTCCCAAGTCGTTTCACCTGCGAACGGCGGTGTAGATTTCATGCCGTCGCCCCTCGTCCTTCGACAGGCTTAGGACGAGGATCGTTCAGAAAATTGCCCCTCATGCCGAGCCTGCCGAAGCATGAGGGTGCACGAGCAGAGGACGTCCTCGCCAATGATCGATCCCCAGACACTCCGCGGCAATTTCAACTGGCCGACCGCGATCCGCTTCGGCGCCGGCCGTATTTCCGAGCTCGCCGAGGCATGCAAGGCGTCCGGCATCGCGCGCCCGCTGCTTGTCACCGATCCGGGCCTCGCCAAGCTGCCGATGGTCGCGAGCGCGATCAAGGCGTGCCGCGATGCCGGCTTAGGCGTCGCCCTCTTCCATGACATCCGGCCGAACCCGGTCGAGCAGAATATCCATGACGGGCTCAAGGCGCTTCGCGCCGGCCGCCACGACGGCGTGATCGGCTTTGGCGGCGGCAGCGCGCTCGATGCCGGCAAGATCGTCGCCCTGATGTCCGGCCAGACGCGGCCGATGTGGGACTTCGAGGACATCGGCGATTGGTGGACCCGCGCCAATGCCGATGGGATCCTGCCCGTCGTCGCCGTGCCGACCACCGCCGGCACCGGCTCCGAGGTCGGCCGCGCCGCCGTCGTCACCCACGAGGCGACGCACACCAAAAAGATTCTCTTCCACCCCAAGATGATGCCGCGCGTCGTCATCTGCGATCCCGAGCTTACTTTCGGGCTGCCGCCGCATATCACGGCGGCGACCGGCATGGACGCGCTGGCGCACAATTTCGAGGCCTACTGCGTGCCCTCGTACCATCCTTACGCCGACGGCGTGGCGCTCGAGGGAACGCGGCTGATCAAGGAGTACCTGCCGCGCGCGGTTGCCAACGGCAGGGACCTCGAGGCGCGGGCGAACATGCTGGCCGCGGCCGGAATGGGCGCCACCGCATTCCAGAAGGGCCTGGGCGCCATCCATTCGCTGTCGCACCCAGTGGGCGCGGTGCTCGACACCCACCACGGTCTCACCAATGGCGTGGTGATGCCCTACGTGCTGGTCTTCAACCGGCCGGCGATCGAGGCCAAAGTTGCGCGGCTTGCCCGCTACATCGGCCTCAAGGACCCGAGCTTCAACGGCGTGCTGGATTGGGTGCTGGGCTTGCGCAAGGAAATCGGCATTCCCAATACGCTCAAGGACCTCGGAATGGGCGCCAAGGACGTCGATCGCTTCTCGGAGATGGCGGCGGTCGATCCCACGGCGGGCACCAACCCGGTGAAGATCGGCGTGCCGGAGCTGAAGCAGATGTACCTGGCGTGTCTTGAAGGAA
>CAZLYV010000002.1:29622-32400 GCA_964563665.1 uncultured Acetobacteraceae bacterium
TGGTGATCCTCGATCCGGCGGGAACGGCGGCGATCTTCGCCGGACTCACCCACGGCGCCACGCCGGCGCAGCGGCAGCGCCTGGCGCTCCGCGGCGTCGGGATCGCCGGTGTGACGTTGCTTCTCTTCGCCTTTGCCGGCGAGATTCTGCTACGCGCGCTCGGTATCGGCCTTCCCGCTTTCCGCATCGCCGGCGGGGTGCTCCTGTTTTTGCTCGCGATCGACATGCTGTTCGCCCATCGCCTCGGCTTTCAACGCCTGACCGAAGGCGAGAACCGCGAGGCGGGGCGCGCCGAGGATATCTCGGTGTTTCCGTTGGCGATCCCGCTCATCGCCGGCCCTGGCGCACTTACCACCATGGTCTTGCTGATGGGCCGCACCGGCGGTGAACTGACGGCGCAGATAACCCTGATCGGCGTGCTTGCCGTCGTGCTGGTGATCACGCTCGGGTTTTTGCTTGCGGCGAACCGTGTCGTCACGTTTCTCGGTCAGACCGGCGTCAACGTGGTGAGCCGCATCCTCGGCATCCTGCTGGCGGCGCTCGCCGTCCAACTGGTGCTTGACGGCGTGAACGCGGGGCTCGTCTTGCGCTGAGCGTGGCCTTCAGCCCGCGTCGCTGTCGACCACCCGCACCAACTGCTTGCCGAAGTTTTCGCCCTTGAGAACGCGGATGAGGGCGTTGGGCGTGTTCTCGAAGCCCGCCATGATGTCCTCGCGCCAGACGAGCTTGCCCGCCTCGAGCCAGGCGCCGATTTGCCTGAGGCCATCGGCGTAGCGATCGACGTAGTCGAAAACGAGGAACCCCTGCACGCGCGCGCGATTGATCAGGATCTGCCGCAGCCAACGCGGGCCGATGTCGGGGCCGGGCTTGCTGGTGATGGCAACCGTGCCGCAGATGATCACCCGTGCCCGCATGGCGAGGTTCTGCATCACCGCGTCGTGAATCGGCCCGGCCGTATTGTCGAAGAACACATCGACGCCCTTGGGCGCCGCTTGCGCCAGCGCGGCCGCCAGATCGCCGGTCGTGCGATGGTTCAGGCCCGAATCATAGCCGAGCTTTTCCCGGCACCAGGCAAGCTTGGCGTCGTCGCCGGCGATGGCGACCGTCCGGCAGCCATGGAGTTTGGCGATCTGGCCGACGAGCGAGCCGACCGCGCCCGAAGCGGCCGAGACGACGACGGTTTCCCCCGCTTTCGGCTGACCGATTTCGAGTAGCGCGAAATAGGCGGTGAGCCCCGGCATGCCCAAGACGCCCAGCGCGTGCCGGATTGGCCCCAGCGCCGGATCGAGCAGCCGCGTGCCCTCGGCCTTGAGAACCGGATATTCCTGCCAGCCGAACGCCATGCTCTCGACCACGTCGCCAGGTTTGAACTTCGGGTTGCGCGAGGCGATGACGCGGCCCACGCCGCCGCCCTGCATCACTTCGCCGGGCGAAACGCCTTTGGTGTAGCCTTTGGACGGGCTGATCCGACCGCGCATATAGGGATCGACCGACAGCCACAGCGCGCGCACGAGGATTTCGCCGTCCTTGGGCTCGGGCATCGGCGTTTCGACCATACGCCAGGTGCTTTCGCTCGGCAGCCCCTCGGGGTAATTCGCCAGCACGAATTGCCGGTTTTTTGTCGTCATTGCCGTCTCCATTCAGCCTTCGTCGCCCATCGCCAAGAGCGAGGCGTTGCCGCCTTGCGCCGTAGTGTCCACGGCCACGGTGCGCTCGAGCGCGAAGCGATGAAGATAATACGGGCCGCCCGCTTTCGGACCTGTTCCCGACAGCCCCTCGCCGCCGAACGGCTGCACGCCCACCACCGCGCCGATCATGTTGCGGTTGACGTAGAGGTTGCCGACGCGCGCCACGCGGCGAATCCGTTCGATCGTCGAATCGATCCGACTGTGGATGCCGAGCGTGAGGCCATAGCCGGTCGCGTTCACCTGCCGGATGATTTCGTCAAGGCGCTCGGCGCCAAAGCGCACGACGTGCAAGATGGGTCCAAATACCTCGCGTTCGAGCCGAAGCAGGCCGTCGATCTCGTAGGCGCATGGGCCAAAGAACGTGCCGTTGGCGCATTCGGGCCCAAGTTTGCATTCGTAGATCAACCGCCCCTCGCGCGCCATGCGCTTGGCGTGCGCCTCCAGGTTCGTCTTGGCATCGGCATCGATCACCGGCCCGACGTCGGTCGCGAGCAAGGCCGGATCGCCGATGACGAGTTCCGCCATCGCGCCCGCCAACATATCGATGAATTTCGGCGCGACGTCGTCCTGGATGAAGAGTACCCGCAACCCCGAACAGCGCTGACCGGCGCTGTTGAAGGCCGAGAGGAGCGCATCGGCGATCACCTGTTCGGCGAGCGCCGAAGAATCGACGATCATCGCGTTCAAGCCGCCCGTCTCGGCGATCAAGGGCACGATCGGGCCCGGACGGCGCGCCAGCGTTTGGTTGATCGCGCGCGCCGTGTCGGTGGATCCCGTGAAGGCGATGCCGGCGATGCGCGGGTCGGCGGCAAGCCGCGCGCCGACCGTGGGACCGTCGCCCGGCAGCAGGTGCAATACGTCGCCCGGCACCCCGGCCTCGTGCAGCAGCCCGACTGCGTGGGCGCCGACGAGCGGGGTCTGTTCGGCCGGCTTGGCGATCACCGCATTTCCCGCGGCGAGCGCCGCCGCGATTTGCCCGGTGAAGATCGCCAGCGGAAAATTCCACGGACTGATGCAGGCAAAGACCCCGCGACCCTGCAAGCTCAGCTCGTTGCGCCCGCCGGTCGGTCCGGGAAGCGGTTTGGCGCCG
>CAZLYV010000002.1:32500-41958 GCA_964563665.1 uncultured Acetobacteraceae bacterium
ACGTCGCCCGGACCCGCCTCGGCCACCTGGCCGACGATTCTGCGGCGGTCGGCCGGATCGAGCACGGCGCGCGCCGGGTTACCCGGCCGACGCAAGCCGCCGACGAGCGGTCCGGCCGCCGGGCGCGCCAGATCCGCCTGCGACATCTCCGCATCGAGCGAGCGCAGTGTATCCATGTCGGAGAGATCGAGACCGGCAGCGTTCTTTCGCTCGGGCTGATAAAGATCGGCCGGCAATGGAATGCGCGGATGTGGTTTTTTGACGAGGGCGCGCACCTTGATCGTCGGATCGGCCACGATATCGTCGAGCGGCGCCTGGTCGTCGGCTAGACGATTGACGAACGAGGTGTTGGCGCCGTTTTCAAGCAATCGGCGCACAAGATAGGGCAAGAGATCTTCGTGGCTGCCGACCGGCGCGTAGACGCGGCACGGCCGCTCGGGCGTCACGACCTGGGCGTAGAGTTCCTCGCCCATGCCATGGAGACGCTGGAACTCGAACGTGCGGTTGCCGGCGAAGGCGAGGATAGCCGCCAGCGTGTGGGCGTTGTGCGTGGCGAATTGCGGATAGAGCCAGTCGTCGGCGGCAAACAGCGCCTGCGCGCAGGCGAGGTACGAGACATCGGTCGTCGCCTTGCGCGTAAAGACCGGATAGCTGGCGAACCCGCGCTCCTGCGCCCGCTTGATCTCGGTGTCCCAGTAGGCGCCCTTGACCAGCCTGATCATCAATCGCCGCCGATTTGTCCGTGCTAGATCGGCGAACCAGCCGACCAATGCGATCGCTCGCTTCTGGTAGGCCTGGAGGGCAACCCCGAAGCCCTCCCAGCCGGCAAGCCCGCGATCGGCGAGCGCCGCCGCGATCAGATCGAGCGAAAGTTCGAGGCGCTCGGCCTCCTCGGCATCGACCGTCATCCCGATGCCGGCCTCGCGCGCGAGTCTCGCGAGTGCAACCAGCCTTTCGCCAAGCTCGTTACGCACCCGCGCGCCTTGCGCGATTTCGTAGCGCGGGTGCAGCGCCGAGAGCTTCACCGAGATGCCGGGGCCGTCGATCGGGCCGCGGCCATTGCTCGCCGCGCCGATCGCCTTGATCGCCGTGGCATAGGCGCGAAAGTAGCGCTCGGCATCGGCGGCGGTGTGCGCCGCCTCGCCCAGCATGTCGTAGGAATGGCGCCAGCCTTTGGGTTCGGCGGGCGCCGCGCGCGCGAGCGCGTCCTCGATCGTACGGCCCATGACGAATTGGCGTCCAAGGATGCGGATCGCCGCCATGACCGCCTGCCGGATGACCGGTTCGCTCGACCGCGCGACGAGACGCTTCAAGGTTGCGCCAAGGCCCTCGCTGTCCTCGGGATCAAGGCGGGCGACCTTCCCGGTCAGCATCAGCGCCCAGGTGGACGCATTGACGAACATCGAATCGCTGCGGCCGAGATGAGTGGCCCAGTTGGCCTCGGCGAGTTTGTCGCGGATGAGGCGGTCCGCCGTGTCGGCATCGGGAATGCGCAACAGCGCCTCGGCGAGACACATCAGCACCACGCCTTCGCGGCTCGACAGGTTGAACTCGTGAAGAAAAGCATCGAGCCCGCCAAGGCCGGTACGCCGCTGGCGCACCTCATCGACCAGCCGGCGCGCCATCCCATCGATTCGTGCGCGGGCGTCGTCGTCGATCGTGGTCGCGTCGAGAAGACGCTGGACCATCTCGCTTTCCGTGGCGCGCGTTGCCGCGACGAGCGGCGCCCGCGACGGATCGATTTGTGGCGGTATGGAAAAGATCATCGGTGGCTTTACAAAATTTTACGCCGCCGACCGCGACGAGTAGGCGTTGCCAAAGCGAGTAGTCTCCCCCTTGTAACCTACGCGGAGGTAGGGCCTACAACAACCCCAGTTCGCGCAGCGCGTCGATCATCTTGGGCGGCATTTTGACAAGACCGTCGTTGCGCGCGCCGAGATCGAGCGGCGCGTTTGCGGCTTCGAGGTAGCGCCATCCCTGAAACGCCCGCATGCCCCGCGGCACCACGCGCACGAGCTTGCGATCGAGGATCAACGCGCAATGCGGCTTGCCCTCCCACCTAATCGGCTTCATCTCGACAATGCGCTGGCGGACCCGGACGACCCCCTTGATCACCCAATAAAGCGAGCCGCCGTCGATGATTTCCGCGCCGCGCTTTGGCGTGTTGCGGGTGACATGGCGCAGCATGGGTTTCTTGACGCCCTTCGCGCGCTGATCGGCGAGGCGTTTCTTCTGCCAGCGGGCAAGCTCGTCGACGTTGTCGACGCCGACGCAGAGTTTGATCAGATGCAGGGGCATGAGGTTGTCGAGCAGCCGGATCAGGCGGCGCGCTTGCCGATCAGCGCCTGCGCCACTTTCGAAGTCGGCGCGCGCCCGAGCTGCTCGCCGATGAACCGGCCGGCGGCGGCGAGTTTATCCAGATCGACGCCCGTCTCGATGCCGAGCCCGCCCAGCATGTAGCGCACGTCCTCGGATGCGACATTGCCCGAGGCGCCCTTGGCGTAGGGACAGCCGCCCAGCCCCGCGACCGAGGAATCGACGACCGCGATCCCGAGCTCGAGGCAGGCGAGGATATTAGCCAGCGCCTGGCCGTAGGTATCGTGGAAATGAACCGCGAGCTTTTCGCGCGGGATTCGACCGGCGACGGCATCGATCATCGCTTGCGCCTTCGCCGGCGTTCCGACGCCGATCGTGTCGCCGAGCGAAATCTCGTAGCAGCCGAGCGCGAACAACTTTTGCGAAACATCGGCGACGGCCGTGCGCGCGATCTCGCCTTCGTAGGGACAGCCGAGTACGCAGCTCACATAGCCCCGGACCCGCATTCCATGCTTCCTCGCCGCCGCTGCAACCGGTGCAAAGCGCTCGAGGCTCTCGGCGATCGAGCAGTTGATGTTCTTCTGCGAGAACGTCTCCGACGCCGCTCCGAAGATGGCGATCTCCGTCACCTTGGCCGCCACCGCCGCCTCGAAACCCTTCATGTTCGGCACCAGCACCGGATACGTGACGCCCGGCCGCCGCTCGAGCCCAGCGAGCACCTCGGCGGTGTCGGCCATTTGCGGAACCCATCTGGGCGAGACGAAACTCCCCGCCTCGATCGCCGTCAGCCCTGCATCGGCCAGCATCTCGATCAGCCGAATTTTCACCGGCGCGGGCAACGGCTTCGATTCGTTTTGCAGGCCGTCGCGCGGACCCACTTCGACCATCTTCACGCGTTGGGGCAGGCGCATTACGGCTTCTCCGCGACAGGCTTGAACTCGATCAACGCGGCCCCCTCCTCGACCTGGTCGCCGACGCCGAAACGGACCTTCTCGACGATCCCGTCGGCGGGCGCGCCGATCGTATGCTCCATCTTCATTGCCTCCAAGACCATCAAGGCGGCGCCGCGCTTGACGCTGGCGCCCGGCTTCACCCGGACGGCGACGACCTTTCCCGGCATCGGCGCGGTGAGACGTCCGTCGCCGCCCGCCTGCGCCGCCTCGGCGAGCGGCGCATGTAGCACCAGCCGGTGGGCGTGTCCCTCGGCGATTATGGTCAGCTCGGCTCCGCGACGGACCACGCTCGCCTCGAGCCGCGCTCCGCCGAGGTCGGCCGCGATGCGTCCGCTCGAGAGCCGGTCGCCACGCACCGCCAGCGTATTTCCCGGCAAATCGAGGACGATGCCGGTTCGCCGGAAGTGCGCCGTAACGGCGATCTCGGGCGCGCCCGCCGCCGCGGGATCACGAAAACGCAAGATGTGGTGCGCATCATCGTTCAAGCGCCAGCCGTTGACGAGATGCCACGGACTATGGGGATCGCCCGAATTGCGCGCCGCCGCCGCCGCTTCCTCCCGCCGCTCGAGCAGCACCGCGAGCGCCGCCAGCGCCAAAATTCGCTCGCTCGCCGGCCGGTGCTCGGGGATCAGCTCACCGCGGTGGCGGGCGATGAACCCCGTATCGATTTCACCCGCCGCGTAATCGCGATGCGCCGCGACCGCCGACAGGAAGGCGACGTTGGTCGCCAGCCCTACTACCTCGATCTGCGCCAGCGCGCCGCCGAGACGCCTGAGCGCCGCCTCGCGGCTGTCGTCCCAGACGACGAGCTTGGCGATCATCGGATCATAATGGATCGACACTTCGTCGCCCTCGCGCACCCCGGTGTCGATGCGCACATGGGCGGAATCCGCCGGGAAGCGCAGATGATGGAGCCGCCCCGTCGCCGGCAGGAAATCGCGCGCCGGGTCCTCGGCGTATATACGCGCTTCGATCGCATGGCCGTTGATCGCGAGTTCGGACTGCCGGGCCGGCAGCTTCTGCCCGGCCGCGACCAGGATCTGCCACTCGACGAGATCGCGCCCGGTGATCATTTCGGTCACCGGGTGCTCGACCTGGAGCCGCGTGTTCATCTCCATGAAGAAGAAATTTCCTTCCGCGTCGACGATGAACTCGATGGTGCCTGCGCCAACATACCCCACCGCTTTCGCTGCCTTGACCGCGGCCGCCGCCATTTCCTTTCGACGCGCCGCCGTCATGCCGGGCGCCGGCGCTTCCTCCAGCACCTTCTGATGACGCCGCTGGATCGAGCAATCGCGCTCGAACAGGTGGAGGGCGTTGCCCATGCTATCGGCGAAGACCTGCATTTCGATGTGGCGCGGGCGCGTGATGTATTTCTCGACGAGCAGTCGATCATCGCCAAAGGCGGATTTCGCCTCGCGCTGGGCCCCCGCGATGGCATCGGCGAGCGCGCCGGCGTCGGCGACGATCCGCATGCCCTTGCCGCCGCCGCCGGCGGACGCCTTGATCAGCACGGGGTAACCGATCTTTGCCGCCGCACCTTTAAGCGTCCTCAAATCCTGCGCCGGGCCATGATAGCCGGGCACGATCGGAACGCCGGCCTTCTCCATCAGCGCCTTGGCGGCGCTCTTGTCGCCCATGGCGCGGATCGCTTTGGCCGGCGGCCCAACGAAGACGAGCTTGTGCTTGGCGCAAGCCTCGGCGAACCCCGCATTCTCTGACAGGAACCCATAGCCCGGATGGATCGCCTCCGCACCCGACCGGCGCGCCGCCGCCAGGATCGCCTCGATCTTCAGGTAGCTCTCGCGCGCGGGCGCCGGGCCGATCAAATGCGCCTCGTCGGCCATCGTCACGTGGCGCGCCTTGGCGTCGGCCTCGGAATAGACCGCGACCGTGCGAAGCCCCATCCGCCGCGCCGTCTTGATCACCCGGCAGGCGATTTCGCCACGGTTCGCGATGAGGAGCTTCGTGAACATCGCGCGCTCAGCCTTGCCAGCGCGGCTTGCGCTTTTCGAGGAAGCTCGCGATCCCCTCGCGGCCCTCGGGGCTCACGCGCAGGCGCGCGATGCGCACCGCCGTATCGGCGATCATCGCCTCGTCGATCGGACCGCCTGACACACGGCCGATCAGATCCTTGCACTCCGCGAGCGCCTTGGGGCCGTTCGCCACCAGAAGGTCGCAGAGCTGGTTCAGCGCGAAGTCGAGCTGGTCGGCCTTGAACGTGCCATGGACCAATCCCAACCGTTCCGCCGCCGGCGCATCGAACGCTTCGGCCGTCAGGAAGTAGCGTCGCGCCTGACGGGCGCCGATCGCGCGGACGACATAGGGACCGATCACCGACGGGATAAGGCCAAGCCGCGTCTCGGAAATCGAGAAGCGCGCCGTATCGGCGGCGAGCGCGATGTCGCAACACGCGACCAGACCGCAGCCGCCGGCGTACACCGCGCCGTGAACCCGCGCCACGGTGGGCTTCGCCAGACGATCGAGCGTTTTCATCAACTCGGCGAGCGCCTCGGCGTCGCGCAAGTTGGCGCGCTCGTCGTAGGTCGCCATGCGCTTCATCCAGTTGAGATCGGCGCCGGCGCAGAAGCTTTTGCCTTTGCCCGCGAGCACCACGACGCGGATCTTGGGGTCGAGCTCGAGGCGCTTCAGAGTGGTTGTCAGATCGACGATCAGCGCATCGTCGAACGCGTTGTGGATCTCGGGGCGGTTGAGCCACACGCTCGCCACGCCGCGTGTATCTGTCTCGACGATCAGAGTTTCACTCATCGTGAGTCACATCCGGAACACGCCGAAGCGGGTCTTGGCCACCGGCGCATTGAGCGCGGCCGAAAGCCCGAGGCCCAGCACCATGCGCGTCTCGGCGGGGTCGATGATTCCGTCGTCCCACAGGCGGGCCGAGGCGTAATACGGGTGGCCTTGCGCCTCGTACTGGGCGCGGATCGGCGCCTTGAATTTTTCCTCGTCGACCTTGGACCAGGATTTGCCCTGCGCCTCCAAATTGTCGCGGCGCACGGTTGCAAGCACGCTCGCCGCCTGCTCGCCACCCATGACCGAAATCCGCGCATTCGGCCACATCCACAGAAAGCGGGGCCCGTAGGCACGGCCGCACATGCCGTAGTTCCCGGCCCCGAAGCTGCCGCCGATGATGATGGTGAATTTCGGCACCTCGGCGCAGGCGACGGCGGTCACCATTTTGGCGCCGTCCTTGGCGATGCCGCCCGCTTCATACTTTTTACCGACCATGAAGCCCGAAATGTTCTGGAGAAACACGAGCGGGATGCCGCGTTGCGCGCACAGCTCGATGAAATGCGCCGCCTTCAGCGCGGATTCGGAAAAAAGGATCCCGTTGTTGCCGACGATCCCGACCGGATAGCCCCAGATATGTGCAAATGCGGTGACCACCGTCGTGGCGTAAAGCGCCTTGAACTCGTCGACCTCGCTGCCATCGACGATCCGCGCGATCACTTCGCGCACATCGTAAGGCTTGCGGACGTCGCCCGGAACCACGCCGTAGATTTCCTCCGGATCGTAGAGCGGGTCGATCGACGGCCGGAGGGCGACATTGGGACACTTGATGCGGTTCAAATTGGCGACGATGCGGCGCGCAATCGCCAGCGCGTGCGCATCGTCCTCGGCGTAATGGTCGGTGACGCCGGAAACGCGCGAGTGGACGTCCGCGCCCCCCAGCTCCTCGGCGCTCACCACTTCGCCGATCGCCGCCTTGACCAGCGGCGGGCCGCCGAGAAAGATCGTTCCCTGGTTCTTGACGATGATGCTCTCGTCCGACATCGCGGGAACGTAGGCGCCGCCCGCCGTGCACGAGCCCATGACGACCGCGATCTGGGGGATGCCGGCGGCCGACATCGTCGCCTGGTTGTAAAAGATCCGGCCGAAATGATCGCGATCGGGAAAAACCTCGTCCTGGTTCGGCAGGTTGGCGCCGCCGGAATCGACCAGGTAGATGCACGGCAGATTATTTTCCCGGGCGATCGTCTGCGCGCGAACGTGCTTCTTGACCGTCATCGGAAAATACGTGCCGCCCTTGACCGTCGCGTCGTTGCAGACGATGACGCACTCATGGCCCGAAACGCGGCCGATCCCGGTGATGACGCCCCCCGCCGGGACCTCGCCGCCATACATGTCGTAGGCCGCGAACTGCGACAGCTCGAGAAACGGCGAGCCGACATCGAGCAATGTGCGCACCCGCTCGCGCGGCAATAGTTTGCCGCGTTTCACGTGCTTCTCGCGCGCGGGCTCACCCCCGCCGAGCTTGATCTCGGCAAGTTTTTCGCGCAGGTCCGCGACCAGCGCGCGCATCGCTGCGTCGTTCTCGCGGAACGTCGGGTCCTTCGGATCGACGGCGGACTTGAACGCGGTCATACGGCTGTCGCCCCCAGTGAGCGGCTTGCGGTTTTCAACATGCCGTTACCATCCGCCGGTGGCAAGCCAACGCTCGACCTGGTCGAGCCGGTCGGCGCCCCAGAATAATTCGCCCTCGACGATCACCGTCGGCGAGCCGAAAACGCCGCGCTTCATCGCCGCATCGACCTCGTTCACCAGGCGCTGCTTGATCGCCGGATCGCCGAGCGCCGCTTGCAGCTCCGCGCGAGCGATCCCGAGCCCGCCCGCAAGCTCGAGCACGAATTCGACTTGCGTGACGTCGCCGCCATCGCCGAGCCCGGCACGAAATACGGCGTGGGCGAAGGCTTTGGCCTGACCCGGATCCCGATCGGCGATCCAGTAGAATGCCCGGCTTGCCGCCACCGCGCCGAAGGGAAAGTTCGGCGGCAGCTTGAACGGCACGCCCAGCAGCCGTGCAAAGCGCGCAAAATCGTGCTCCACGTACTTGCCCTTGATCGGGTAGCTGACGAGCGGCGAGGTGCCGACCTGCTTGAATACGGGACCGAGCAGAAACGGGCGCCAGACCACCTCGCGGGCGTGCCGCGCGGCGATTTCGTCGATTCGCGTCGAGGCGAAGTAGCCGTAGGGGCTCGAGAAATCGAAATAGTAATCGATCGGCGCGGGCATGACGCTTTCCCTTGCGCTCTACGCTTCGGCGAGCGCGCGCGAAATGACAAGGCGCTGTATGTCGCTCGTTCCCTCGTAGATCTGGCAGACCCGCACGTCGCGATAGATCCGCTCGACCGGGAAGTCGTTGAGGTAGCCGTACCCGCCGTGGATCTGGATCGCGTCCGAACAGACCCGCTCCGCCATTTCGGAGGCGAAGAGCTTCGCCATCGCCGCCTCGGTGAGGCAAGGCTTGCCGGCATCGCGTAAGGTCGCGGCATTGAGAACCAGCAACCGCGCCGCCTCGATTTGCGTCGCCATATCGGCAAGTCGAAAGGCGATCGCCTGGTGGTGGATGATTTTCTTGCCGAAGGTCTCGCGCTCCTTGGCATAGCTCCGCGCCGCTTCGAAGGCCGCGCGCGCCATGCCGACCGATTGCGCACCGATGCCGATGCGGCCGCCCTCGAGATTGGCCAGCGCGATCTTGTATCCCTCGCCCTCCTCGCCCAGCATCAGGTCGGGCGTGAGGCGCAGCTCGTCAAGCACGATCTGGCAGGTGTCGGTCGATCTCTGGCCAAGTTTGTGCTCGACCCGCGCCACCTGCCAGCCGGGCGTGTCGGTCGGCACGATGAACGCGCTGATGCCCTTTTTGGCCTTGGCCGGATCGGTGACGGCGAAAACGATCGCCAGATCGGCGTTTTTACCCGAGGTGATGAATTGCTTGGTGCCCGAGAGCACCCAGTGGTTGCCGTCGCGCCGCGCGCGGGCGCGGATCGCGCTTGCATCCGAGCCGGCCTGAGGTTCGGTGAGGCAGAACGCACCCAACATCTCGCCCTTGGCGAGCGGGCGCAGGAAACGCTCCTTTTGGATCGTGGCACCGAATTTCAGGATCGGCATGCAGGCGACCGAGTTGTGAACGCTCATGATCGTCGAGCACGAGCCGTCGCCGGCGGCGATCTCTTCCAGCGCCAGCGCGTAGGTGACATGGTCGACGCCGGCCCCACCCCATTCCTCGGGCACCAGCATGCCCATGAAGCCGAGGCGGCCCATCTCGGCGACCGCGTCCTCGGGAAACGTGGCCGTGCGGTCCCTTTCGGCGGCGAACGGCGCGAGCTTCTCCTGCGCAAACGCGCGTGCCGTGTCGCGGATCATGATTTGGGTTTCGGTGAGATGCATTGG
>CAZLYV010000002.1:42058-48917 GCA_964563665.1 uncultured Acetobacteraceae bacterium
TGCGAATGCGGTCGCTACCAGGCCAGCTTCGACCCGTCGTAATTGAAGAACTTTCCGCTGTCCCTTGGCCCCAGCTTGGCGAAGAGCGCCCGAAGGTGCGCGATTGAGGTCTTGGGGGCGAGCGAGCCGCTGGGGCCCCCCATGTCGGTCCGCACCCAGCCCGGATGGACCGCGACGACGGCAATGCCGCGCCGGCCAAGGTCGATCGACAGGCTCTTGGTCACCGCGTTCAACGCCGCCTTGCTCGAGCGGTAGATGTAATCTTCCCCGCTCGCATTGTCGCCGATCGAGCCCATCTGACTTGAGACCATGACGATCAGCTTTCGTCCGCTCGCGGCGACGTTGTCGACGAGAGCTTCGGTCATCGCCAACGGCCCCATGACATTGGTCGCCAAAACCTTCTCCCAGGTCGCGTAGTCCGTTCCGCCGAATGTTTGTTTGCGCGGGCCACGGATGCCGGCGTTGTTGAGCAGCAGATCGATCGGTCGGCCCTTGAGCTCGCGCGCCAGGCGCTGGGTCGCCGGGCGATCGGTCACGTCGAGCATGTGTACCTCGACCGACCGCCCAAGCTCGGCGAGCACGGCGCCCTTTGCCGGATCGCGCACCGTGGCGATGACCGTCCAGCCTTCGGCCATATATTGCCGGGCGAATTCGAGCCCGAGCCCGCGTCCGGCGCCGGTGACGAGGACGGTGGGCATCAGGTGACGTTGATCGGCGCTGGCGCGATTCTAACACCCCCTCCCGGCAACGCATTCGCGTTGCCGCCTCCCCCATCGAGGGGGAGGGGATTGAAGCCAGCCAGTCGGACCACGGTTTTCCCTCCGCCCTTGCGGGGAAGGGTTTGGGAGGGAGGTAATGTTCGATTGCGCATACCAAATCCTTATTTTATCCGCGTCTTCGCCGTGACTTCGATTTCGATTTTGACGCGTGGATCGACGAGGCGGCAGATGAGTGCGGTCGCGGCCGGGCGGATATCGCCGAAAAACGCACCGAGGACCGGCGCGATCCGGTCCCAGTCGGCTTGATCAGTGACGTAGTAGCGCACGCGCACCACGTTGGCGAGTGTAGCCCCCGCTTCTGCCAACGCTGCTTTGATATTGCCGAAGGTTTGGTGGGTCTGCGTCACGACATCGTCCGATATGGTCATCGCTTTGTAGTCGAACCCGGTGCAACCGGAGACGAACACCCACTCGCCGTCAACCACGGCGCGCGAATAGCCGACCAGCTTCTCGAAGCTTGAACCCGAGGAGATAAGCCGGCGGGCCATGTCACGCCGTCTCGGCGAATAGCTCGCGACCGATCAGCCAGCGGCGGATCTCCGAGGTGCCGGCGCCGATCTCGTAGAGCTTGGCGTCGCGCAACAGGCGGCCGGTCGGGTAATCGTTGATGTAACCGTTAGCGCCCAGGAGCTGGATCGCGTCCAACGCCACCAGCGTCGCTTTCTCGGCGGCATACAGGATGGCCCCCGCCGCATCCTTGCGCGACGTCTGGCCGCGATCGCAGGCCCGCGCGACCATGTAAACATAGGACTTGCAGGCGTTCATCGTCGTGTACATGTCGGCGAGCTTGCCCTGGACGAGCTGGAATTCGCCGATCGGCTGGCCGAACTGCTTGCGCTCGTGGACGTAGGGCACCACGACGTCCATGCACGCCTGCATGATGCCGCAAGGGCCGGCGGCCAACACGGTGCGCTCGTAGTCGAGCCCGCTCATCAGCACGTTGACGCCCTTGCCGAGCTCACCCAGCACGTTCTCCTCGGGCACTTCGCAATCCTGAAACACCAGCTCGCAGGTGTTGGAGCCGCGCATGCCGAGCTTGTCGAGCTTCTGCGCCGTCGAGAAACCCTTGAACGCCTTTTCGATCAGGAACGCAGTGATGCCGCGCGGCCCCGCGTTCGGATCGGTCTTGGCGTAGACCACCAGAACGTCGGCGTCGGGACCGTTGGTGATCCACATTTTGGCGCCGTTGAGCACATAGCGCTCGCCCTTCTTGTCGGCGCGAAGCCGCATGCCTACGACATCCGAACCCGCGCCTGGTTCCGACATGGCGAGCGCGCCGACGTGTTCGCCGCTGACCAGCTTCGCCAGATATTTGCGTTTTTGCGCCGCATTGCCGTTGCGGCGGATCTGATTGACGCAAAGATTGGAATGGGCGCCGTAGGAAAGACCGACTGAAGCCGAGGCGCGGCTCACCTCTTCCATCGCCACGCAGTGCTCGAGATAGCCCATCCCGGCGCCGCCGTATTCCTCCTCGACCGTGATGCCGAGGATCCCGAGACCGCCCATCTTGCGCCAGAGGTCCATCGGGAATTCGTTGTTGCGATCGATGTCGGCCGCGCGCGGGGCGATCTCGTCGGCGGCAAAGTCGCGCACGCTGTCGCGCAGCATTTCGACCTGCTCGCCGAGGCCAAAGTCGAAATCGGGAAGACGGTTCGCAATCATGGGCGGCGCATCCTTGAGGCTGTCGGCGTGGCGTGCCTGTCGCTCGAATGAAACTCTATCGGGAAACCGGACCCCTGCGAAGGGTCGCCGGATCAATCGGGTGGCGGCCTCAACCCGCCGGCAAGTCGGGTCGGCCGGGAAGGCACATCAGGGTCTGCAGGCCGGTGGCGCACGCCTGCTCGACCCCGCCCTTGACCACCGCGACGTCGATCTGCGTCACCGTGAGGGTGCGACCCGGCCGGAGCACCCGGCCGCGCGCGATCAGCAATTCGCCGTCCGCCGGCGCAATCAGATTGAGCTTGAATTCAACCGTGAGCACCGAGGAATCTTCCGGCATCAGGCTGAAGCCGGCGTAGCCGGCGGCCGAATCGCCGATCGTGGCGACGATGCCGCCGTGGAAGAAGCCGTGCTGCTGCGCGAGCTCGGGCCGGTAGCGCAGCCGAATTTCGCACGAGCCTGGCGCGATATCCGTGAGCTCGGCGCCGATATACGCCATGACCCCCTGGCGCGCGAAGCTCGCGCGCACGCGCCTGGCGAACGCGGGGTCCTGGGGCTTGAAGCGTTCCATGCCCTTCTCCCGACGGCCGCCGGTTCATTGCTCTGTTTCTTACGATCCGCGGCCCGATTTGCAATCGTATCTTACGTTAACGTAAACGTCAATATCGGACCGATCGTTGTCTTCCGGCTCATCTCCGGGTGCGCTCAGCGAGCTCGCGCAGGCGCTCGAGGCAGCGGGCCTCGACCTGGGCAAGTTCGCGCAAGGTCTCGGCGACATCGGCACGCTGGCGCTCGAGCGCGGCCCGCCGCTCGCGGATCTTGTCGAGGAAGTAGCGAAGCTGCCCGGCTTCGCCCGGTTCGGTGTCGTAAAGGTCGATGATCTCGCGGATCTCGCTGAGCGAGAAGCCGAGGCGCTTGCCGCGCAAGATGAGCCTGAGCCGCACCCGGTCGCGCGGGCCGAAGACACGGCGCTGGCCTTTGCGTTCCGGCCGGATCAGGCCCTCGTCCTCGTAGAAACGGATGGTGCGGGTCGTGACGTCGAATTCGCGGGCGAGTTCGGCGATGCCGTAGATCCGCTCCCGCGCGCCCGCACCCGCCGGTTGCCGGCGGCGGCGGTCGCCTTTTTCCAAATCAGCAGCCATGTCGCAAGCCCCGGAAACGAGAAAGACCCGACGCGGTCTCAAGGTAAGGCGTCGGCGCCGACATCAATCTTACCCGTGGGCGTGCGCGGCCGGGCGGTCCTGGGCCTCGACGACGCAAAACGCGGTCATGTTGACGATGCCGCGCACGGTCGCCGACGAATCGAGGATGTGCGCCGGATGGGCCGTGCCGAGCAGGATCGGCCCGACCTTCTGGCCGCCGCCCATCTCGCGCAGAAGATTGAAGGCGATGCTGGCGGCGTCCAGCGTCGGCATGACGAGGACGTTGGCCGAACCGCGAAGCCTGGATTCGGAATAGGCTTGCGCGCGCGCCGCTTCGGAAAACGCCGATTCCGCGTTCATCTCGCCGTCGATCTCGAGCTCGGGCACCCGCGCTTCGACCAGCGCCAGGGCGCGCCGCATCTTTGCAGCGCTCGGTGAATCGAAGCTGCCGAAATTCGAGTGCGACAGAAGAGCGATCTTCGGCTGCAGGCCGAACCGCCGCACGACGGCGGCCGCGCGCACCGTCATTTCGGCGATTTCCTCGGCCGAGGGATCGGGCGACACATGGGTATCGCACAAGAACAGCGTGCCGCGCGCGAGCACGATCACCGTCACCGCCGCGGGAGCCGACACATCGGGCTTGAGCCCGATCACGTCGGCGACGTCGCGCAGGTTGCGATGATAGCGGCCGATCAGGCCACAGATCATGCCGTCGGCCTCGCCGTGGCGAACCATCAGCGCGGCGATCACCGTATTTCGCGTGCGAACGATGGTTCGTGCGGCGTCGGGCGAAACGCCGTGGCGGCCCTGGAGCTTGTGGTAGTCCAACCAGTCGCGAAAGTAGTGCGGCAAATCCTCCGGGTTGCAGAGCTCGACCTCATCATCGACCTGCATCCGCAGCCCGAGTTTATCCAAACGCTTGCGGATGGTTTCGCGGCGGCCGACGAGAATCGGCTTCGCCAGACCCTCGTCGATCAAGGTCTGCGCCGCGCGCAGCACGCGCTCGTCCTCGCCGTCGGCAAAGACGATGCGGCGCGGGTCCTGCTTGGCCCGTTCGAACAGCGGCTTCATCAGCAACCCGGAGCGATAGACGAACTCGTTCAGCTTCTGGCGGTAGGCGGCAAAATCGCCGATCGGCTGCGTCGCGACGCCGGAATCCATCGCCGCCTTGGCGACCGCGGGCGCGAGCTCGAGGATGAGGCGCGGATCGAACGGCTTGGGGATCAGGTTTTCCGGCCCGAAGACCGGCGGCTCTCCGCCATAGGCCGCGACGACGATTTCCGACGGCTCGGCGCGGGCGAGATCGGCGAGCGCGCGCACGCAAGCGATTTTCATCGCCTCGTTGATCGTCGTCGCGCCGACATCGAGCGCGCCGCGGAAGATGAAGGGGAAGCAGAGGACGTTATTGACCTGGTTGGGATAGTCCGAACGCCCGGTGGCCATGATCGCGTCGGCGCGCACCGCTTTCACCTCCTCGGGCATGATCTCAGGCACTGGGTTGGCGAGCGCAAGGATGAGCGGCCGCGCCGCCATTAATGCGACCATCTCGGGCTTGAGGACGCCGGGCGCCGAAAGGCCAAGGAAAACGTCCGCGCCGGCGATCACCTCGGCGAGCTTGCGCGCTTTGGTCTTTTGGGCGTAACGCGCCTTGCGCGGGTCCATGAGTTCCGTGCGGCCTTCGTAGACCACGCCGACGATATCGGTGACCCAGATATTGGCAAGCGGCAGGCCGAGATCGACCAGCATGTCGAGACACGCGATCGCCGCGGCGCCGGCCCCCGAGGTCACCAGCTTCACCTTGGCGATATCCTTGCCGACCACGTGCAAGCCATTGAGGATCGCCGCCCCGACGATGATCGCGGTGCCGTGCTGGTCATCGTGAAAGACGGGAATCTTCAGGCGCTCGCGCAAGCGGCGCTCGATCTCGAAGCATTCGGGCGCTTTGATGTCCTCGAGGTTGATGCCGCCGAAGGTGGGTTCGAGCGCGGCGATGATCTCGACCAGCTTGTCGGGATCGCGTTCGTTCACCTCGATGTCGAACACATCGATGCCGGCGAATTTCTTGAAGAGGACCGCTTTCCCTTCCATGACCGGTTTGGCGGCAAGCGGGCCGATGGCGCCCAGACCGAGAACCGCGGTCCCGTTGGTGATGACGGCGACCAGGTTGCCCCGCGCGGTGAGCTTCGCTGCTTCGCCGGGATCGGCGACGATCGCCTCGCAGGCGGCGGCCACGCCTGGCGAATAGGCGAGCGCGAGGTCGCGCTGGTTGGCGAGCGGTTTGGTGGCGACAATGGCGAGCTTTCCGGGCTGTGGATGGCGATGGTACTCCAGCGCGCTATCACGCAGCTTCTCGGCCATTGGCGCCCTCTCTTGGTTTGCTCCGCCGATTTGGCCGGCGGAAGGATGGTGCGGTCGAGAAGAGTCGAACTTCCACGGGGTTTCCCCCACTAGCACCTCAAGCTAGCGCGTCTACCGTTCCGCCACGACCGCAAAAGGAGGTAAGGCCAGTTGGTCCCTCGAGGGCTTCTCTCGGCCTTGCCAAGCGAGCCCGCGGGGAATACCAAATCGCCCACGCCCGCGCAAGCCGGCCGGAGCTAGGGAATATGTCATTGCGGAACAATAGCTTGAGCGAAGTCGAGTGGCGGGTCTCCGACCGCCCGGTGGCCTACCCGGAGGCGATCGCGGCGATGGAGGCGCGGGTGGCCGAAATTCGCGCCGGCAACGCGCGCGAACTCGTCTGGCTGGTGGAGCATCCGCCCCTTTACACCGCCGGAACCTCGGCCGCTCCCGCCGATCTCCTCGACCCGGCGCGGTTTCCGGTCTACCCGACCGGACGCGGCGGTCAGTACACCTACCATGGCCCCGGCCAGCGCGTGGCGTATGTCATGCTCGATCTGAAGGCGCGTGGCGGCGACGTACGCGCCTATGTCTGCGGCCTCGAGGATTGGCTGATCGCCACGCTCCAGCGCTTCAATGTTCGGGGTGAACGACGCGCCGGCCGGGTCGGCATCTGGGTCGATCGCGGGGCTGGCCGTGAGGACAAGATCGCCGCGATCGGCGTGCGGGTCCGGCACTGGGTCAGCTACCACGGCGTTGCGCTCAACGTCGATTGCGACCTCTCGCACTTCGCCGGCATCGTGCCGTGCGGCGTGCATGGCCATGGCGTGACGTCGCTGTTCGATCTCGGTATCGTTTGCGCGATGGCCGAAGTGGACGCCGCGCTGCGCGCCACGTGGGACGACGTGTTCGTCGCTGCGCGCGCCCCCGCTTACGCCGCGG
>CAZLYV010000003.1:0-9895 GCA_964563665.1 uncultured Acetobacteraceae bacterium
CAGGCTGTCGCTCATCCTGGCCTATCCGACGTTCCTCGTGCCGTTCTGCACCTGGCTGCTGATGGGTTATTTCCGCTCGATCCCCTACGAGCTCGAGGAATGCGCGCTGATCGACGGCGCTTCGCGCCTGCAGATTCTGACCAAGATCGTCCTGCCGCTCTCGGTGCCTGGCCTGATCTCGGCGGGGATCTTCGCCTTCACGCTGTCGTGGAACGAGTATCTTTATGCGCTCATCTTCATCTCCGCGAGCGAGCTGAAGACGGTGCCGGTCGGCGTCGTCACCGAGCTCATCGAGGCGGATAACTTCCACTGGGGTTCGCTGATGGCGGGAGCCCTGCTTGGGTCTCTGCCGGTCGCCATTCTTTATTCCTTCTTCGTCGAGCACTACGTATCGAGCCTGACCGGCGCGGTGAAGGAATAGCGTTCGTCACGATATCGGGGATTCGAGCGATGCAGGTGGTGATCACCGGCGGGGCGGGGATGCTCGGCAAGAAACTCGCGCGCGAGCTTCTGAAGCGGGGTTCGCTCGCGGGTGCTGACGGCAATCCGGCGAAAATCGACCGTTTGGTCCTGATGGATATCGCCGAAGCGCCCGATCTGCCGAAGGACCCGCGCGTCTCCTTTATCGCCGGCCAGGTGCACGACGCAGGGCTCATGAAGCAACTCATCGCCGGCGATACCGCGAGCGTATTCCATTTCGCCGCCGTGGTGAGCGCCGGCGCCGAGGCGGATTTCGCCTTGGGATATCGCGTCAATCTCGATGGTACGCGCTCGGTGCTGGAGGCCTGCCGGGCGCTCGGCCGTCCGCCGCGGGTCGTCTTCACCTCCTCGGTCGCGGTCTATGGCGGAGACCTGCCGCCGGTCATCGGCGACGAACAACCGTTGACGCCGCAGACGTCCTACGGCGCGCACAAGGCGATGGGCGAGCTTCTCGTCAACGATTTCACGCGCAAGGGGTTCATCGATGGCCGCTCGCTCCGGCTGCCGACGATCGTCGTGCGGCCGGGAAAGCCCAACCTTGCGGCGTCGACCTTCGCCTCCTCGATCATCCGCGAGCCCCTGCAGGGGCAAGATGCGATATGCCCGGTCAAACCAGACTCGATGATGCCGCTGCTCTCGCCCCGGCGAACGGTTGCCGCCTTTATCCGCGCCCACGATCTGCCGGCCGCCGCCTGGGGCGTCAATCGCGCGCTGATGCTGCCCTCGCTCGACGTTTCGGTGACCGAGATGGCCCATGCCCTGAAACGCGTTGCCGGCGCCGAGGCGTACGCCCGCATCAAATGGCAGATCGATCCCCGCATCCAGAAGATCGTTGAAGGATGGCCGGGCCGGCTCAACTCGAAGCGCGCCCGGGCGATGGGCTTCGAGTCCGACGCTTCGGTCGACGCGATCATCCAGGCGTTCATCGAGGACGATCTGCGGCCGGCCGCCGGATAACCGATAATCCGTCACGGTCAATTTTTGTTCCTGAAGCGCGCTCGCGGAATACCCGGCCACTTGCGCGTGTTTCTGTAGCGCTGGGTTCATGGAAATGACGAATAGCCGCCGCTTTGCGGCTGAAAAGGGAGAAGAAAATGGCAATGCTCAGGGGGTCATTCCGCGCGGCGCTATTGGTAGCCGCGCTTACGCTCGTGGCGACACAAGATGCACGCGCCCAGGAACCGGGTCGTGCGGATGCGGCCGTGTCGTCAGTGCAAATCGCGCAAGCGCCCACCGCCCCGGTGCGCGAGATCACCAAGATCGCCGGCGAGGTTTATCGCTTTCGCAACAATTTCTATTATTCGGTCTTCGCGGTGACGCCGGCGGGCATCATCGCCACCGATCCGATCAACCCCGATGCGGCGCGCTGGCTCAAGGGTGAACTGCAACAGCGGTTCAACCGGCCGGTCCGCTACGTGATCCTGAGCCACGATCACGCCGACCACAGCTCCGGCGGCGAAGTGTTCGCCGACACCGCGATCGTCGTTGCACACAAAAACGCCAAGGCCGTTATCCTCGGCGAGAAGCGGCCGACGGCCGTGCCGCAAATTACCTTCGACCACCAGATGATGATCGAGCTCGGCGGGACCGAGGTCGAGCTCACCTATGTCGGGCGCAATCACTCGAACAATTCGATCGTGATGCGCTTCCCGAAGGAGCGGATCCTGTTCGCGGTCGACTTCGCTCCCGTGGAGTCGGTCGGCTTCCGCGACTACCCCGACGCCTATCTCGACGACTGGATCGGGTCATTGAAGCGGGTGGAGCGGATGGATTTCGACATCCTTGCGCCGGGCCATGGCCCGCTCGGGCGCAAGGAGCACGTCGCCATGCACCGCCAGTTCATGGAGGACCTGCGCGACGAGGTCGTGAAATACGCCCGCGAAGGCAAGTCGGTGGACGAGGTCAAACAGCTCGTCACCCTCGACAAGTACAAGGGCTGGGCCGGCTACGAGCAAATGTTCAAGCTCAATATCGAGGGCATGTACCGGATGGTGCAGAACAACCGGCGCGGTAATTGAGCCGTCGTCGATCGGAGAGCGAGCTCACAACGCCGCGGTCAAGCCCCCGTCGACCACCAGCGTGTGACCGGTGACGTAGCCGGCGGCACCGGAGGCCAGGAACACCACGGCGCCGGCAAGCTCGTCGGGCTCGGCCCAACGGCCCATCGGCGTGCGGCGCTCGACGAAGGTGGTGAACTCCTTGTTGGCGAGCAGCGGCGCGTTGAGCTCGGTGGCAAAGAACCCAGGCGCAATCGCGTTCACGGTAATGCCCTTTGGCGCCCACTCGACGGCAAGCGCGCGGGTGAGCGAGTCGAGGCCCGCCTTGGCCGCGGCGTAGGCCGGAATCGTCGGGCGCGCGAGGCGCCCCATGATCGAAGTCGTCATGATGATGCGGCCGTACCCGCGCGCCGCCATATGGCGCCCCGCCTCGCGCGCGAGCACGAAACACGCGGTCAGGTTGGTCGCCACGACGGTCTGGAACTCGGCGGTCGGATAGTCGAGCGCGGCTTTGCGAATGTTGGTTCCGGCGTTCGAGACGAGAATGTCGAGGTGGCCGTGCTCGCCGGCGATGCGGTCGATCGCCGCTGTCACCGCCTTCTCGTCGGTGACGTCGAATGGGGCCGTGGCGGCCTCGATTCCCTCGCCCTGGAGGTCGCGCGCCCGCTTCTCGAGCGCCGAGGCGTCACGCGCGTTGAGGACCACAATCGCCCCGGCCCGGCCCAGTCCGCGCGCCATCGCGAGCCCGAGACCGCGCGAGGCGCCGGTGACCAGCGCCACGCGCCCCTCGAGCGAGAACATATCATTCCGCATCGCCGTTCGCTTCTATTCGGCGAGGAAGCGCTGAATCGCATCGCCGACCTTGGCGATCGCGAGCACGCCGTCGAGATGACCGCCGTCGCCGGGCAACTCGACGAGTTCGGCCTGTTTACCCTGCGCGCGCAGGATCTCGACCGCGCGTTTCGAAAAGCTCGCCGGCAGCAAGAGATCGGACGTCGCCGGGATGAACAGCGCACGAGCCTTGATGTCGGCAAGCCCGGCCTCCAGCGAATCCTTGTGACCGGTGATGAAGAGCTGGTTCGCCTTGACGAGATATAGGAAGGCGTTAGCGTCCGCGGTGCGCGCGCGCGCGAGCGCTGCACGGTCAAGCGTGTCCTCGATCGCGTATTTGTTGTCGAACCCTTTCGCCGGATCGCGATCGGCGGCCGCCCATTTGCGTGCGAAAGCTTTGTCGGCCCAGCCATTCGCGCGCGCATCGAGGGTCACCATCTTGAGGGCAACGGCCACGCCTGCGGTCGGCTCGGCTCGACCGTAATAGTCGCCGTTGTTCCAGTTGGGATCGAGCGTGATGGCGGATGCCCAGAGATTAAGACGGCCGATGGTGAAGGCGTCCAACTCCGCGGTGCCGATAACGGGCACGATACGCTCGACGAAATCGGGATAGGCGGCGGCCCATTCGAGGGTCTGCATCGACCCCATCGAGGCGCCGATGACCGCATGAACCTTGCGCACGCCCAGCGAATCGAGCAGCGCCTTCTGAACCTGGACGAAGTCGCGGATCGTCACGATGGGGAACGACATGCCGTACGGTTTGCCGGTCGCGGGATTGATCGAGGCGGGACCCGTCGTCACCACGTTGGGGTCCTTGGTGTTCAAATTCACCAGGCTGTCGACCGAGACGACGAAGAAGCGGTTGGTGTCGATCGCCTTGCCGGGGCCGATGATCGGGTCCCAATAGCCGGGGGCGGGGTCGTCGGCCTTGTATTTTCCGGCCGCGTGCGAAGTCGCGGAAAAGAAATGCGGCACGACGATCACGTTATCTCGCGCCGCGTTGAGCTGCCCGTAACTCTCCCAGCCGACGCGAAGATCGCGGATCGTGGCGCCGCCGGTCGTCGTGTAGCTCGGCAGGCCGAACGATTTTTTCTCGACCAGCCCGACGCTGCTCGGCTGGGCGTTGGCCGCAAAGGCAATGGCGACGACCGCGACGACGAAAAGGGTGGCGCCGAGCGCGCGACGCACGTAGATCGGATCCAAACGCATGTAAATTCTCCCACCTTGATTAATACGACCGCCGCCGCGATCCGCCCCCGCTGCGTCAAGGCTAGCCGCAGACGCGCCGGCAGCCAACGATTCGTTTTCAGGCGGCAGGTTTTTGCGTCCAGAACTGGTACATGGCGACGAACGTGCCGGGATGCTCGGCCTCGAACCGGTCCCAGTTGGCGAGCGACGTCGCCGTCGGATCGTCGGGGAAGCGCCGGCGGTAGCGCGCGAGAAACGTCGGGTCGGGAAATTCGAAGCCGAGAAATCGGAGCCCAAGGCGATCGAGCATGTCGGCTATCTGAGGCAGGGTCAATCGATGCTCCTGGACATGAAACAACAAATCGCGGCAGCCGCTGACGCTGTAAAAATCGGGATTTTCGGCGAGCCTGACCGTCGCCGCGGCGCGCGTGGCGGCCAGCAGATCGTACCGGAATCGCCGGATTTCGGCCGCGGTGGGGCGATAGCCTCGCTCGGCGATAAAGGCTCGAGCGTCGTCGAGACCGGCCCGCGCCCTTGCGCTGTAAAGCGCCACCCGCATGTAGCCGCCCGGTCGCAGCAGATCGACGAGAATCCGCCAGCCGGCGAAGGGGTCGCGCAGATGGTGCAGCACGCCGCCGCCCTCGATGAGGTCGAATTGGCGCCCGAAATCGCCGAGCTCGAGAATGTCGGCCTGCGCGTACTCGATGTTGTCGAGGCCGAGCGCCCGCGTCGCGCGAATGGCGTAGGCAAGGCTGGTCAGGCTCAAATCGAGCGCAAGCATGCGCACGTTCCTGAAGCGCATGGCCGAACCGATCGAATGCCGACCGGTCCCGCAGCCCGCGACCAGCATCTCGATGGGTCCGGCGCCGGCCGGTTGCGCCGGCGCGTGCGGGAAAAGGCGCCGAACCTCGTCCGCGAGCGTGGCAGGCGCACCGCGCCAATCGATTGTCCGCCAGCGTGGATACGGGTTCTCCTCGTACTGGTCTCGAACGTCGCGCGAAATTTCGTCGCTGATCGGAGTCAGCCGCGCGATCATCGGCCGAATCTCCGCCTCTTCGCGCGGTTCCTTGATCTGCGTCTCGATCAACCGCGCCAGATCGCCATCGCCGAACTCCGTCGCGAGCTTTCCCGCCAACCGAACCGTCTGTAGCGGCCGATAGGCGGCGAGCACGGCGAGCGCGGCGGCGGGCGGTCGTTGGCCGGAATCGAGATTTCGCGCGATTGCGTCCGCCAGCGCCGACACCTGCTCCGACTCGCGCGCGGTTTCGGCATAGACATACTCGGTCGTAAAACATTGCTGGGCGAGCGCCGCGAGGAAACGAGCCGAGGGCGCCGGCGGCCCGCCGGCGGCGATTTGATCGAGCGCCACGCGCCGGGCGGCGGCGAGGAGCCGCTCGATTTCCGGGTCGGCGACGATGGCGCATTCGAGCAAGCGACAGAACAGCGGATCATCGAGCGCGCCGCCGGGCGCCAGCGCCGGCCTGATTACATCATCGGGAGAATCGGCGGTCGGGCGGGCGATCAGTCGTGCGATTCCCGGCATCGCCCTGCAGTAGCTGGCGAGCGCGCCGGAGATCGTCGCGGGGTCGATCGCCTCGTTATTCAGCAGCGCCAGAAGATCGGGCGCCAGCATCTGATCAGCATTTGCAAACCGCAGGCCCGACAGACAGCGCGCCAGGCCTTGCCACGGTTCATCGTGTTGGGGCGCGAGATGCGCGGCGTCGCGCCAAACCCAGAACGCATCGTCAAACCGCGCGCTACCCTCGAGCAGGCGCGCGAGCCGGACGAGCGTCGCCGCGTCGTCGGCTTTCAGCGCCAGCGCCTTGCGGTATGCCTCCTCGGCCTCGGCCGGCTGGCCCACGGCATCCAGCGCGCGGCCGAGATTGACCCACGCCCCGTTGAGCTCGGGCCGGCGCATCACGGTCTGGCGAAACGCCGTCGCCGCGTCGGCGAGCTTGCCGGCTTCGGCAAGCGCATTGCCTAGTCCAAAATGCGCCTCGGCCAGGGCGGGATCGAGCACGAGCGCGCGGCGGTACGCGTCAGCGGCGGCGGCCGCATCGCCGAGCGCGAGCAGGCCCGCGCCAAGGCCGAGATGCGCCGGCAGCAATCGGGGCGCAAGCGCAATCGCGCGCCGCAACGCCGCGACGGCGTCCACGGCTTCGCCCGCCGCGCGGAGCGCGTTGCCGAGGTTCAAATACGGCTCCGCCTGGCTTGAATCGAGCGCGACCGCGCGCGCAAGAAGCTGGATCGCCTCGTGCGGCTTGCCGAGCTGGCCCTTGATGATTCCCGCGTAGTGCAAGACCTCGGCATCGTCGGGCGAGCGGGCTAGAACGGCGGCGTACGCCGCCTCGGCTTCGCCAAGGCGACCCTGCCGGTGAGCCGTGACCGCGTTGCGCAGCAGCAGGGCGATTTCGGGCTTGCGGATCTTCGAGGTCATGTCGGGTCGCGATGACCGTCGTTCGTAGCGGGACCTGCGGTCGGACGCGCCGGTTATCGTGCATCCCGTCGCCAAATCAAAGAGTCTTCTGGCGTACGGGTCGACCCCGTATACTCCGCCGGTCGCAAGACCATGCCGGGGAGGGATGCTTGGCGGCGCAATTGTCGCTTCACGCGGATCGTTTGTTTCCGCCCGATCCGGCCGTACGCGGGATCGCCAGGCGGCTCTATGCCGGCGTCCGGGATCTGCCGATCGTCAGTCCCCACGGGCACACCGATCCGCGCTGGTTTGCCGATGACGAGCCGTTCGCCGACCCGGCGTCGCTCCTGGTCATTCCCGATCACTACGTCTTTCGCATGCTCTACAGCCGCGGCATCCCGCTCGAGCGCCTCGGAATTGGGCGCCGGGACGGCGGTCCGGTCGAGACCGACGGGCGAAAAATCTGGCGGCTGTTCGCGACGAATTATCATCTCTTCCGCGGCACGCCGACCCGTCTCTGGCTCGATCACGTCTTTGCCGAAGTGTTCGGGCTCGGCGAGCGGCTTGCGGCGGAAAACGCCGATGCCTACTACGACCACATCGCGGCGTGCCTCGAGAAACCGGCGTTTCGGCCCCGCGCGCTGTTCGAGCGTTTCAACATCGAGGTGATCGCCACCACCGAGTCGCCGATCGATCCGCTGGTCCATCACCAGAAGCTCCGCCGCTCGAACTGGAAAGGGCGCGTCATCACCGCGTTCCGGCCCGATCCCGTGGTCGATCCCGAGTTCGACGACTTCGCGGTAAATATCGCCGAGCTCGGCCGCATCACGCACCAGGACACGACGAGCTACGCCGGCTACCTGGCGGCACTCACCGACCGCCGCGCCTATTTCGCGGCGATGGGCGCCACCTCCACCGATCACGGCCACCCGTCGGCGGCGACATACGATTTGCCGCGCGCAGAGGCCGACGCGCTATACGTCAAGGCGCTCGCCGGCGATTGCACGAGCGAGCAAGCCGAGCGATTCCGCGGCCAGATGCTGACCGAGATGGCGCGGATGAGCCTCGAGGACGGCCTTGTGATGCAGATTCACCCCGGGTCGTTTCGCAACCACAACCCGGCGATTTTCGCCCGCTTTGGGCGCGACAAGGGCGCCGACATTCCCACCCGGACCGACTACGTGCGGGCGCTCAAACCGCTGCTCGACCGCTTCGGGAACGAGCCAAAATTGACCATCATCCTGTTCACGCTCGACGAGACCGCCTATTCGCGCGAACTGGCGCCGCTCGCCGGGGTCT
The DNA here is from genome assembly GCA_964563665.1 of uncultured Acetobacteraceae bacterium. Taxonomy (GTDB): domain Bacteria; phylum Pseudomonadota; class Alphaproteobacteria; order CACIAM-22H2; family CACIAM-22H2; genus CAZLYV01. Next base: position 8,212 of record CAZLYV010000003.1, read on the forward strand.
ATCCGGCGCTGCGTCTCGGACCCGCCTGGTGGTTCTTCGACTCGCCCGAGGGCATGAAGCGCTACCGTGCATGGACCACCGAGACGGCGGGCTTTTACAATACCGTCGGCTTCAACGATGATACGCGTGCCTTCCTCTCCATCCCGGCCCGGCACGATGTGGCGCGGCGGATCGATTGCGGGTATCTCGCCGAGCTCGTCGCCGATCATCGGCTCGACGAGGACGAGGCGCACGAAATTTCCCGCGATCTCGCCTACAATCTCGCCAAGCAAGCCTATAAGCTTTAAGAAGCCTTGGAACACCGCCGTCGGAAACGCCGAACTTCCTTGCTTCTCGAATCTCAAAATTAGGGAGGACATGCCATGCGCCTGATATCACCGCGAGCCCTTGCGATCGCGTTCGCCATTTCGGCGGCGCTCGCCGGCTCGAGCCTCGCCCAGGAATTCCGCTCGGCCGACACGCACCCCGTCGATTATCCGACCGTGCAGGCGGTCGCATACATGGGCAAGCTGCTCGCCGAGCGGTCGAACAACCGGATGACGATCAAGATTTTCCCCTCCAACCAGCTCGGCGAGGAGAAGGACACGATCGAGCAGACGAAGATCGGCGCCCTCGCCATCAATCGCGTCAACATGGCGCCGTTCAACAACATCGTGCCGGAATCTTCGATCCCGGCGCTGCCGTTCGTCTTCCGCTCGACCAACCATATGCGCGCGGTGATGGATGGGGCGATCGGCGAAGAAATCCTCAAGGCGTTCGAGCCGCACGGCTTCATCGGGCTCGTCTATTATGATTCGGGCTCGCGCAGCTTCTACAACGCGAAGCGGCCGATCCGCAGCCCCGAGGACATGAAGGGGCTCAAGATCCGCGTCCAGCAATCGGATTTGTTCGTGGCTCTGGTTCAGGCGCTTGGCGCGAACCCGACGCCGATGCCGTTTGGCGAGGTCTACACCGCGCTCAAGACCGGCGTGATCGATGGCGCCGAGAACAATTGGCCGTCGTATGAATCGACGCGGCATTTCGAGGTCGCCAAGTTTTACACGATCAACGAGCATTCCCTGTCGCCCGAAGTCCTCGTTATGTCGAAGATCGTCTGGGACAAGCTGGCGCCCGCCGATCGCGACGTCATCAAGAAGGCGGCCAAGGATTCGGTTCCCCATATGCGTACGCTGTGGGACGCGCGGGAAAAGAAATCACGCGACGTGGTGGTCGCCGGCGGCTCGCAGATCATCGAGGGCATCGACAAGAGGCCGTTCCAGGACGCGATGAAGCCGGTTTACGAAAAATTCGTGACCGATGCGAAGATGAAGGATCTGGTTCGCCGGATCCAGGCGACGCCGAGCAGCTGACGCGCGTGGCGAACGATCGTTCTTTTCATGTCGATGGGGGCGGGCCGGCAACCCGCCCTCATCTTCCTCACATAAGATCGGGAGAGCCGTGCTGATCGACGTCATCGGCCGATTGAGCGCCCGCATCGCAAACATATTCCTGTGGATATGCCTCGCCGGGCTGGTGGCGATCACCGCCGTCGTCGGGTGGCAGGTGTGGGGCCGCTACGTTCTCAACGACACGCCCGTCTGGGCCGAACGCACGTCGCTGCTGCTGGTGCTCTATTTTTCGCTGCTGGGCGCCGCGGTCGGGGTGCGTGAACAATTTCACCTCGGCATCGTCTTCATTCGCGACG
>CAZLYV010000003.1:9995-40106 GCA_964563665.1 uncultured Acetobacteraceae bacterium
CCGGCCCGGCGGGTTCGGTCTGATGTCGCTCGTCATCCTCTTCGGTGGCCTGTTCTTTCTTATCGCGATCGGTGTCCCGGTCGCCTTCTCGCTTGGCCTCGCCGCGCTGTTCACACTGCTTTATGACGGTTTGCCGGCGATGGTCGCGTTCCAGCGCATGGCGGCAGGGATGAACATTTTTGCCCTGCTGGCGATCCCATTCTTCATTTACGCCGGCGAGCTGATGCTCTATGGCGGCATCGCCGAGCGGCTCGTGCGTTTGGCCAACGCCCTCGTCGGCCACATCCGCGGCGGGCTCGGGCTGGTGAACGTACTGGCGAGCATGTTCTTCGGTGGTATCTCGGGCTCCGCCGTAGCCGACACCTCGGCGTTGGGGTCGATCCTCATTCCGCTCATGCGCAAACGCGGGTACGACGTCGATTACGCGGTCAACGTCACGATCACGGCGTCGACCACCGGGATTCTCATCCCGCCGAGCCACAACATGATCATCTACTCGCTCGCGGCGGGCGGCGGCGTATCGGTGGCGGCGCTGTTCCTCGCCGGGTTCGTGCCGGGCATTTTGATCGGGCTGTGCCTGATGGTCGCCGCCTACGTGGTGGCGGTTCGCCGCGGTTACCCGCGCGAGGCGTTCCCGGGCCTGCTGCCCCTCATCCTGTCCTTTGTCGGCGCCGCGCCCGGGCTTCTGCTGGCGGTGATCATCATGGGCGGCGTGCTGACCGGGGTCTTCACGGTCACCGAGTCTGCCGCGATCGGAACCATCTACGCGCTTTTCGTCACGCTCCTCGTCTACCGCTCGCTGTCGTGGGCCGATTTCGTGCGGGCAACCATGAATGCAGTACGCACGACGGCGATGGTGATGCTGGTGATCGGCACCGCGAACGCCTTTGGATACCTGCTGGCGCTCCATCAAGTACCGGCGGCGATGATAGAGCTGCTGTCCGGCATTTCGGACAACCCTTATGTCATTCTGATGATCATCAATGTGGCGATGCTGGCGCTCGGCTGCATCATGGACATGGCGCCGCTGATTCTGATCTGCACGCCGATTTTCCTGCCGGTGGTAATGCTCATCGGTATGGATCCGATCCAGTTCGGCATGGTGATGATGATCAATCTCGGGCTCGGGCTGTGCACGCCGCCGGTGGGCTCGGTGCTATTCGTCGGCTGCGCAATTGCCAAGTGCCGGATCGAGGATACCGTGCGCACCGTATGGCCGTTCTATCTGGCGATGCTCGTGGCGCTCATGCTCACCACGTACATTCCGGCGATTTCGCTCACGCTTCCCAAGATGTTCCTGCAGTGAGCCGTCTCGGTCTATCGGCCCTCGCGCGGCTCCCGGTGGCGATCGGACGACCGGTATTCGACCCGGCGACGCTCGAATGCGGCATCGTCCACCTTGGTTGCGGCGCGTTCCACCGCGCCCACCAGGCGGTCTACACGCAAACCGTTCTCGGGCGCACGCCCGAGCCATGGGGCATCATCGGCGTGAGCCTGAAAAGCCCGGCCGTGCGCGACCGGCTCGCCCGGCAGGATTTCCTCTACACGGTGATCGAACGGGGACCCGACGGTCCGCGCTTCGAGGTCGTGGGCACGATCCGCGACGTGCTGTTCGCACCAGCCGATCCGGCACGGGTGATCGCCCGTATCGCCGACCCGGCGACCAGGATTCTTTCGCTGACCGTAACCGAGAAAGGCTACTGCCACGACCCGGCGAGCGGTCAGCTCGACATTCTGCATCCTGACATCGCCCACGATATTCAGCTGCCGACACAGCCCGTATCGGCGCTCGGCTTCATCGTCGCCGGGCTCGAACGGCGGATGCACGACGGCGCCGGGCCGCTCACCGTGCTCTCCTGCGACAACCTGCCGCGCAACGGCAAAACGGTGAGCGGCCTCACGCGGACCATGGCCAGCATTCGCAACGATAATCTTGCCCGTTGGGTCGTCGAGAACGTGACCTTTCCCTCGACGATGGTCGATCGCATCGTACCGGCGACGATGCCGGGCGACATCGCCGAAGCCGGCGCCGCGCTTGGCGTGAGCGACGAAGCGCCGGTGATCGCCGAGCCGTTCCGGCAGTGGGTGATCGAAAATCGATTCGTCGCCGGCCGTCCGCCGTGGGAGGCGGCCGGCGCCGAGCTGGTGCCCGATGTCGCGCCCTACGAGGAGATCAAGCTGCGCCTGCTCAATGGCAGCCATTCGGCGCTGGCCTATCTCGGCTATCTCGCCGGCTATAGCTACATTTACGAGGTGATGCGCGAACCGGCCTTCCGGATTTTCATGCAGCGGCTGATGGACGAGGAGGTGAGCACCACGCTGCACGTGCCCGCCGGCGTCGATCTTGCGGCATACAAGCGCACCCTTCTCGAACGCTTCGCCAATCCGGCGCTGGCGCATCGCACCTGGCAGATCGCCATGGATGGCTCGCAGAAACTTCCGCAGCGACTGCTGGGCAGCGTCAGCGCCAGGCTCGATGCCGGGCAGCCGGTGCGGCTGCTGGCGCTCGCCGTCGCCGCGTGGATGCGCTACGCGACCGGGATCGACGAGCATGGAGCGCCGATCGAGGTGAAGGACCCGCTGGCCGATCGCCTGCGCGCGATTGCGCAAAACAACGCCGGCGATGCGCGCGCGCTCGCGCGTGCCTACCTTGGGGTGGGCGAGGTATTTGGCGACGATCTTCCGCGCCGGCCGGAATTCGTCGACGCGGTCGCCCAGGCGCTCGCCCAGCTCTATGCCAAGGGCGCCACGGCCGCGGTCGCAAGCTGCTAGACCGCTCCATGCCGCATCAGAATCGCATCGACCCGTTCGGCCGACTGATCGAAACGCGAGCACGCGGCCTCCTGATGGGCAATCGCGGTTGCCTTCACGATGCCGAAGGTCGTCTGACGCGCCGGCGCTGGACCACCAAGGCGTGGATTGCCTGCCGCCTCGACTTCAAGGGCCGCTGGCGGCCGATCATGCCGCCGGGCCGATATACGACGCTCTTTTTCCTCGATGAGGCGACGGCGCTTGCCGCTGGGCATCGGCCATGCGGCGAATGCCGACGCGCCGATCTCACGGTGTTCAAACTGGCCTGGCGTCGCGGCAATCCGGCGCGCGCTGAAGGCGATCGTATTTTGGTCGAACCGATCGACGCGGTGATCCACCGTGAACGGATCCAGCGTGCGCCGTGGATGGATACGCCTCTACCGGCAGTCGACCTTGCCGATCTGCCGGATGGAGCAATGGTAACGGGCCTCGGCGACCCGGCGGTGCAGCTTATCTGGGGCGATCGGCTGTGGCGGTGGTCGCTATCTGGCTACACCGACCCGCGCTCGCGCCCAACGGCGGCCCGCGTGCGACTGGTGACCCCGCCGTCGGTCGTCCGCGCGCTTGCCGCCGGCTATCGCCCCTCGCTGCACCCGACTCAAGCCGGATAACCCTTCGCCTTGCCGGCGAGCCCGTCGTACAGGCCAAGCATCCGGCCACGCCAGGTATGGATCGAATCGTCGTCGGCAAGCAGCGTGAACGGGCTCGTGCAGCGCGCCCACTGGAAGCCGCCGAAGACGGCGTAATCGGCGTAGAGCGGCCGCACACCGCCGACGAAGGGCTGCACCTCGAGCGTTGCGCGGAGCGGTTGCAGGCTCTGGCGGAAGGCGGCGACCCGCTGCTCGCGATCCGCCTGGACGGCTTCGAGCGCGGCGCCGAAGCGCTCTTCGCGCGACTTGCGGAAATACTCGCGGTCGTCGGGGTGAGCGTGGGCGAATACGTCGGCGATGATAAGCCGTGCGATGCCCGCGTGCACCGTTGCGTCGCTCCAGTTGCCGAGAAAGCGCGCCATTGCGCGCCCGCCGGGACCGCCAAACAGCGACGGGCGATCGGGATAAGTCTCCTCGAGGTAATTGGCGATCGTCCAGGAGTCGAAAATGCGATGTTCGCCATCGACCAGCACCGGCACGCGACCCTGCCCGGTGAAGGCGATCGCCGCTTTGTCGGTGAAGTGCCAGGGTATCGATTCGTAGGCGAGCCCCTTGTGGGCGAGCGCCATCTTGATGCGCCAACAATTGGGGCTGTAGCGCCGGTCGTCTTCCGCACCGGCAAGGTCGTAAAGCTTGATCGCCATCGCGCGTCGTCCTCCTCCTCGTATTGTGGAGCGGGAGATAGCGCGACCACCCGGTACAGGTCCAGCATTCGACGCAGGGCGGGCGATCAAATTTTCGCGCGCGACTTTCCGGGATGACCGACGGATACGCCGCCTACATCACCGCGCCGAGCTGCCAGGGCGCGAACTCGTCTTCACCGAAGCCGAGCGCCTCGCTCTTGGTCGCTTGGCCCGAGGCGGTCTTCAAGATCAACTCGAAGATGCGCTTGCCGCATTCCTCCACCGTCTCGACGCCGTCGACGATGCCGCCGCAATTCAAGTCCATGTCGTCGGTCATCCGCTGGTAAAGCGCCGTATTGGTCGCCAGCTTGAGCGAGGGGGCCGGCTTGCAGCCGAACACCGAGCCGCGCCCGGTGGTGAAGCATATGAGATTGGCGCCGCCCGCCACCTGGCCGGTCGCCGAGACGGGGTCGTAGCCCGGCGTATCCATGAAAACGAAGCCTTTCGCGGTCACCGGTTCGGCATAACCGACCACGTCCACAAGATTGGTCGAACCGGCCTTGGCGGCGGCGCCAAGCGACTTCTCGAGAATGGTCGTGATCCCGCCCGCCTTGTTGCCCGGCGAGGGGTTGTTGTCCATCGTGCCGCCGTTCCTGGCGGTGTAGTCCTCCCACCAATTCATCACCTTGACCAGCTTTTCGCCGACCTCGCGACTGACCGCGCGGCGCGTCAGCAGGTGCTCGGCGCCGTACGTCTCGGGTGATTCCGACAGAACCACCGTGCCGCCGTGGCGCACCAGCAGGTCGGACGCGAAGCCCAGCGCCGGATTGGCCGAGATACCCGAATAACCGTCCGATCCGCCGCATTGCAGCCCGACCGTTATATGCGAGGCCGGAACCGTCTCGCGCGCCGCCTTGTTGACCTCCGGCAGAAGCTCCTTGATGCGCGCGATACCCGAGCGCACCGTCTTGGCGGTGCCGCCGGTTTCCTGAATGGTCATGGTTTGAAGTCGATCGCTCGCGGCGAGCCGCTCGGCCCGCATCAGGCCGCCGATCTGCGCCGCCTCGCAACCGAGACCGACGATCAGCACCGCGGCGAAATTCGGATGGCGGGCGTAGCCGGCGATGGTGCGGCGGAGCAGGTCCATCGCGTCGCCTTCGCTTGCCATTCCGCAGCCGGTTTTATGGGTGAGGGCCACGACGCCATCGACGTTGGGAAATTCGACGAGCGGGCCGCCTTCGCCGAACGGATTGCGGCGGAACGATTCGGCGATGTAGCGCGCAACCGTCGCCGAGCAATTGACCGACGTCAGCACGCCGATGTAATTGCGCGTCGCCACGCGGCCGTCGGCGCGCACGTACGCTTCGATCGTCGCTGGTTCGTTGGAATACGCGGTCGCCTTGGCATTTTCCCCATAAGCGTAATCGCGCGCGAAGTTGCGGATCTCGCAGTTGTGGGTGTGTACGTGCTCGCCCGGCGCGATGTCGGCGGTGGCAAAGCCGATGATCTGGCCATAGCGCCGCACCGGCTCGTCCCTGGCGATCGGCCGGGTCGCCACCTTATGGCCCGATGGAATGTGGCGCCCCGCGGCGATGCCTTCGCCGGGGATGGCGGTTCCCGGAAGGATGTCCGTCCGCGCGACGACGACGTTATCGTCGGGATTCAAACGGATCGTCAGCTTGCTGGCCATGCTGGACATCGGATCATGCGCTCCCGCGCCCGAATATGCTTCCCGCGGACAAGCCCTAATATAATATGACATTGCGCGCCGCAACAGCGGCTCCGGTATGGCGGGTGTTCGCTTTTGGCGGGTCATGGCCGAAAGCCCTTATCCGTCGCCGTCGCCGCGCTGCGGCCAAGCGCGGGTGGCAATCGATTTACGGGAGGCGATCTTGAACGGACGGCTTCAAGGGAAGACGTGCTTGATTACCGCGGCGGCGCAGGGCATCGGACGGTCGACCGCGCTCGCCTTCGCGCGCGAAGGAGCGAAGGTGGTCGCCACCGACGTCAACCAGGCGAAGCTCGGCGAGCTCGCCGGCACGTCGGGAATTACGACCCGCCGGCTCGACGTGATGGACCAATCGGCGATCGAGGAGATGGCGCGGAGCTTAGGGCCGATCGACGTGCTGTCGAATTGCGCCGGCTTCGTCCACCACGGGACGATTCTCGACTGCTCCGACAAGGACTGGGAATTCTCGATGAATCTTAACGTCCGCTCGATGTTCTGGGTGGTCAAGGCGTTCCTGCCCGGCATGGTCGCGCGCAACAAGGGCTCGATCATCAATATCTCCTCCGGCGCCTCGTCGATCAAGGCGGCGCCCAACCGCTTCGTCTATGGAACCTCCAAGGCGGCGGTGATCGGACTCACCAAGGCGATCGCCGTCGACTTCATCAGGCAGGGTATCCGCTGCAACGCCATCTGCCCCGGCACCGTCGACACGCCCTCGTTGAGCGAGCGCATCGCCGCCTTTGCCGACCCGGAACAGGCGCATAAGGAATTCGTCGCCCGCCAGCCAATGGGGCGGCTCGGCACCGCCGATGAGATCGCGGCGCTTTGCGTCTACCTCGCCTCCGACGAGAGCGCGTTCACCACGGGGACCGCGGCGGTGATCGACGGCGGCTGGAGTCTGTAGTGCGCGCTCTGATCGCGACCTGGCGAAATCGTTCTTGATCGTCGAGCGCTCTTTGGACAAGCTTTCCGGCGATGACGAATGATTGGGCCGGGGACACGCAATAAATTCAACGCATTCAAACGGGGAGACACTTCATGTATGTACGTTACGTCGTCGCGGCGGCGGCAATTCTGGCGCTCGGCCTTGGCGCGCCGGCGCAAGCGCAAACCAAGCTCAAATTTGCCCACGTCTATGAGGTGAACGAGCCCTACCATACCGAGGCGGTGTGGGCGGCGGGCGAGGTCGCCAAGCGCACCAACAACAAATATGCGATGGAAGTATTCCCGGCGTCCTCGCTCGGCAACGAGCCGACGATCAACCAGTCGCTGCCATTGGGCACGCTCGATATCATTTATACCGGCGTGGCATTTGCCGGCTCGACCTTCAAGCCGCTCGCGATCAGCAACGCGCCCTATATGTTCAAGAACTTCGAGCATTGGCAGGCTTACGCGGCAAGCCCGCTGTTCCAGGAGCTCGCCGCTGGCTACGACAAAGCCGCCGGCAACAAGATCGTCGCCCTCACCTATTACGGCGCCCGGCACACCACCGCCAACAAGGCGATCAACACGCCCGCCGACATGAAGGGCATGAAGCTGCGCGTGCCGCAGGCGCCGCTCTACCTGATGTACGCCAAGGCGGTTGGCGCGAACGCCACCCCGATCGCGTTCGCCGAAGTTTATCTGGCGCTACAGCAGGGAACGGTGGACGGGCAGGAAAATCCGCTGCCGACGATCCAGGCGAAGAAGTTCTACGAGGTCCAGAGCCACATCAACCTGACGAGCCACATATTCGAGAGCCTGGTGAGCGTGATCGGCGGCCCGTTGTGGAACAAGCTCAATGAACAGGAGCGCACGACCTTTACCAACATCTTCCGCGAGGCGGCGGCGAAAGCGACGGCGCAGATCCGCGATTCCGAGCAGAAGCTTCCCGAGTGGTTCGCAAGTCAGGGCAAGACGGTCGTGCGACCCAACATCGCCGCGTTCATCGAGGCGGCGAAGCCGTTGCAGAACGACCCCTCGGCGGGCGCAGGCTGGAGCAAGGAACAGTACGACCGCCTGCAGGCGCTGGCGAAGAACTGACCGACCCAGGCTCGAACGCGTCGCAAGACAGGGGGCAGGCCGGGGATCGGGCCTGCTCCTTCTTCTTGGGTGGCCGCCGGCGTCAGCTTACGATTGCGACTGTCCCGCCGACGCGCCGGCGCTCGATCGCCCGCCAATCCCACGCGATTCCGAGCCCCGGTGCGCTCGACGGGATCGCGAAGCCGTCGGATATCGCGATTCGGCTCGTCGTTACGTCATCGAGCTGGGGAATGTATTCGACCCATGCCGCGTTGGGCACCGCGGCACACAAGCCGACGTGAAGCTCCATGAGGAAATGGGGACAGATCGCGACGTTGAAGGTCTCGGCCAGGTGCGCGACCTTCAGCCACGGGGTGATGCCGCCGACCCGCGCCACGTCCGCCTGAACGATCGAGCAAGCCCGGCGCTGCAGGTATTCCCGGAAATGACTGGGATGGTAGAGCGACTCGCCGACCGCCACGGGGAGCGTGGTCGCGTTCGACAGACGGACATGGCCGTCGATATCCTCGGCCGGCAGCGGTTCCTCGAACCAGGCAAGATCGAGCGTTTCGTAATGGCGCGCGCGCCGGATCGCCTCGGCGACGGTGAATGCCTGGTTCGCATCGACCATGATCTCGAAATCGGCGCCGACCGCGTCGCGCGCCGCCGACAGGCGCGCCATATCCTCAACGACGTGAGGTCGCCCGACCTTGATCTTGGCGCCGCGAAACCCGGCCGCGCGAGCTGCAAGCGTTTCATCGACCAGCGCCTTGGGCTCGAGATGGAGCCAGCCGCCCTCGGTCGAATAGATCGGCACTTTCCGTTGCGCGCCGCCGGCCATCAGATGTAACGGCAGGCCGGCGCGCCGGCAGCGCATGTCCCACAGCGCCGTGTCGATCGTCGCCAGCGCCAGGCTGGTGATCGCGCCGACCGAGGTGGCGTGGGTGAGGAAGAACAATCCCTTCCAGATCTCCTCGACCATCGCCGGGTCGCGGCCCAATAGCCACGGCGCCATATGGTCGCGGATGAATGCGACCACTGACGAACCGGCGTTGCCTATCGTATAGGCATAGCCGGCGCCCTCCGCCCCGTCATCGGCGAAAATACGCACGATCGGCGTTTCCTGCTTCACGAACGCCTGAATGGCGTCGGTACGCTTGACCTTGGGCTCGAGGTCGACCTGGCAGATCTCGATGCGCGTGATCTTCGGCATTGCGGAAATGGTCCCCTTCATTTCCAAGCTTGGGCCCGGATTTATGCTTGCTTTCATCGGATGGGTCACGCGAAATTGTCGGACGCGCCGCGGTGGGGCCGCGTCGAAGGGCAAATTAGCGCACAGGGAGAGAAGCTTTGAGCGAACTCGCGCCGCACCAGGCCGAAGTGGGGCCGTCGATCACCGACACGCCCGACGATGCGGACGTGCGTCTGGCGGACTATGCGATCGAGGATTGGATCGCTTTCGGCTTCTTCTGGATCCTCGCCTTCGTCGTTTTCCTGCAGTTCTTCACCCGCTACGTACTCAACGACTCGCTCGCCTGGACCGAGGAGATCGCGCGATATCTTCTCATTTGCGTCACCTTCGTCGGCGCGGCGATGGCGACGCGGCGGAACACCAACATCCATGTCGAGTTCATGTACGTCTATTTCGGCCCGCGTCTCGGCTTCGCGCTCTCGACTCTGGTCGACGTGCTTCGCATCGTCTTCTTCGCCGTCGCCACTTACCTCACTTACAACGTCACGATGGTGATGCGCTTCCAGTACATGGTGGTGATCGACTGGCCGCTTAGCTACGTTTTCGCGGTGGCGCTCGCCGGATTCGCCGCGATGACGCTTCGCGCGATCCAGGTGGCGGTCCGGCACTGGCGTGCCGGATCGAGCGATCTCACCCGCGTCGCCGCGGAGGGTCGCCACCAATGACGGCCTTTCTGTTCGTGTCGTTCATGGGGCTTCTGGTCCTCGGCGTCCCGGTGGCGATCGCGCTGGGCGGCGCCTCGCTGCTTTTCGTTCTGGTGCAAGGGGAGATGCCGGCGCTGGTCGTCGTGCACCGCATGGTGATGGGCGTCGACTCGTTTCCGCTGCTCGCCATTCCCTTCTTCATCATGGCCGGAAGCCTGATGAACTCAGGGGGTATCACGCAGCGCATCTACGATTTCGCGTTGGCGCTCGTCGGCTGGCTCAAGGGCGGTCTTGGCCACGTCAATGTCATTGGCTCGGTGATCTTCGCCGGGATGTCGGGAACGGCGGTGGCCGACGCCGGCGGGCTCGGCAACATCGAGATCCGCGCCATGCGCGATCACGGCTATAGCGTCGATTTCGCGGTGGGAATCACCGGCGCGTCCTCGACCATCGGGCCGATCATTCCGCCCTCGCTGCCGCTCGTGATCTACGGCGTGATGGCCAACACCTCGATCGGCCAACTCTTCGCGGCGGGGTTCCTGCCCGGGTTGCTGATGGCGGCGACGATGATGGTCATGGTCGCGTGGTATGCCCATACCAAGGGCTATCAGCGCGACGCGGTGTTTGCCTGGGTGCGGCTCGTGGAAACCTCGAAGCGCGCCTTCCTGCCGCTGATGACGCCGGTGCTGCTCATCGGCGGCATGACGACCGGCGTCTTCACCCCGACCGAAGCGGCGATCGCCGCCACCGCCTACGCCCTCGTCCTCGGCCTGTTCGTCTACCGCACGCTCAGCTGGAAGGGCCTGGTCAAGGTCAGCATGGAGACCGTCGAGACGACCGCCATCATCCTCCTGATCGTTGCCGGCGCGTCGATCTTCGGCTGGATCATCACCACGACACGGATCACCGACAACGTCGCCGACCTCGTGCTGGCGATCACCACCGAGCCGTGGCTGATCCTGCTTCTGGTCAACGTCTTCCTGCTGATCGTCGGCTGCTTCATGGAGACGATCGCGGCGATCACCATCCTGGTGCCCGTATTGTTGCCGCTGATGGACAAGATCGGCGTCGATCCGGTGCATTTCGGAATCATCATGGTGCTCAATCTGATGATCGGCCTGCTGACTCCACCGGTGGGGATGGTGCTCTACATCCTGGCGCGGGTCGCCAACATCTCGTTCGAACGGACGACGAAGGCCTGTGCGCCGTTCCTGGTCCCGCTCTTGGTGACGCTCGCCATCGTCACCTACTGGCCCGCCATGGTGCTCTGGCTGCCGACCATCTTTTATCGTTGAGCCGTAATACGGCGCCCGCGTGGGCGGGCGCTGTTCAGAGAATGCCGTGCCGCGCAAAAACGTCGCGAAGCTTGGCGCCGCGGCGGAGCTCGGCCCGGGTCCGGTTTTCGCCCGTGACCTTGGCCAGCGCCCGGGTCAACGTCTCGGTCTCGATCTTGCGCGGGATCACCACGACACCGTCGGCGTCGCCAAACACCAGATCGCCCGGTTCGACACGGACGCCCCCGCATTCGACCGGAATGTCGATCGCGGCCACTTCACCACGCCCTTTCGAGTCGAGCGGCCCGATTCCGCCATGGAAAACCGGAAACCGCATTTTGCGGATGGCGCGGATGTCGCGGGTGAGCCCGTCGGTGACGCACCCCGCCGCGCGTCGCGCCCGAGACGCGGTCGTCAGCAGCTCGCCCCATGGCGCGATCCGCTTCGATCCGCCGCAGGCAAGCACCGGCACCTCGCCGGGTTTCAAATCGTCGATCAGCGCGATTTCGAGCTCGTAGGGGTTCTCGCCCTCGGCCTCGTGATAGACCTCGCGGTAGAGCCCGGTGCGCGCGCGGCCCAGCAAGACGAGCGATTCGTCGAGCGGCCGTATCGACGCCGCCATCGCCTGGCTGCGAAACCCAAGGGCGTCGAGCGTGTCGGAGACGACCGACACGAACAGTTTGCGGCGGGCGGTGGCGAGAAAATCGCGTCGTCGAGATTGCATGATTTCAGTACGTCGCGCGACCGCCCGAGATATCGAACACCGCGCCGGTCGAGAAGCTGCATTCCTCCGAGGCGAGCCAGGCGACCAGAGCGGCGATCTCCTCGGCCTTGCCGAAGCGGCCCATCGGGATCTTGGCGAGCATGTACTGAATATGCTCCTTGGTCATCTCCTTGAAGATGTCGGTTTCGACCGCGGCCGGTGTCACGCAGTTGACGATGACGCCGCTATCCGCGAGCTCCTTGCCGAGCGACTTGGTGAGGCCGATCAGACCAGCCTTGGCCGCGCTATAGGCGGGGGCATTTGGGTTGCCTTCCTTGCCGGCGACCGAGGCGATATTGACGATTCGTCCGTATTTCTGGGAGATCATGCGCGGCACGATCTCGCGGCAGCACATAAAGGGTCCGGTCAGATCGACCTCCAGCACGCGACGCCAGTTTTCCGGCGAATATTCCCAGGTCTTTTGATTGGGGCCGGTGATGCCGGCATTATTGACCAGAATGTCGACGCGGCCCATTTGACCGATCGCCGATTGCGTCGCCGCCGTTACCGACACAACGTCGGTCACATCGACGACGGTCGAATGCACGGCGCCCTTTCCGGCGAGACGCTTCGTCGCCGCGTCGAGCGCGTGCGGGTCGATATCCCACAGACTCACCTCGGCCTTCGAGGCGAGAAATCGTTCGGCGATGGCGAGCCCGATGCCGCGGCCGCCGCCCGTGATCACGGCCTTGCGTCCAACGAAATCGATCTGGTTCATGGACCAATGCCTCTTGTCGTTCGTTCGTCGAACCGCGCAACTCTAAGGACAATCCGTGCCTGGCGCCAGCCTCGCGGCCGACGGCGGCTAGCCCCGGGAGGCGTGCCCATTTTGCGATCAACCGGCCGTCGGTTAAGATCACGATAAGTGCCCGAGGGAGGCGCCCAACCATGCCGTCAGCGGCGCTCGATATCGAACGGCTGCAAGCCAATTACGGAACGCTTCGCGTCTTGAAGGGCGTGTCGCTGACGATCCGCGGCGGCGAGTTCGTCGCGCTCTTGGGCTCGTCGGGATGCGGCAAGACCACCCTGCTGCGGGCGATTTCCGGCTTCGTTCCGGTCACGAGCGGCAGCATCCGCGTCGACGGCCGCGACATCACCCAGGCGCCGCCCGATCGTCGCGATATGGCGATGGTGTTCCAATCCTATGCGTTATGGCCGCACATGACGGTCGCCCAGAACATCGGCTATGGCCTGCGGCTGCGCCGCCAATCCAAGGCGGAGATCGCCAAACGGGTGGACGAGGTGCTGGCGATGCTGAAGCTCGATGGGCTCGGTGCCCGCATGGTGACGCAGCTCTCGGGCGGCCAGCGCCAGCGCGTGGCGCTGGGCCGCGCGCTCGCGGTCAATCCCAAGATCCTGTTGCTCGATGAGCCGTTGTCGAACCTGGATGCGCGAATCCGCGAGGACGTCCGGCACGAGATCAAGGCGCTCCAGCAATCCTTGGGTATCACCGCGATCCACGTCACCCATGACCGCGAAGAGGCGATGGTGATGGCGGATCGGATCGTGATCCTGGACGCCGGGGAAATCGCCCAGGCGGGAACGCCCGAGGACGTCTATAACCGACCGGTTTCGCCGTTCGTCGCCGCGTTCATGGGGGCGGCGAATTCGATCCGCCTCAAGGCGCGAACGCAAGCGGACGGATTGGTGATCGAGGCGGGGCCGCACAACGCCGCGGCGCGGCTTCAGCGCCGCGAGAGTGCGCTCGACGGGCCGGTGGTGCTGCATTTTCGCAGCGAGGCGGCGCATCTCACCGAACCGTCGGCCGCCAACGGCGAGGGCGACCTTGTCTTGCACGGGCAGATCGCGCAATCCTCGTATCCGGGTGGGTTCTGGCGTTACGCTGTCCGCGTCGGCGATCGGCAGTTCATGGTCGACGACGAGCGGCGCCTGTCCGTCGGCGCAGATGTCGGAATCCGGCTGCGGACCGATTCGGTCCACGTTTATCCCGCCACAGGAGACTAAAAACACGCAAATCGCCTCAAATCCGTAACGCGCGACGGCCATGATGCATCGCCGTTCGCAAACCTGGGAGGACTCGAGCCATGCTAGCTATCACGCGTCGATCCACGTTCCTCGTCGTCGCATCGGCGGCGGGGCTCGCGTTTGCCTATCCCGCCGCGGCACAGCAGCGCACGACGATCAACGTCATGACCGCGGGCGACCAGAACATGGTCGACTACATTACCGACTTCCTCGCGCCGCAATTCGAGAAGGAGAATCCGACGGTCAAGGTTCGCGCCGTCGGCAGCGGCCCGGGCGACGCCGGCTCGCAGAAGATCTGGGAGCGCATCGACGCCCAGAAAAAAGCGAACACCGCGCAATGGGACGTCGACGTCGCCGTCGTCCACCAACGGATGGCCGGTCAGATGGTGCAGGAAGGATTGCTCGACAAGTATCGCCCGAACATCAGCACCGGAAAGCTGGTCTCGCGCGACACGGCGAAAAAAGCGCTCGGCGCCGACGTCGATGGCTATGTGATTCCGATGTTCCACAGCCAGACGGCGATCGCCTACAACCCGGCGCTGGTCAAAAGCCCGCCCAAGAACTACGACGAACTGACCTCCTGGGTGCAGGCGAACCCGAAGAAATTCGGATACAACGGCATCAAGGGCGGCATGTCCGGCGTCGCCTTCGTATTCGGCTGGGTCTACGCCAACTCGTCCAACCCGCAGCAGTTGATGGAGGGGCCGTACGACCCCAAGGTCAAGGACGGTTGGGCGCCGGCGCTCGCCAAGCTCAAGGAGTTCAACAAGAACGTCGTCATCACGCCGGGTAACGCAGGGACCCTCGACATGTTGAACCGCGGCGAGATCGTCATGGGACCGGTGTGGGTCGACATGTTCTATACCTGGCAAGCGGAAGGCCGCCTGCCGCCGACAATGAGGCTCGAGATTCTAGCGCCGGGCCTGCCGGGTCAGCCGATGTACTACGTGATCCCGGCGAAGGCGGCGAACATGGATGCGGCGCGCAAGTTCGTCGAGTTCGCCACCAGCCCGTTGATTCAGGCCGAGGGAATCGTCAAGCGTTTCAACTGGTACCCCGGCATCGACGCGCAGTACGTCCAGGCGCATCTCGACAAGGCGGTGTGGGACAAGCTGTTCAAAGACGTCTCGCCGCAGGATCTCCAGACCAAGGGCAAGCCGATGCCGATCGGCGAATACTTCAAGGAGATCACGGAAGCCTACGAGCGCTCGGTCGCCAATTGACCAGCGCGCGCCGTCTTACCCTCACCCTCCCGCCGCTTCGCCGCGGGTCCCTCCCTCTCCCCGGCGGGGAGAGGCGGCAACGCGAATGCGTTGCCGGGGTGAGGGGGACGCCGCAAGATATGCCGGTCACCGCGGCCAACGTCCGTCTGGCATGAACCACTCGCGTGGATTGTCGGTCCTCCTGGTGGCGCCGGCCCTCCTGGTGATGCTGGCGCTGTTTGTCTACCCGCTCAGCTTCTCGCTGGTGAGCGCATTCGCCGAAAAGAGCGGTGCGCTCACGCTCGCCAATTTCGACAAGGCGTTCGAGCTTTACTCGCGCGATGTCGTCTTCACGATGGTCATCATCGCCGTCTCGACGCTGCTTATCGGGGCGTGCTCGATCGCCATCGGCGGGTACCTCACGCTGGGCGAAAATCCGACGGCGATCGCCGTGCTCGCCTGGCTCTATCGCTGGCCGCTGTTCGTGCCGTTCATCGTCGCCGCGCAATGCATGCGCACCTTCCTCGCCAAGAACGGCATGATGAACAACACGCTGGTGTCGCTCGATATTCTCGACGTGTCGACGACCCAGAGCTTCCTCGACTGGCGCGGCATCATCATTACCTTCGTATGGAAGCAGCTACCCTTCGTAACCCTGATGGTCGCCGGCGCGATGGCGACGCTCGACCGCGCGACCATCGATGCTGCGCGCAATCTCGGCGCCTCGCGGCTCCGCATCCTGATCGAGATCGTCGTGCCGCAGGTGCGTCCGACGCTGGTGGTCGGGCTCATCTTGTCGTTCGTCACCATGATGTCGGTGCTCTCGGTGCCGATCATGATCAGCGGCGGCACGCCGACCATGCTGACGGTGGACATGGCCTATCGCATCAATGCCTTTGGCGACTATGGCGTCGCCAACGCGCTCGGCTTCATTTCCTACCTTATGACGGGCTTCGTCGCCTGGATCTATCTGCGCCAAGGGGTGCGCGAGCGGAGCGCGTCATGAACCGCAGCGCAGCGTGGCACTGGCTGCCGCGCGGAATCGTACTTGGTCTGCTTGCCATCGCGATTTTCGGACCGCTGGCCAATCTCGTCGTGTGGTCGTTCGCCGAGGCGTGGTTCTTTCCCTACAAGCTGCCCTCGCAATGGGGGTTCCGCTACTGGGAGCATGTGTTCCGTCCGACCGGCGGGGCGATGGAAGCGCTGTGGATCAGCATCTGGATCGCCTTGCTCACGGTCGCTACCTGCCTCGCCATCGCCATCCCGGCGGGCCTGGCGCTTGCCCGCGGCCGGCTGCCGTGGCGGGCGCTCATTATGCTTGCATTCCTGCTGCCGCAAGCGTTTCCGAGCTTGCCGGTCTACATCAACGTGGCCCGCATCTTCTATCAGTTCGGATTGAACGGCACGGTGGGCGGTGTTGTCCTGGTGCATACGCTGCACGGGCTTGTCTATGCGGTGTGGATCGCCACCGCCGCCTTCGCCGCGATCGATCGCGAACTCGAGGAGGCGGCGCGCAACATGGGCGCCTCCACTCTCCATACGTTCCTCACGGTGACCCTGCCGTTGGCGGCGCCGGGCATCATGGCGAGCGCGATCTTCGTTTTTCTGGAATCGCTCGACGAATTCACCGGCTCGTATTTCGTCGGCGCACCCGAGGTGACGACGTTGCCGCTGTTGATGTTCAACGCCAGCATGGGCGGCAACTATCAGATTTCGTCGATCACCGCGCTCATTCTTCTGCTCCCTTCGATCGGGTTCATGCTGGTGGTCGAGCGCTTCCTCAAGGCCGACGTGCTCGCCAAGGTGGGCAATTGACGGTTGGCACGGTTTACGTGGCGGCGATGAGCTTGTCCGGCGGGGCCCAGCCCGGCAGCGCCTCGATGGTTTGCCGCCAAACGACGATCTTCGGCCGCTCGGCGAGCGAGAATCCGGCCTCCTCGGCCAGCCGCGCATAGGCATAGATCGAAATGTCGGCCACCGTCGGCGCCGGGCCGACGACGAAACGGTCTTTGGCCAGCTGGTTCTCGAGCTGGCTGAGGCCGCGCTCGCCCGTCTTGCGGAAGAACGTCACCACGGCGGGCTCGCCTTCGATCACCTTGGTGAAAAACCGCGTGCGACCGATGCCCGGAAAGAGCGTCTCCTGCTCCCAGAACAGCCACTCGAGGACGGCGATGCGCTGGCTGGGATCGCTCGGCCAGAACTTGCCGCTCCGTTCGCCGAGATAGATGAGGATGGCGTTCGATTGGGTGATGATCCGCTCGCCGTGCCGCAAGGTCGGCACCTGGCCGAAGGGATTGATTGCTCGGTAAGCGGGGGTGCGCTGCTGGCCGGCATTGAGATCGACCGTCTCGAGGCGGTAGGTGGTTGCCGTCAGGGCCAGCATGAGGGCCGCTTTGTAGGCATTGCCCGAGCGGATGTGGGCATAAAGCACGTAGCCATCGCTCGACGAATTCATGGACGTCTCCCCGATGCAGTGCGCGACTGGACGAACCAACGGTCGATGGTCGACTTGTAGCCCGCCGGCATAGCGAGGTCGGCGACTTCGGACCAAGTGAACAGGTCGTGCGCCTTGTGCTCGCTGCTGCGGCGAATGAGCGGCGGGCCGCTCAGCGTACAGCCATAGGAAACGATAACGACCTCGACGCCCGGCGCAATGCGATAGACCCAGCTATCGAGGATGGAGTCGACGGTGACGCTGAGGCCGAGTTCCTCGGCGATTTCGCGCACCAGGCATGTCGCGGGCGACTCGCCGCGTTCGAGCTTGCCGCCGGGCAGCTCCCATTCGTCGCGTTCGTTGCGAAGCAGCACGACGCGGCCGGCGATGACGACGACGCCCTTGATCGACACCGGAAAGCGTTGGGCGTTCGTATCCCCGGACTCGCGATGGGCAGCGCCGGGCGGCGCGGGCGGGCTCATGTCTCGGTCAGGCAAGTTTACGCGCGATGAGAGAGCCGGCATTCTACGGCTTGTCGATCGTGCGCCACCAGCGATAAGCTTCCGGCTGGTTCGTTCCCGGATCGCGAAATCACGCCACCCGATCTACCTTTGGCCATCGATTCCATGAACACCGTCATCCTCGACGCCAAGGGGCTCAAATGCCCGCTCCCGGTCTTGCGCGCCAAGAAGGCTTTGCGCGACGTACCGGCCGGGGCGACGCTGCGGGTACTGGCGACCGATCCCGGCGCGCTCGCGGACTTCATGTCGTTCTGTCAGACGACGGGGAACGTGCTGGTCGACTGGACGGAAGAGGACGGCGTGGTCACCCTCGATATTCGTAAAGCCGGCTGAACGCCGATCGATCTCCGATCGGAGCTCGAACTCACACCGGCGGCACCCCGCCATCGCTGGCGGCGAGCGCCGCGCGGCGGGCCTGATCGATCGCGTGGCGCCGCGCCCGGCGCTTGTGTGCGTAGACCACCCCGCCGATTGAAATTGAAAACAGGCTAAGCAAGACGAGCCCGAAGACCTGCGCCACCTCCCCCAGCACCGCCTCGAGCGCGCTGCCGAAGACGTAGCCGAAGCCGGCAAAGCTCATCGCCCAGCCGGCGGCGGCGAGCAAGTTGAGCGTGACGAAGCGGAGCGGATCGACGCCGCTCATCCCGATCGCGAACGAGGCGAAGTTGCGTACCCCGTAGATGAAGCGGAAGCTCACGATGAACCATGTGTCGTAGCGGCGCAGCGCGTCGAGCGCCAGCTCGACGCCCGGGCGCCAGCGCGGGAACCGGACAAGAAGCGTCTGGCCGTATTTTCGCCCGACCCAGAAATAGAGCTGGTCGCCGGCAAAGCTGCCCCACCAGGCGCACATGAAAACGCCGAACCAGTCGAGCAGTCCCTGATGCGCGGCGAAGCCGGCGAAAATGACAAACGTCTCGCCCTCGAAGAAGGTCCAGAGGAAGATCAGGGCGTAAAGGAAGGCGCCGTAATCGGCGACGAGCTGGTCGAAATTCACGGGGAGGGGCGCATCGCCAGTTTTGCGGTTCGAGGGCGTCGATTTTCCGTGGCAATCACATGCTCATGCGACAATATCATGGGGCGTTTCCCGCAAACAACCTCGGGTGTCGCGGCCGAATCCAGCCGTGGCGGCGGCGATGGTGCCGGATGAGGGATTCGAACCCCCGACAAATGGTTTTCGAAACGGCCGCTGAGGAATTCGATCCCCTTGCCCGGTGCCGCCGTAAAGTGTAACTTGACAGGCATCAACGCTGCCAGATACCATTTTTCATGAAGATTCGAAACGTGATCCATAAGGGGTTGAAGCGCTTTATCGAGAAAGACGACGTGTTGGGCATTCAGGCTGCCTTTGTCGAGAAAATCCGCAACATCGTCTCGTTTCTCCAGGAGATGGAGGCTGTCGATGAGCTGCACGAAATCCCGGGTTGGAAAGCCCATCGACTCACCGGCGCGCGCAGGGGAACCTGGAGCCTGACTGTCACCCGCAACTGGCGGATCACGTTCCGGATCGATGAGATGGAAGACGAGGTCGTCGATCTCGACTATGAGGATTATCACTAGGAGCCACCAACATGATGCGCATGGCCCATCCCAGCCATCCGGGGCGGTTTATCAGGATGGAAGTCATCGAGCCCCTGGGACTTTCCGTAACGGACGCCGCAAAGGCCCTCGGCGTGACTCGCCCCGCGCTCTCGGCGCTCTTGAACGGTCGCGCCGCGCTGTCGCCAGAGATGGCGCTACGTATCGAAAAGGCTTTCGGTCCGAAGATGGATACGCTTCTTCGCATGCAGACCGCGTTCGAGATATTCGAAGCGCGCAAGCGTGAAGGGGATATCAATACCAAGCGCTACATCGCGAAGGAGCGCAAGCCGCACGCGGGCCCAAAGGCTGCGCGCGAAGCTCGACCCGAATATGATTAAGATGCGGATGGACCGGCTTCTCCGCGTCTCGTTCCGGATGGAACAACATGCATCTGGACGCGAATCCGACGCGGCATAGTAACGATGAGCCGATCGAGAGGTACTCCCAGAAAGCGCCCGAATCGTTCCGGCAGTTAAAATCATGCGTACAGGGCGACCAAGCTGGTGCCGGATGAGGGATTCGAACCCCCGACCAACGGTTTACAAAACCGCTGCTCTACCCCTGAGCTAATCCGGCGCCGGGAGCGCTTGAATATCGAGCTTGGGAATACCCGAAAACGCCCCTGCCGTCCAATCGAGGCCCGTCGGCCCCGCGGCGGCGCGCCTCAGCCCAGGATCTGCTTGCGCTCGGGATCGTAGGGCGCCTTGTCGATTCGGGCGGCCGGGACGCGCTCGCCAAACGCCTCGATCTCGTAGTCGCCGTGCCCGGCCTCTTCGCTCGGGACATAGCCGAAGACAATGCTGCGGCCGATCGTGTGGCCATAGCCGCCGCTGGTCGTCATGCCCAGCACCTTGCCCGCCCGCCAGATCGCCTCGCCGCCATAGACCGACACCGGACGCTCGAGCACGAACATGCAAAGCTTGCGCCGCACACCCTGCTCCTTGGCCCGCACGAGTGCGTCGCGGCCGATGAAATCGCCCTTCTTGAGCGCGACGCAGAACCCGAGACCGGCTTCGTAGGGCGTGTAGTCGGGGGTGATGTCGGCGCCCCAATAGAGATAACGCTTCTCGAGCCGGCAGGTCTCGATCGCCCGATAGCCGGCATCGGCGATGCCGAACTCCACGCCGGCGCGCCACAGAAGCTCGTAGACATGTGCCGCATATTCGGTTGGCGTGTGCAGCTCCCAGCCGAGCTCGCCCACATAGGTGATGCGGATCGCCAGCACGGGGGCATAACCGATCCGGATCTCGCGCGCGCCCATGAACGGAAAGCCTTGGTTGCTGACGTCGCCGTCGGCGACCTTCTCCAACACCTTGCGCGAGAGCGGTCCGCCGATATTGATCACCGCGCGGGCCGAGGTGACGTCGCGCATGACGATCGCGCCGTCGCGCGGCAGGTGCGATTCGATCCAGTGGCCGTCGCGCACGCCAAAGCCGCTGCCGGTGACGACGTAGAAGCTGTTTTCGCCCGTGCGCGAAATCGTCAGATCGGCCTCGATTCCGCCGCGCTCGTTGCAGAGCTGGGTGTAAATGGCCGTCCCCAGCGGCCTGTCGAGGTTGTTGGCGGCGATGCGCTGCAACGCCTTGAACGCGCCCGGCCCGCCGATCTCGAACTTGGAAAACGAGCTCTGATCGAACAGGGCCACGCGCTCGCGCACCGCCTGGTGCTCGCGCGCCACGTGGGCAAACCAGTTCGGCCGCCCCTCGAACGACGGCGCGTCCTCGGGCGCGACGCTGGCCGGCGCGAACCAGTTGGGTCGCTCCCAGCCGAAGCGCGAGCCGAACACCGCGCCCTTTCCGGCGAGAATCGGATAAAGCGGGCTACGCCGGCCGCCGCGGCCCGAGTGCATCTCCTCGACCGGCCAATGGATGCAGTAATAGCGGTAATAGCTCTCGACCGCGCGTTCGTAGCGGTAGCGCCGGCTCATGTGGTGGTGGCCGAAGCGGCGGACATCGAAGGCCCACAGATCGAGCTCCGGCTCGCCGTGAACGATCCATTGCGCGAGCGCGCGCCCGGCGCCGCCGCTCGCCGCGATGCCGGAGGTGAACCCGCATGCGAGGTAAAAATTATCGAGCTCGGGCGCCTTGCCCATGATCGGTTCGCCATCGGGCGAGATCGGGATCGGGCCGTTGATCAGGTTGCGGATGCCGAGCCGCTCGAGGATCGGCAGGCGCGCCGCCGCCGGCACGACGATCTGCTCGAAGCGCTCGAAGTTGGACGCCAGCAGCTCGCGCCCGAAATCGAACGACACGCCGGTGCGCCCGAACGGCACCGTGTTCGGCTCCCAGCCGCCCACCGCGAGCGCGCCGACGTCGGGCTTGAGATAGAAGCCTTTGTCGGGGTCGCGCAGGGTCGGCAGATCGCGCGGGATCTCGGGCGATTTCTCGGTCACCATGTACTGGTGCTCGACGGCGACCGCTGGCACCCGCACGCCCGCCATTTCGCCGATGCGATCGGCCCACATGCCGGCCGCGTTGACGACGATTTCGCAGGCGATTGCGCCCTGGTCGGTCAGCACGCGTGTCGCCCGGCGGTCCTTGACCTCGATGCCGATGACGCGCACGCCCTCGAGCATTTTTACGCCGCCGCCGCGCGCGCCCTTGGCGAGCGCCATGGTGAGGCTCGTCGGATCGATGTAGCCGTCGCCCGGCACGAACACCGCGCCCACGACACCGTCCGCCGACATCAGCGGGAAGATCTTCTTGGCTTCCTCGGGCGACATCGGATGGATGTCGAAGCCGAAGCTGCGCGCCGTGGTGACCGACCGCTTGAGCTCACTCCAGCGCGCCTCCGAGGAAGCGAGCCGCAAGCTTCCCACCGGGCGCCAGTCGGTCTGTTGCCCGGTTTCGTCGGCGAGCCGGCCATAGAGCTCGGCGCTGTACTGCATCAGGCGCGTCAAGTTGCGCTTGCTGCGAAGTTGGCCGACGAGACCCGCGGCGTGCCACGTCGCGCCATGGGTAAGGCCGCTTTTTTCGACCAGCACGACGTCCCGCTCGCCCTCCTTGGCGAGATGGTAGGCGATCGAACAGCCGATTGCCCCGCCGCCGATGATGACAATTCGAGCCCGCTCAGGAATCACGATCCCGCTCCCGTCGTCGCCGGTTGTTGATTTTGGCGGTTACTCTGCGGCGTGCGCGACCGGGCTCCAGCCCCCCGCCTCGTGCAGGTACCACTCGACGAAGTGGGCGACGTTGCGCTCCTTGGTAAGCGAGTAGGGACCAGGCCGGAAGCGCGGCGAGCTGACGCCGGCCTGCTGGTTCTTGCAGATCTGCCAGTCCTGCTCCGAAGTGAGCCGCCACACCGGCAACAGGCGGTCGAGCGTGTAGTCCTTGCCCTCGACCGCGTCCTGGTGGACGAACCACATCACGCGGATATGGCACATCGCCGGGCCGACCGGCGTGATGCGCGTCGCCACCGCGTGGTCGTCGTTGGCGTGCTGCCAGAAATTGGGGAAGATCGTGATGCGGAGCGTGCCGGCGTCGCGCTCCTTGAAATCGCCCATCAGCGGCGCCACCGGCTTGCCATCGAGGCTCTGGGTGGTGAAACCCTTCATCAGCGGCGTACGGTGACAACGATAAAACGCCCCGGTCATCGCCGACGACGCGTCGCCCTCGTCGAGGCCGAGCGCGCGGAAGCGGGCGTTACTCTCGGCGATCAGCGCCTCCAATTCCGCCTGGAGCCTGGGGTTGCCATGCGCCTCGTCGCGCAGCACGTCGTAGGTCGCCTTGTTGTATTCGGGGTGATTGGGCGGGCAGTGGTAGCACTCGCGATTGTTCTCGAAGACGAGCTTCCAGTTCGCCGGCACCTCGTAATCGATCTGGTGGGCAAGCTTGGCGCGCTCCATCCCGTGCGGCTTGAGGCGTCGCGCGATATCGCGCGCGGCGGATTCGAAATCGGGCGGGTTGTCGGCGAGCGAGAAGAAGATCAGGCCTGCAACGTTGCTGACCGGCACCGGTTGGAGCGAGAGTTCGGCGCGATCGACGCCGAACTCGGGCTTGGTGTTCATCATCAGCCGGCCATCGAGGTCATAGGTCCAGCGGTGATAGGGGCAGGCGAGGTGCGTCGAGTGGCCCTTCTCGGTATTGCAGATGCGCGAGCCGCGGTGCCGGCAGGTGTTGTGGAACGCCTTGATATCGCCCTTGTGGTCGCGCACGACGATGATCGAGAAGCCGCCGATCTGATAGGTGAACCAATCGCCGGGCCGGGGAATGGTGCAGGCGTGACCGGCGTAGAGCCACGCGCGTCCGAAGACGCGTTCCATGTCGATCGCGAACACGTCGGGACTGACGTAGAACGGTCCCGGTAGCGGCCGGTTCGCGTGATAGCCGCGCACTAGAGCGGAAAAGTACTCCGAACGGGCCTTGTCGGCGGGAGCAATCGGGCTGGTCATCTCTGTCGTCTCCTGGACTTCGGGAAGCGTCGCGTCGGGACGTACGATGGCGTCCGGCGCGTGCCGGGTTTATGTTTGTTTTCCGACCCTTGCGGATCGCAAGCTTTCGCCCCCGGACGGTGCTTGAGCGGGATCAATTATCACATCGCCGGGTGCTATGGTACGCGCCGAAAACTTGGTCTTTGGCCTAGGGAAGACTTATGGCGATTTTGCCCCGCCGTCGCCGCCTGCCGCCGCTCAACTGGCTGCGCGCCTTCGAGAGCGCGGCCCGCCACTTGAGCTTCACCGACGCCGGCGAGGAGCTTGGCGTCACGCAGGCGGCGGTGAGCCAGCAGGTGCGGCAGCTCGAGGACTGGCTCGGCGCCCAACTGTTCAAGCGGTTGTCGCGTGGGCTGGCGTTGACCGACGCCGGGATCGCCTATCTGCCGACCGTGCGCGAAGGCATCGACCGGCTCGATATCGGAACCGAGCAAATTTTCGGCCGGCTGGGCCGCCGGCCGGTGACGCTGCGCGCAAGCGCGAGCGTGGCGGCGCTGTGGCTTGGTCCACGGCTGGTCGAGCTTCGCCGTGCGCATCCGGAGATCACGCTCCGCGTGACGACGCTGTACGCCCCGGTCGATTTCGGTCAGGACGGGGTCGATATCGAGATTCGCTACGGCGCCGGGGCGTGGCCGGGCGTGCGCGCCTACAAGCTGTTCGATGAATCGTACTTCCCGGTGGCAAGCCAAAAATATCTGAAGAAGGGGCCGCCGCTCGCTCGGCCGGCCGATCTGCCTCGTCACCGGCTGATCCATGTGCTCGGCGAGCGCGAGGGATGGGGAAACTACTTCCAGCATGTCGGCGTCAGCGGATTGCCGCTGTCCGAGGGGCTGCAATGCGACAGCCTGATCGTGGCGCTCCAGAGCTGCATCGCCGGGGGCGGCGTGGCGCTGGCGACAGCGCCGCTCGCCGAGCCGATGCTGGGCCAAAACATGCTGATCGATGTATTCAAGACCCGCGTGAAGGCGCGGCTCGCCCACCATCTCATCGTGCCCGATGCCGGCGAACCGCCGCGCGAAATCGCCAGCGTCGTCGCATGGCTCGTCGGAAATCCTTAAGCCGGGCGGAGTCGTAGCAATGGCCAGGCGCTTGACAGGAATATGCAATACGCGCTGACTCATACCTACCGCGCCGGCCGTCCGACGCGAGGAAGGCGTGGCTTAAATTTGCCGGGGATATCCGCCGCTCCTGTGGCGGAGAGTTTCAGCCGAACGCATAATGGACATCCGGCACGGATCGAGACATATCGAGGAAGGGGAGACCGTCAATGACTAAACGATCGATCACATGGGTGCTCGGCGGGATATTCGCCGCCACGAGCATGCTTGCCTTGGCCGCCGGCCTGAGCGGCGAGGCGGCGGCGCAGGGCAAGACGCGGCTTTCCGTCTACACCGCGCTCGAGAACGACCAGCTTGGTCCATACAAGCAGGCGTTCGAGGCCGACAATCCGGATGTCGAGATCGGCTGGGTACGCGATTCGACCGGCATCATCACCGCCCGTTTTTTGGCCGAGAAGGACAATCCGCGCGCGGACATCATCTGGGGCCTCGGCGCCTCGAGCATCGCGCTGTTCGATTCGATGGGCCTTCTGCATCCCTATAGTCCGAAGGGCTCCGCCGCGCTGAAACCGGCCTTCCGCGACAGCAAGGTCCCGGCGGCATGGACGGGCATGGACGCGTGGTTGTCGGTCATCTGCTACAACACCGTCGAGGGGCCGAAGAAGAATATCTCCAAACCGGCGGCGTGGGCCGATCTCGTGAAGTCCGAATACAAGGACCAGATCGTGATGCCCAATCCGGCCTCGTCGGGCACCGGGTATCTCACGGTCTTCGCCTGGATCCAGATCATGGGCGAGAAGGCGGCTTGGGATTACATGGACAAGCTGCACCAGAACATCGCCGTCTATACGCATTCCGGCTCCGCGCCGTGCGTGCAGTCGGCGCGCGGCGAGCGGGTGATCGGCATCGCCTTCGACATGCGGGGCGCCAGCGAGAAGAGCAAGGGCGCGCCGATCGACATCGTCGTGCCGAAGGAAGGTGCGGGCTGGGACATGGAAGCGACCGCGATCGTCAAGGGCACCAAGAACCTGGCGGCGGCGCAAAAGCTCGCCGATTTTGCGGTAAGCCTGAAAGCCTACGAAATGTACGGCAAGTACTACGCGATCGTCGGCTATCCGGGGCTCAGCCCGGCGCCGCCGAACTACCCGCCCAATGTCGAGCCGGCGATGGTGAAGATCGACCTCGCCCAGATGGGCAAGGAGCGCGAGCGCATCCTCGCCGAGTGGTCGAAGCGCTACGACGCCAAGTCGGCGCCGAAGTGATTGGCACGAACGCGTAATGCCTGAAGGAACCCGGCGTCCGTCCCCAAGCAGGGACGGGCGCTGGGCCCGTCATTCATGACCTCGGACCACAACGGCCGCGCCGTCGCCGACAATCGCGCGCCCTATCTCAAGATCCAGCATCTCACGAAGCTGTTCGGCGCGTTCGCGGCGCTCAAGGACGTCTCGTTCGAAGTCTATCTCGGCGAGTTCGTCTGCTTCCTTGGCCCTTCCGGCTGCGGAAAGACGACGCTTCTGCGGGCGATCGCCGGGCTCGACATCCAGTCGAACGGGCGGATCGAACAGGGCGGGCGCGATATTTCCGGGCTGCCGCCCTCCGAGCGCGATTTTGGCATCGTCTTCCAGTCCTACGCGCTGTTCCCGAATCTGACCGTGTTCGCCAATGTGGCCTATGGGCTTCGTTCGCGTGGGCTGAGGGGCACGGCGATGGAGGCGCGCGTCGCCGAATTGCTGGCGCTCGTCGGCCTGCCGGAGGAGAGGAGAAAATATCCCTCCCAGCTTTCTGGTGGGCAGCAGCAGCGCGTGGCGCTTGCCCGCGCGCTCGCCACCTCGCCGGGCCTGCTTTTGCTGGATGAACCGCTGTCGGCCCTCGATGCGCGCGTGCGCATGCGGCTGCGCCACGAGGTCAAGGCGTTGCAACGCCGGCTGGGCGTGACCACGGCCATGGTCACCCACGACCAGGAAGAGGCGCTTACCATGGCCGATCGCATCGTGGTGATGAATCACGGCGTGATCGAACAGATCGGCACGCCGTTGGAGATCTATCGCCATCCGGCGACCCCGTTCGTCGCCGACTTCGTCGGCACGATGAATTTTCTCGAGGGCGTACTCGCGGGGCCCGGACGCGTCGGACTCGGAACGATCGAGATCGCCTGCCCGCCCTCGGATGGCCTGGCGGTCGGAACGCCGGTGCAGATCTGCTTCCGGCCGGAAGACGTCAGCGTTCGCGGCGTCGAGGCGACGACGCCAAACGTCGTGCCGGTCGAGATCACCAGCCTCGATTTTCTCGGCTCGTTCTGCCGGGCGACCCTCAAGCCGCAGAACGACGACCGGGCGGAGTTCATCGCCGATTTCTCGATCAACCTGATGCGCGACCTCGATCTCGCCGCCGGAAAAAGGCTCCCGGTGGCGCTGCCGCCCGGGCGCATCAAGGTGTTCGCGAGGCCCTAGGGCAAGCATGGCGACGATCGTTGCCGAAGCTCCGATCCCGGTGCGTCGCACGCTCGACCGCGACGACTGGATCATGCGGACGTGCCTGGTGGTGCTTGCCGCCTGGCTGGTCATCGGCGTCGCGCTGCCGCTCTACACCCTGCTTTCGAAAAGTTTCGCCGATCATGGCGGGCGATTCGTCTGGTTCGCCAACTACGTCACCTACTTCTCGAACCCGGCGCTGTTCCAGTCGGTGTGGAACAGTTTCAGCGTGTCGCTGATCGCAACCGCGATCACCATTCCGCTCGCCTTCGTCTACGCCTATGCGCTCACCCGGAGCTGCATGCCGGCGAAGGGACTGTTCCGCACGCTGGCATTGATCCCGATCCTGGCGCCTTCGCTCCTGCCGGCGATTTCATTCATCTACCTGTTCGGCAACCAGGGTCTATTGCGGGGCATCATGTTCGGCCAGCCGATTTATGGCCCGCTCGGCATCATCATGGCCGAGGTGTTCTATTGCTTTCCGCACGCGCTGATGATCCTGGTGACCGCCCTCTCGCTCGCCGATGCGCGGCTCTACGAGGCGGCGGTTTCGCTGCGCGCCTCGCGTTTGCGGATCTTCTTTACCGTCACCCTGCCGGGGGCGAAATACGGCCTGATTAGCGCGTCTTTCGTCATCTTCACGCTGGTGCTCACCGATTTTGGAATTCCGAAAGTGATCGGCGGAAAATTCAACGTGTTGGCGACCGACGTCTACAAACAGGTGATCGGCCAGCAAAACTTCGAGATGGGCGCGGTCGTCGGCATGGTGCTGCTGGCGCCCGCGGCGCTCGCCTTCCTCGCCGACCGTCTGGTGCAGAGGAAACAAGTGGCGCTTCTTTCGGCCCGCGCGGTGCCGCTCGAACCCCAGCCCAGCGCCCGCTTCGACTGGCTGATGTTCGCCTTCTCAGGGATCGTCGCGGCGATGATCTTCAGCGTACTTGCCGTCGCCGGTTGGGCCTCGCTGATAAAATTCTGGCCCTATGACCTGTCGTACACTTGGGCGAACTACAATTTCAACAACTTCGATTCGGCGGGCTGGTCGTCGTACTGGAACTCGATCCGGATGGCGGCGTGGACCGCGGTCGTTGGCACGGCGATCATCTTCTCGGGCGCCTACCTGGTCGAGAAATGCAAGGGCTTCGCGCTTGGCCGCGGTTTCGTGCAGCTGCTCGCCATGCTGCCGCTGGCGGTGCCGGGGCTGGTGCTGGGGCTGGCCTACATCTTCTTCTTCAATCACCCGGCGAACCCGCTTGGATTCCTCTATGGAACGATGGCGATCCTGGTGATCAACACGGTCTCGCATTTCTACACCGTGAGCCACCTGACGTCGGTCACCGCGCTAAAGCAGCTCGATGCCGAGTTCGAGGCCGTCTCCGCCTCGCTCAAGGTGCCGTTCTACGTCACGTTCTGGAAGGTCACCGTGCCGGTGTGCCTGCCGGCGATCCTCGATATCAGCATCTACATGTTCGTCAATGCGATGACGACAGTGTCGGCGGTGATCTTCCTCTATTCGACCGACACCAAGCTCGCCTCGGTCGCGGTGGTGAACATGGACGACGCCGGCGCGACGGCGGCCGCCGCGGCGATGGCGATGATGATCGTCTATACCTCGGCCGGCGTGCGCGCGGTCAACGCGCTGCTGACCGCCGGGCTCCGGCGCCGCACCCAGGCATGGCGCCGCCGTTAACTCGCCGATTTCGCCATCCCGCGCTCAGCGTCGATGAGGCCGCTTCCCGCGCGGCGGCGTTGCCGTGCTGGTCGCGCGCGGTCGAGCCGCGGCCGCTGCCGGGCGGGATCACCAACCGAAATTTCGTCGTCGAGGACGGAGGAGCACGTTACGTCGTTCGCGTCGGCGGCGACATCCTCGTCCACGGGGTGATGCGCTTCAACGATCTCGCCGCGGCGCGGGCGGCGCACGCCGCCGGGCTGTCGCCCGCCGTGATCCACGCCGAACCCGACGCCGTGGTGTTCGCGTTCATCGAGGGCCGAACGCTGGCGCCCGCCGACGTGCGGGAGCCGGCGATGCTCGGGCGAATCCTGCCGATGGTTCGCGCCTGCCATCACGAGGTGCCGAAGCACCTGCGCGGACCGGTGCTGGCCTTCTCCGTCTTCCATGTCATCCGCGACTATGCGGCGACGCTCAAGGAGGGCGGCAGCCGCCATGCGGCCGATCTCAGCCGATGGGTGGACATCTCCGCTAGACTTTGCCGCGCGGTGGGGCCGATCGATCTCGTCTTCGGCCACAACGATCTGCTCGCCGCCAACTTCATCGACGATGGCACACGGCTATGGTTGATCGATTGGGATTATGCCGGCTTCAACTCGCCGCTGTTCGATCTGGGCGGCCTTGCCGGGAACAACCAGCTCCCGGCCGCCCAGGAAGAATGGCTGCTCGAAAACTATTTCGCGCGGCCGGCGGACGACCGCCTGCGGCGAAGCTATGCGGCAATGAAGTGCGCGACGCTGCTGCGCGAGGCGATGTGGAGCCTCGCGGCCGAGCTCTATTCGAACATCGAGCACGACTATGTCGGCTACACCGACGGATGCCTGGGGCGCTTCGAAGCGACGTGGTCGGCCTTCGCGCGCGATTGGAGCGCACCGTGATTCAAATGTGGCACTCTCATCGTTCCACCCCCTCCCCGGCGACGCATGCGTCGCCGCCTCCCCCGTCGAAAAGGGGGAGGC
>CAZLYV010000004.1:0-7772 GCA_964563665.1 uncultured Acetobacteraceae bacterium
ACCGCGAGGCTGATCGCCGCGCCCGGGAACAGGATCATCCACGGCGCCTCGCGGTAGAAGTCGGCGGCGTTACCGGACAGCATCAGGCCCCAGGCGGCGGTCGGCTCGGTGACGCCGAGGCCGAGAAACGACAGCGATGCCTCCGCCAGGATCGCCTGCGCGATGAATGCGGTCAGCATGATGAGGTAGGGCGCCACGACGTTAGGAGCCATGTGGCGGAAGATGATGCGCGCATGGGAATAGCCCGCAGCCCGCGCGGCGTCGACGTAAGGCATCACCCGCACCGAAAAGGCGGCGGCGCGCACCACGCGGGCAACCCGTGGCACGATGGGGATGGCGATCGCA
The DNA here is from genome assembly GCA_964563665.1 of uncultured Acetobacteraceae bacterium. Lineage (GTDB taxonomy): Bacteria > Pseudomonadota > Alphaproteobacteria > CACIAM-22H2 > CACIAM-22H2 > CAZLYV01. The sequence goes on from CAZLYV010000004.1 coordinate 346, forward strand.
AGGATCAGGTTCACGTCGATCCCGCCCACCAGGAACTTGCGGAACGCGGCGACCACGACGAGCGCGAGCACGATGATGGGGAATGCCAGGAGAATATCGACGAAGCGCTGGATGACGGCGTCGATCCGGCCGCCGAAATAGGCCGAGGCGACGCCGAGTACGGCGCCGATGGTCGAGCCGACGAACGAGGAGGTGAAGCCGATCACCAGCGCGGTGCGCGAGCCGTAGATGATGCGCGAGAAGATGTCACGACCAAAGGCGTCGGTGCCGAACCAGTGCTCCGCCGATGGCGCCACCAGGATCGCTCCGAAATCGATCTTCAACGGATCTTGAAGGGCGACCGATGCCGAGAATACGCCGGCGAACATCATCACGAAAATGACGACGAAGCTGACGGCACCCAGCGGCTGCTGCCAGCAGAACTCGACGACCGCGCCGAGCTGGCGCGTCTCCGGTGCGGCGGCTGGAACGGTGGGTGCGGCGATCGCCATGGGAGGCTCAATCGTACCGGATCCGCGGGTCGAACACGGCATAGAGCAGGTCGACCGCGAGATTGACCAGGACGTAGAACGCGGCGATCAGCATCACCATGCCCTGGATCAGCGTGAAGTCGTTGCGCGACACGCTCTGCACGAACAGCATGCCGATGCCGTTGAGGTTGAACACCTGCTCGGTGACGACCAGCCCGCCGATCAGGAACGCGAATTCGAGCCCAATGACGGTGATCGCCGGCAGGAGCGCGTTGCGCAGCGCGTGGCGGGAGATGATGAGCTTCTCGAACACGCCCTTGGCGCGGGCGGTACGGATGTAGTCCTCGCTGAGCACTTCGAGCAGGGAAGAGCGAATCATGCGCGCGACCACCGCGCAATAGCGGTAGCCGACCGCGAGCGCAGGCCAGATCAACTGGGTGAAGTTTGCGATCGGGTCGACGTATATCGGCGTGAAGGTGATCGGCGGCAGCCATTTGAAGACGGCGAGAAGACTCAGCATGATCAGCATGCCGAACCAGAACGAGGGAATCGACAGCCCGCCGATGGTGACGATGCGGACCACGTAGTCGATCCAGCTGTCGCGGAACAGCGCGGCCGTGGTTCCCAACGGAATGGCGATCAGCACCGCGATGATGGTCGCCATGATCGCGACCTGCAGGGACAATTCGAGCCGCGTCGCGATCTCATCGATGACCGGCCGGTCGGTCCACATCGACTTGCCGAGGTCGAGCGTGGGGAGACCCAGCATCCAGTCGCCGAACTGCGAGACGAGCGGCTTGTCGAGACCGAGACGCTTGCGCTCCATCTCGATCGTCTCCCGCGAGACGTTGCCGCCGTCGCCGAGCAGTTTCACCTCGACAACGTCGCCGGGCACGATGCGCAGCATGAAAAAGACGAGCACCGCCACGCCGAACAGCGTGGGGATCATCAGCAAGACGCGGTTGGCGACGTATCGGAGCATGGAAGGATGGGGCTGCGCCCGCGCGATTCCCGGGCCGCAGCCTACCGCCTTACTGGTTGAGCCAGACCCCGGCCAGGTCGGCGCCGAGGTTGTGGCTCGGGGACATCTTCCAGCCCATCACGACCTTGTGGGTGGGCACGATACGGTGCCACCACAAGAGCGGCTGCTGGTAGGCTTGTTCGAACAGGCGTTTCTCGAACGCCCTGATCAACGCCTTGCGCTTCTCCGGATCGCGTTCGCGCAGGTGCTGGTCGTACAACTTGTCGAGCTCGGGGTCGATCGACCGGGACCGGTTCTCGGGCGCGCGGTCGACCGACAGGTACTTGGCGAGGCCGAGGCTCGAATCGTCCATGAACAGGTTGGAGAAGTCGATCGCCACCTCGTGATTGCCGCTCGACATCGTCGCGAGATAAGGCGCGGTGTCGGACTGCTTGTGCTCGACGTTGAGGCCGATCTGCCGCCACTGGTCGACCAGGAAGATGCCGGCCGGTGTGTAGGGCATGGCGAGGTTGCGGTTGTGCAGCGTGAAGGTGAGGTTGGGAACGCCGGCTTCCGCCAGCAGCTTCTTGGCTTCGGCGCGCGAAGCGTTGATGTCCTTCGCGAAGCCGGGCAGCTTCACGAGCTCGGCTTCCGGCGTCGCGAAGGGCGAACCGGGACGGATCACGCCGCCAACCGAGCGCAGCGTCGAGATGCGTGAGAGGCCCTGGCTGCCGCCCCAGCGGTCGATCGCCATGAGCAGTGCCTTGCGCACGCGCACGTCGTCGAACGGCTTCTTCTCGGTGTTGAAGGCGACGAGCAGGTTGAGCGTCCAGCTCGACTCCTCGATCCTGATCTTGTCGCCCATCGTCTGCACGAGGCGGTCGCGCTCGGCCGGCGAGATGCCGCGGAATTCGGCGAGCACCTGCCCGCCCTGCAGCGCGTTAAGCATGGCAGCGGCCTGCAGTATGAACACGCCCTTGAAGCCGTCGAGATAGGGCAGACCCTTGTTGAAATAGTTGTCGTTGCGCTTTCCCGAGACGTGGCTGCCCTTGACGTGCTCGACGAAGGTGAACGGGCCGGTACCGTTGATCTTGGTCTTGGGCGCGTTGGCGTCGACGGCCAGATCTTTGGCCGCATAAACGCAGTTCCAGGGCGAGGCAAGGTGTTCGAGCATCGCCGCGTTGACCGCCTTCATCTTGAAGACGACGGTCCGCGGATCGGGTGTCTCGATCGTGTCAATGTCGGCGAAGGTCGCCTTGCGGGTCGACACGACGCCTGGCGGCGGAGTGCGCAGGCGGTCATAGGTAGCCCTGACGTCGCCCGAGGTCAGCAGCGTGCCGTCGAGAAACTTCACTCCGCTGTGCAGCTTGAACGTATACGTCATCAGGTCGGGCGCAACCGTCCAGGACTCGGCCAGGTCGCCTTCCACCTCGGGGAACTTGGACAGGTTGAATCGAAGCAGCGTCGAATAGAACGGCGCCGCGAAATGCAGCGTCGCGTAGGTATCGCTGCCGTGGCAGTCGTAATGCGGCGTCTCGGCGCTTATCGCGAAGACGAGGTTCCCTCCGCGTTTCGGCGTCTGGGCTTGCGCCACGCTCCCGCCGAACGCGAGGGCGACTGCCATGAGTACCCATGCCGTCGATGTGCGTGTCACCACATTATCCTCCCTTTTATTGTCGCCCCACATTGTGGCTCCGGTCAGACCTTAATGCACGCGGCAAAATGCCCCGGTCGCTTTTCCTCCAGCGGCGGAATGACCGCCCTACATTCCGCACTGGCCAGCGGGCAGCGCGTATTGAAAACGCATCCCGTTGGCGGCGCAAGATGGCTTGGCAGCTCGCCCCTGATAAGCCGCGGTTCGCGTGCCTTCTCCACAGTGGGATCCGGGACAGGGGCGGCGTCAAGCAGGGCCTTGGTATAGGGATGCAGCGGCTCGCGATAGATGGTGTCGCGGTCGGCCACCTCCATGACGCGGCCGAAATACATCACAACCACCCGCATGGAGATGTGCCTGATCACGGCAAGGTCGTGCGCAATGAACAGATAGGCCAGGCGGTAGGTCCGTTGCAGTTCCTCGAGCAGGTTGATGATCTGTCCCTGGATCGACACGTCGAGCGCCGACACCGCCTCGTCGCAGACGATGAAGGACGGCTCCATGGCGAGCGCGCGGGCAATGCCGACGCGCTGGCGCTGGCCGCCGGAAAGCTGGTGCGGATAGCGGCTCGCCATTTCCGGTCGTAGTCCCACCTGTCCGAGAAGCTCACCCACGCGCTCCTCCAGCGCCGTGCCGGAGGTGGTTAGCCGGAAGACATGCAGCGGTTCGCCGATGATCTGTCCGACCGTCATGCGCGGATTGAGCGAGCTGTAGGGGTCCTGGAAGATGACTTGCACCTTGCGGCGCATGGTCTTCAGCTCCGCGGGCGAGGCGTTGATGAGATCGACACCGTTGAAGCGGATCTCGCCGGCGGTCGGGTCCTCGAGCCGCAGGATGAGCCGGCCGACGGTCGTCTTGCCGCAGCCGGACTCGCCGACCAGACCCAGCGTCTCGCCCGGATTGATGTCGAAGCTCACGTCCTCGACCGCGCGCACCACGCCTTGCACGCCGCCGATCCCTGCCCGCACCGTAAAATGCTTGGTCAGGCCGCGCACCGACAGCAGCGGCTCGCCCGATGCGGTCAGGTCTTTGGATGCGACGGCGCCGGTCGCAGCCCAGGTGATCTTGCCCGCCGTGATATCCTCGTGCCGATGGCAGCGCGACAGTCCGCCGGTGTCGGTCGCGAAGAGCGGCGGCTCCTGGTCGCAAACGGGAATGCGGTAGGGGCAGCGCGGCGCGAAGCGGCAGCCGGGTTGGGCCATCGCGAGGTTCGGCGGCAGCCCCTCGATCGTCTCCAGCTTGGACCCGCGCGGGCGATCGAGCCGCGGCACCGAGCGCAGCAGGCCCAAGGTGTAGGGATGGCGCGGCCGATGGAAGACCGCGTCGGCCGATCCGCCCTCGACCTGGCGCGCCGCATACATCACGAGGACCCGGTCCGCATACCGGGCGACGACGCCGAGATTGTGGGTGATTATGATGAGCGCGATATTCAGCCGTCGCGACAGGTCCTTCATCAGCTCGAGGATCTGCGCCTGGATGGTGACGTCAAGCGCGGTGGTCGGCTCATCGGCGATGATCAGTTTCGGGCTGCAGGCGAGCCCGATTGCGATCATCACCCGCTGGCGCATGCCGCCGGAAAACTGATGCGGATACTGCCCGAGCCGGCGCTCGCCGTCGGGAATGCCGACGAGCCCGAGGAGCTCGACCGTGCGCGCGCGCGCCTCCGTCTCCGTCATTCCGAGATGAATGGTCATCGGCTCCATGATTTGCAGGCCGATGGTCAGGAGCGGATTGAGCGAGGTCATCGGCTCCTGGAAGATCATGGAGATGTCGCGGCCGCGAATCTTGCGCATTTCCTCGTCGCTGAGATCGAAAAGATTGCGGCCGTTGAACGCGACGCGGCCGCGCGCGTGTCCCGTGCGCGGCGGCAAGAGCCGCATGATCGACAGCGCCGAAACCGACTTTCCGGATCCCGACTCGCCGACGATCGCGAGCACTTCGCCGGCGTTGACGCTGAAGCTCACTCCTTCGACCGCGCGCACGATGCCGTGCGATGTGGTGAAGTGCACATGGAGATCGTCGACGGTGAGCAGCGGAGCAACGCTGGCAGCGGTGCTCTCCGTCTGCGGCCGCACCGGAGAACTGATCAGGCTCAAACACGCACCCCAAGTTTCAGCGCAACGATCTTGCAGTGATCCGACGTTCCCCAGAAAAACCTCGGATCCGATCGTCAGAGTAGCCATCCGGGCTCCCTGCCGCAATCTGGAAGGCGGTGAAGGCCGCCGCTCGCTGCCTTGAGCGTCGACGATGTCCTTACAGGGCTATTCGATACCGCTATCGCCACCTGGTTGCCTGACCTGCTCATGGGCGCGATGCGTTGAGCCAAGACGCCTGGGGTCGCAGACTCGCTGGCTCTGGCGCCCGCGCCGCGGTTTCGCTATGAAACGGCGCGATGGCTCAACCACCGCTCGTCGCCCTCAAGGACATCTCGCTTCGCTTCGGCGAGCGCGCATTGTTCGCCGACCTCGCCGCAGGGGTCGGCCGCGGCGACCGGATATCGCTCGTCGGCCGCAACGGCTCGGGAAAATCAACCCTGCTCAAGCTGCTCGCCGGGCTGATCGAGCCCGATGCGGGCGAGCGCTACGTCCAGCCCGGGCTCCGCATCGCCTATTTGCCGCAGGAGCCGAGCTTCGATCCGGGATCCCGCGTCGCCCGGCACGTGGCCGATGGTCTATCGCCGAGCGCGGCAAGCGAAACGAGCCGGCATCGCATCGCCGCCGTGCTCTCGCGCCTGGCGCTCGATGGTGAACGATTGCTCTCGGATCTTTCGGGCGGCGAAGCGCGGCGGACGAGCCTCGCACGCGCGCTGGTCGGCGATCCCGATATCCTGCTGCTCGACGAGCCGACCAACCATCTCGACCTGCCGACGATCGAGTGGCTCGAGCGGCTGCTTGGCGATTTTCCGGGCGGCATTCTCGTCGTCAGCCACGACCGCACGTTTCTCGCCAATGTCTCGAGCCGCACTTGGTGGCTCGAACGTGGGCGCCTGCGCGAGAACGACCGTGGCTTCGCCGATTTCGAGCGCTGGTCGGAGACGGTGCTTGCGCATGAGGCGCGGGCGCGAGCCAAACTCGACACGAAGATCGACCAGGAATCGGCGTGGCTCGCGCGCTCGATCACCGCGCGGCGAAAGCGCAACGAAGGACGCAAACGTCGGCTTGGCGAGCTGCGCGCCGCGCGCGCCGCCTGGCTCGGCCGGGCCGGGCGGGCCAAGCTCGTCGCCGCGACGCAAGAGAGCCGCGCCCGCCTGGTGATCGAGGCCGAGGCGATCACCAAACGCTGGCCGGGCGCCACGCCCGAGTCGCCGCCGCGGCTGATCCTGAAGCCGTTCTCGACCCGCGTCATGCGCGGCGACCGGATCGGCGTGATCGGCCCCAACGGCGCAGGAAAGACGACGCTGATCCGGATATTGACCGGCGATATGGCGCCGGACACCGGTCGGGTCCGGCTCGCCAAGACCGTGCATCCCGCCTATTTCGATCAGCGCCGCGCCGCGCTTGACCCCGAAAAAACGCTGTGGGAGACGCTGTGCCCGCAGGGCGGCGATCATGTCGGCGTACGCGGCCGGCCCCGCCACGTGGTCGCCTATCTGCGCGACTTCCTGTTCGACGACCAACAGGCGAAGAGCCCGGTCGGCAGCCTGTCGGGCGGCGAGCGCAATCGCCTGCTGCTGGCGCTCACGCTGGCGCGGCCGAGCAATCTGCTGGTGCTCGATGAACCGACCAACGATCTCGACATGGACACGCTCGATCTGCTTGAAGAGACGCTCGACGACTACGAAGGGACGCTGATCGTCGTCAGCCACGATCGCGATTTTCTCGATCGCCTGGCGAACGGCATCCTCGCGCTCAACGGCGACGGCAAGGTCGAGGACTACGCCGGCGGCTACAGCGATTATCTCGTGCAAAGCGGCCGCGCCGCGGCGTCGACCCCGGATACGCGGCAGGCACGAACGCAGAAGCCGGCGAAGCAAGCGCCGGCGCGGAGCGGTCGGCAACGTATGTCGTACAAGGAGAGCCGCGAGCTCGACGCGCTTCCGGCTGAAATCGAACGGCTCGAAGGCGAGCGCGTGCGGCTCGAAGCGCTGCTGGCCGATGTTGCGCTTTACGAGCGCGACCGCGGCGCGTTCGAGGAGGCGTTGCGCCGCATCCCGCAGGTCAAGGCATCGCTTTTGGCGGCCGAGGAGCGCTGGCTTCAACTCGAATCGCGTCGCGAGGAGTTGGCGCGCGAGGGTGGCTAGAGTGGATTCCAATTAAGCGGAACCGCGCGTGAGGCAGGGCCCCCCACCCGCGGGCGAGGGGGAAGGCGAGATTTAGACGTCGATGATTTTTCCTTCACCTCC
>CAZLYV010000004.1:7872-28102 GCA_964563665.1 uncultured Acetobacteraceae bacterium
CGTCGGCATCATTGTCGTGCGCCGGCCGCAGCTCTCCGACCCCGAGGCGACGAGCAAGACCACGTGACGATCATCGACCTCCCCTCGCCCAATCACGATGCACGCGCCGCCGGCGTGCCCATCGATATCCTTGTCCTTCACTACACGGGGCTGGAATCGGGCGCATCAGCCCGCGCGCGGCTGGTCGACCTGGCTTCCCGGGTGAGCGCCCACTATCTGATCGAGGAAGACGGGCGAGTCTTCCGGCTGGTGGCCGAGGAGCGGCGCGCCTGGCACGCGGGCGTCTCGTTCTGGCGGGGCGCACGCGATATCAATAGCCGCTCGATCGGCGTCGAGCTCGTCAATCCGGGCCATGAGTTCGGCTATCGCGACTTCCCACGGGAACAAATGGCCGCGCTGATCGCGTTGGCGCACGAAATTCTCGCCCGTCACCCGATCTCGGCGCGCAACGTGGTCGGCCACTCCGACGTGGCGCCCGCGCGCAAGATCGACCCCGGCGAGCGGTTCGACTGGCCGGCGCTGGCCGCGGCCGGCATTGGCCTGTGGCCGCCGCGGACCACGCCGCCCAGCGACGCATCCAGTTTCAGTTTCGGGCCGAACGATAAACACGCCGACGTGCTGCGCGCGCAAGCCGATCTTGCCGCTTATGGCTACGACAGCCCGCGGAGCGGCGCGATCGATGACGCCACGCTTGGCGCGATCATCGCCTTCCAACGCCACTTTCAACCGTGGCGTTTCGATGGCCGTCTCGATGGCGAAACGCGGGCGCGCCTCGGCGCCCTGCTGGCACTTTGCCGCGCGATATAAGTGACGGGCCGGGTTGACGCCGGCCCACTTCGCGACCTACCTATCATCCGCCAGACGGTCGGATGGCCGCGCCCGTCGCCCGCAAGGCGAAGGGCGAGGAAAGTCCGGGCTCCACGGAAATAAGGGTGCCGGGTAACGCCCGGCGGGGGTGACCCCAGGGAAAGTGCAACAGAGAGCAGACCGCCGGCGAATTTCGGTTCGTCGGCAAGGGTGAAACGGTGCGGTAAGAGCGCACCGCGCCCCCGGTAACGGGGGCGGCATGGCAAACCCCACCCGGAGCAAGACCAAATAGGGGCGGCGCGTCGGCCGACAAGGCCGACAGGCCAGTTTCCGGGCCGCCGCCCGGGTCGGTCGCGCGAGACGCTTGGTGACAAGCGCCCTAGAGGAATGGCCATCTCCGGCCCGCAACGGCCGAGACAGAACCCGGCTTACAGACCGTCTGGCGTTTTACTGTATCCGTGATTTCAGCGTCGAATCAATTGGCTACGGCCCTTTTCGTACGCCGCTTCCAAGCATCTGCAAATAAGAACAAACTAAGAACAAACTTTCGCCGCAATTGCTGATGAACATCTCGTTCGAGATGCCTTGGATTGGCTGGTATTCGATCTCCCACGTATTTCCTAAAGCGTCAAATCCCATGGAAAATCAGCAGTTTTATTGCTGAAATGGATTGACCCCCATACCATCCCATGATATCCCATGATGTCCCAAGGCAATCTCCCTATTGGTGCCGGCCGCTGAGGGACACGCTGCGGTGGACCTTTTGCCGTGGTTTCAAAGGCTTGGCGGGCACTTTGGCTGATTGGCGCGGGGGGATGGGATGGCGCTGTTCCTGTCCACATACCTGAATAAGGTGGACCGCAAGGGCCGTGTCTCGGTCCCTGCGCCGTTTCGTGCCGCGCTCGCCAACCAGACCTTTGCCGGCGTCATCGCCGTGCCGACCCACACGGTTCCGGCGATCGAGTGCTTCGGCTCCGACCGCATGGAGCTCGTCTCGCAAAGCATGGACGAGCTCGACCTGTTCTCCTCGAAGCTGAACGACCTGGCGATGACGCTGTTCGCCGACTCGCAAGCGCTTGCCTTCGATGGCGAAGGCCGGATCGTCCTGCCGCGCGTGCTTGTCGAGCACGCCAAGGTTGCCGAGCAGGCGCTGTTCGTCGGCGCCGGCCCCACGTTCCAGATCTGGGAGCCCGGCGCATTCGAACAGCACAAGTCCGCGGCCCGTGAACGCGCGAAGCGGGAAGGAATGACTCTTCGCCTGCGCGGCCCCGGTGGTCCGACAGGGCGTACATGATCGCCCGCGTGGCCGCATCCGGATCGGCGGCGGGCCGGAGCGTGCATCGCCCGGTGATGCTCGCCGAGGTTCTTCGTGTTCTCAAGCCCCGCGACGATGCCGTCTATGTCGACGGCACCTACGGTGCGGGCGGTTATGCGCGCGGCTTGCTCGAAGCGGCGAAATGTCGGGTCTGGGGGATCGACCGCGACCCCGCCGCCATCGCCCGCGGCCGCGATTTACAACGAGACTTCCCCGGCCGGCTCGATCTCGTCCATGGACGTTTCGGCGAGATGGATCGGTTGCTGGGCGCGCATGGCATCGCAAACGTCGATGGCGTTGCGCTCGATCTAGGCGTCTCCTCCCCGCAGATCGACGACCCAGCCCGGGGCTTTTCTTTCCGTCACGACGGCCCGCTCGACATGCGCATGGACGCAAGCGGGCCGACCGCCGCCGATGCGGTCAACCGCCTTTCCGAGTCCGCACTGTCCGACGTCATTTGGCGCTACGGCGAGGAGCGGCACGCACGTCGCATCGCGCGTGCAATCGTCGAGGCGCGCGCGAACGCGCCCGTCACGCGCACCGGCGAGCTCGCCGACATCGCCCGTCGCTCGGTCGGTCGCGCCGCCGACGGCATCGATCCGGCAACCCGTACGTTCCAGGCGCTTCGCATCTACGTCAACGACGAGCTCGGCGAAATCGATCGCGGTCTTCGCGCCGCCGAACGGCTGCTGCGGCCGGGCGGACGGCTCGCCGTCGTCTCGTTCCATTCGCTCGAGGACCGCGTCGTCAAGACATTCCTTCGCGCGCGCGCCGGCATGGCCGATCGCGGATCGCGCCATCTGCCGGAGCCGCGCGGCGTTCGGCGTGCGCAAACCTTCGCCCTGATCGCGCGCCAGGCGATCCGTCCCTCTCCGGCCGAGGTGGCGCACAATCCGCGCGCCCGCTCCGGCCGCCTGCGCGCCGCCGAGCGTACCGCGGCGCCGGTTTGGCCGGAGGAAATCGCCGCATGATTCGGCTGTCGACCTTTCTCTGGCTGGCGGTCGCCGCTGCGATCGGTTTCGGCTTGTTTCATTTGAAGTACGAGGTGCAGGCGCTCGAGGACGAGTTGTTCCGTCTCAACCGCGCCATCCTCGGCGAGCAGCAAGCGACCCACGTCCTCAAGGCGGAATGGAGCTACATGAACCAGCCGCAGCGCCTGCAGGCCCTCGCCAACCGGCATCTCGAGCTTCGACCAATGAAGCCGGACCAGCTTGGCCGCATGACCGACGTTCCACGTCGTTCGCCCACCGATGGGCAGCGCGAGGCGGCGGCAACGACCAGCCAGCAGATCGCGCCTACGCCGGCCAAGCCGGTCCCGCCAAGGCCGGCACGCGTGTCGCCCGATCCCGCGGCGCCGGCATTCCGGGTCGCGCCGATGCCCCCGTCTACAGACGGCGAACTTGCCGCGCCATCCCTTGCTGTCCATACGGCGCCGGCGAGCGTTGCGCGGGAGACGCGCTGATGGCGACGCGATTGGGCGACGTATTTCGGGCACTTCCCGTGAAGCTGACGCTCGAGGGCACGGCCAAGCGGGCGCTCGAGACGGCGCATCAGCGGGTCGTCATTGCCGGCGTCCTGTTTGCGATCGCATTTGGCGTCATCGGCCTGCGGCTGATCGACGTGACGATACTGCGCGAGCCGCGCGAACCCCGGCTTACCCATTTGCCCAAGCTGGGACCGCTCGAACTCAGCCGCGCCGACATCGTCGATCGTAACGGCGTGCTGCTGGCGACTTCGCTCGTCACGGCTTCGCTCTACGCCAATCCGAAGCTGGTGCTCGACCCCGCCGACGCCGCCGTAAAGCTCGCCCGCGCGCTGCCTGGCCTCAATGAGAAGGATCTCGCCGAGCGTCTCGGCGGCGATCGCAGCTTCGTATGGATCAAACGCAACCTGACGCCGCGCCAGCAATATCAAGTCAATCGGCTCGGTATTCCGGGCCTGTTCTTCCAGCGCGAGGAGCGTCGGGTCTATCCCCACGGCGGACTCAGCGGGCACGTCGTCGGCTTCACCGACGTCGACAATCGGGGTCTTGCCGGAATCGAGCAGTCGTTCGACGAGAAGCTGCGACAGACCGGCGATCCGCTGCGGCTCTCGCTCGACATTCGCCTGCAGCACCTGCTGCGTGAGGAACTCGCCCGATCGGTCGAGGAGTTTCAGGCGCTTGGCGGCGCCGGCCTGATCCTCGATGTGAATACGGGCGAGGTTCTGGCGATGGTCTCGCTGCCGGATTTCGACTCCAACAGCCCCGGTCTCGCCCCGACCGAGAACCGGTTCAACCGCGTCACGCTGGGAACCTACGAACCGGGCTCGACCTTCAAGATCTTCACCGCGGCGATGGCGCTCGATTACGGCACGGCGACGCTGCACGACGGTTACGACGCATCGAAGCCGATCCAGATCTCGCGCTTCACCATCACCGACTACAAGGGCCAGAAGCGTTGGCTGACCGTGCCCGAAATCATCATGTATTCCTCCAACATCGGCGCCGTCCGCATGGCGCTCGATGTCGGGCGCGAACGCCAACGCCAGTTTTTGTCGCGCGTCGGCCTCCTGAAGGCGCCGTCGATCGAGCTACCCGAAGTCGCCGCCCCGCTGGTGCCCAACCCGTGGCGCGAGATCAACACGATGACCATCGCCTTCGGTCACGGCATCTCGGTAAGTCCGCTGCAGCTCGCCAGCGCGACGGCGGTGGTGGTCAACGGCGGCGTGATCCGGCCAGCGACCATCTTGCGACGGCCCGAGGGCGAGATGCCGGCGGGCGAGCGCGTCATGTCGCCACGGACCTCGGAACAGGTGCGCGCCCTCATGCGCCTCGTCGTCGAGAAGGGCACCGGCAAGGCCGCCAACGTTCCCGGCTTTCTGGTCGGCGGCAAGACCGGCACCGCCGAAAAGATCGTCCACGGGGTCTACAAGAAAAATACGCTCGTCTCTTCCTTCGTCGCCGCCTTTCCGATGAATGCGCCGCGCTACGTGCTGCTGGCGATGCTCGACGAGCCGCACGGGAACAAGGCGACCTATGGCTATGCCACTGGCGGATGGGTTGCGGCCCCAATCATCAGCCGCCTGATCACCCGCGTCGCGCCGATCCTGGGCGTCGAGCAGGTGGATGAGAACGCGCCGGAGCTGCGCGAGCGGTTGGTCATCAACGTCGCCAAGCGGTGACGGCAAACGGAATCGAAAAACGACCGACGTTCCGTCGAGTCGCTGTAGGCGCGGAACGCGAATCGCGGTAGGGACGTGAGATTGTTCGAGTTGATCGGTTCAGACATCGCCGTTCGACATGCCGGATCGCCCATCACAGGCGAAATCGCGGGACTGACGGCGGATTCAAGGCTCGTGCAGCCCGGCTATCTTTTCGCCGCCCTGCCCGGCCGACGTGACGACGGTCGACGCTTCATCGCCGATGCGCTGAAGCGGGGCGCCGTCGCTATCCTCGGCGCGCCCGGCCTCGCGGAGCCGCCGGGGGTGGCGCTGCTCGAGAGCGACAATCCGCGCCAAGCGCTGGCCAAGCTCGCCGCCCGCTTCTATGGCCGCCAGCCTCGTCATATTGCCGCCGTTACGGGCACCAGCGGCAAGACCTCGGTCGTCGCATTCGCCCGTCAGCTCTGGACGCAGCTCGGTCGCCCGGCGGCAAGCCTGGGGACGCTCGGCATCGTCGCGCCCGCCTTGACGCGTTACGGATCGCTCACCACGCCGGACCCGGTGAGCTTGCACAAGGACCTCGCCGATCTCGCGCGTTCGGGCGTCGACCATCTGGCGATGGAGGCCTCCAGCCACGGCCTCGATCAATATCGGCTGGACGGCGTGCGGGTGACCGCCGCCGCCTTCACCAACTTGAGCCGCGATCATCTCGACTACCACGCGACGATGGCGGACTACTTCGCCGCCAAGAAGCGGCTTTTTGCCGAGGTGATGGCGCAAGGCGGCGTCGCCGTGCTCAACGCCGATGTGCCCGAATTCACCGATCTCGTGGCGCTGGCGCGCTCGCGCCGACACCGGATCATCGATTTCGGCCGCCAGGCGTCGGCACTTCGCCTCGACGCCCAGACGCCGGCGCCCGAAGGCCAGCGTCTCACGCTCCGCATCGAGGGGCGTTTGGCGGAGATAACCCTGCCGCTGGTCGGCGATTTCCAGGCGATGAACGCGCTGGCGGCGCTAGGCCTGGTCATCGGCTGCGGCGAGAACGCCGATGCCGCGGTCGCGGCCGTGGCAATGCTCGCTGCCGTGCCCGGGCGGCTGGAGCGCGTCGCCATGCGGCGCAATGGGGCCGCGGTCTACGTCGATTACGCGCACAAGCCCGGCGCGCTGGAGACGGTGCTCCAGGCGCTGAGGACGCACGCAAGCCGGCGCCTGGTCGTGGTGTTCGGCTGCGGCGGCGATCGCGATCCGGGCAAGCGGCCGATGATGGGCGCGATTGCCCAACGTCTCGCCGATCAAGTGATCGTCACCGACGACAACCCGCGGAGCGAGGACCCGGCCGAGATCCGCCGCCAGATTCTGGCCACCGCGCCCGGGGCCAGCGAGATCGGTCCTCGCCGCGAAGCGATTTTTCGCGCGGTCGCCGGGCTCGCGGCGGGCGATCTCCTGGTTGTCGCCGGCAAAGGCCACGAGACCGGCCAGATCGTCGGTGAAACCGTTCTTCCATTCGATGACGCGATCGTCGCGCGCGAAGCGGTAGCTGCGGCCGACGGAGAGGCCCCATGAGCGCGCCGCTCTGGACCTCGAGCGATATCGCCGCAGCGCTCGGCCTTGGAGCCGGGGCTGAGTGGATCGCGACCGGCGTTTCGATCGACAGCCGAACGCTACAGGCAGGCGATCTTTTCGTGGCGCTTGCAGGCCCGCGCCACGACGGCCACGAATATCTCACGGCCGCTTTCTCGGCCGGCGCCGCTGCGGCCATCGTCGCCCGGGCGCCCGCTTGCCTGCCCAACGACGGCCGTCTGCTCGCCGTTCCCGACACCTTGGAGGCGCTCCGCCGCCTGGGCGTCTCTGCCCGTGCGCGCACAAGCGCCAAGATCCTCGCCGTGACCGGGTCGGTCGGCAAGACCGGAGTCAAGGAGGCCCTCAAGCTGGCGCTCGCAGCGCATGGCGCCACCCATGGCAGCACTGGCAGCTACAACAACCACATTGGCGTACCCATTACCCTCGCCCGATTGCCCGCCGAGGCCGCCTTCGCGGTGATCGAGATCGGCATGAACCACGCCGGCGAGATTTCGCCGCTTGCCCAGCTCGTGCGCGCCCACGTTGCGCTCATCACGACGATCGAGCCGGTTCATCTCGAGCACTTCCCCGACAACGGTCTCGACGGCATCGCCGAGGCGAAGGCGGAAATCTTCGATGGAACGGGCGGCGAGACGGCGGTGATCAATCGCGATAACGCCTATTTCGACTTCCTGGCCACGCGCGCGCGTGAACGCGGCTTCGTCCACGTCGTTGGATTCGGCGCCCACGAGCAGGCGGACGCACGCCTCGTCGAGGTGACGCTCGAGCCGACCTCGAGCGTGGTGACGGCGTCGATCGCCGGCGCACCGGTCACTTATCGCGTCGGCATTCCGGGCCGCCATTGGGCGATCAACAGCCTCGCCGTGCTCGCCGCCGCGGTGATGGCCGGCGCCGATCTCGATACGGCGGCGGCACAACTCGCGCGGCTCACGCCCGCCAAGGGACGCGGCCAGCGCCATCGCGTCACGCGCGGGGCGGGCGTCTTCGAACTGATCGATGACAGCTACAACGCGAGCCCGGTTTCGATGCGCGCCGCCTTTTCGGTCCTCGGCGCGGCCGTGCCGGGGCCGGTCGGTCGCCGGATCGTGGTGCTCGGCGACATGCTCGAACTGGGGCCCGATGCGGCGGCGATGCACGCGGACCTCGCCGGCGCGCTGGTCGCGGCGCGGGTCGATGTCGTCTTCACCTGCGGCCGGCACATGGCGGAACTCGACGCCGGCCTTCCCGGCAACATGCGTGGCGCGCACGCAGTCGACGCGGCGACGCTGGCGCCGCTGATCAAGAGCGCGATCCGGCCAGGCGACGTCGTCCTGGTCAAAGGCTCGCTCGGCAGCCGCATGACGATCGTGGTCGAAGCGCTGCTCGGCGTGAATGGCAGCGACGTCGGCGGCCGAGCGACGCGGGCGGCCGCGGCGGCGCGCGCGGTCAACTTCTAGGCCGACCAACATGCTGTTCAATCTTCTCGTCCCCCTCGCCGACCAGTTCGGTCCGCTGAATCTGTTCCGCTACCTCACCTTCCGTTCCGGCGGCGCGGTCATCACGGCGCTCCTGATCAGCTTCATCTTCGGCCAACGCGTGATCGGCTGGCTGCGCCAGAAGCAGCGGGACGGCCAGCCCATCCGCGCCGATGGCCCGGAGGGCCATCTCCTCACCAAGAAAGGCACGCCGACGATGGGCGGCGTCCTGATCCTTTTGGCGCTCACCGTTTCGACGCTGCTGTGGGCCGACTTGCGCAACGGCTATGTATGGGCGGTACTGCTGGTGACGATCGGCTTCGGCGCGATCGGCTTCGCCGACGATTATCTGAAGTTGACCCGCCGCAATCCGAAGGGCCTGCCCGGCAGGCTCAAGCTGCTCGCCCAAGGCGCGATCGCGCTGGCCGCCGCCGCCTGGATCGTCTGGGTGATGCGCGAGCCGCTGTCGACCTCGTTGGCCCTTCCGTTCTTTAAATCGGCGCTGGTCAATCTCGGCTGGTTCTTTCTCCCCTTCGCGATGTTCGTGATCGTCGGCGCCTCGAACGCGGTCAACCTGACCGACGGGCTCGACGGGCTCGCCATCGTGCCGGTGATGATCGCCGCCGGCTGCTTTGCGGCGTTCGCCTACTTCGCCGGCAATACGATTTTCGCCAATTACCTCCTCATCCACCACGTTCCGGGAGTGGGCGAACTCGCCGTGCTGTGCTCGGCTCTGGTCGGCGCCTCGCTCGGCTTCCTGTGGTTCAACGCCCCGCCGGCGATGGTGTTCATGGGCGACACCGGCTCGCTCTCGGTGGGCGGCGCGCTGGGCGCGGTGAGCGTCGCGACCAAACATGAGTTGGTGCTGGCGCTCGTCGGCGGCCTGTTCGTCCTCGAGACGGTGTCGGTCATCGTCCAGGTTCTCTCCTACAAGCTCACCGGCAAGCGGGTGTTCCGCATGGCGCCGCTGCACCACCATTTCGAGAAAAAGGGCTGGGCGGAGTCGACCATCGTCATTCGCTTCTGGATCATCGCCTCGATCCTGGCGCTGGCCGGGCTGTCGACGCTCAAGTTGAGGTGACGGGCGCCGTGATCGACGTTTATCCATTCGCAGGGTTCCCGGTGGCGGTGATGGGCCTCGGCAAATCGGGGCTGATCGCTGCCCGCGCGCTCGCCTCGAGCGGCGCCGAGGTCTGGGCGTGGGACGACAGCGAGGACCGCCGCACCCGCGCGCGCGCCGAGGGCGTCAATCTGGTCGATCTCTACTCCTGCAATTGGCGGGAGCTGACGACTCTCGTCATCAGCCCCGGCATCCCGCATACCCATCCCAAGCCCCACCCCGTTGCGGCGCTTGCGCGCAAGAACGGCGTCGAGCTCGTCTGCGACATCGAGCTCTTGGGCCGCACCCAGCGTGCTTGCGGTTTTGTCGGCCTCACCGGCACCAACGGCAAGTCGACGACGACCGCCCTACTCGGCCACATCCTTGGCTCCGCCGGGCGGGCGGTCGAGGTCGGCGGCAATATCGGCCGTCCGGCCCTTGAACTTGCGCCGCTTGGCTCAGGCGGCGCTTACGTGCTCGAGCTGTCGTCCTACCAGCTCGAGCTTACGTACTCGATCACCTTCGACATCGCGGTGTTGATCAACATCAGCCCCGACCACCTCGACCGCCATGGCGGCATGGACGGCTACGTCGCCGCCAAGCGCAACATCTTCCGCCGCCAGACTCGTCCGCGCGCCGCGATCATCGGCGTCGATGACGAGTGGTGCCGCAAGATTCACGCCGAGCTGGCGAAGGCCGATGACCAGATCATCATTCCGATTTCGTCGGGCCGCCGGCTCGAACGCGGAGTCTATGCAATCGACGGGCGCCTGTGGGACGCGATCGGGGCTGAGCGGATCGAAGCGGTCGATCTTCGCGCCATCGCCACGCTTCCCGGCGCGCATAACTGGCAGAACGCCGCCGCGGCCTACGCCGCCGCACGGGCGCTCGGGCTCGAACGCGCCGCGATTTCGGTCGCGATTGCGACCTACCCGGGGCTTCCCCATCGCCAGGAGCTTGTGGCGGAGATCGCCGGCATCCGCTTCATCAACGACAGCAAGGCGACCAACGCCGATGCTGCCGCCAAGGCGCTCGGCTGCTACGAGGCGATCTACTGGATCGCCGGCGGCCGGCCGAAGGAAGGCGGCATCCGCGCCCTCGCCCCGTTCTTCCCGCGTATCCGCCGGGCGTATTTGATCGGCGAGGCGGCGAATGACTTCGCCGCGACGCTTGCCGGCAACGTGCCGTCGGTGCTGTCGGGCGATCTCGCCAATGCCGTGCGCGCCGCTTTCGACGACGCTCGAAGCGACGGCGTCCCCGGAGCCGTCGTCCTGTTGTCTCCCGCCTGCGCCTCGTTCGATCAGTTCACCGATTTCGAGGCGCGCGGCGAGACGTTCCGCCGGCTCGTTCATTCGCTGGCTGAAGGCGGAGCGCCTGGCGAGCGCCGGGCCGGTCTCGCGGGCGAGCGGGCGGGAGGTTCGGCATGAATTTCAGCCGGACCGACACCTCGCTGTTCAGCCGCTGGTGGTGGACCATCGACCGCTGGACGCTCGCCGCGCTTGCCGCGTTGATCGGCGTCGGCGCGGTCCTCGCGATGGCGGCCACGCCGCCGGTCGCCGAGCGGATCGGGCTCGACCCGTTCTATTTCGTGCGCCGGCAGCTCGGCCTGCTGCCGGTGGCGATCGCGATCATGTTGGCGATTTCGCTCCTCGACCCGCGCCAGATTCGCCGCCTGGCGATGCTGGGACTCGTCATCAGCGTCACTCTGTTGGCGCTTACTTTTGCTATCGGAGCCGAGATCAAGGGCGCTCGGCGCTGGATCAACCTGCCCGGCTTCTCGCTGCAACCCTCCGAGTTCGTCAAGCCCGCCTTCGCTGTCGTCGCCGCCTGGCTGTTTGCGATGAAGCGCCGCCAGGAGGGGTTCCCCGGCGATCTCATCTCGGTTCTGCTTTTCCTCATCATCGTCATCCTGCTGATCCGCCAGCCCGACGTCGGCATGGCGCTGGTGGTCACGGCCGTGTGGTTTTCCCAGTTCATTCTCGCCGGGTTGCGCCTGTTCTGGGTCGTGCTGCTCGGCGGTCTCGGCGTTGGAGCGGGGATCGGCGCTTACTTTACGTTCCCGCACGTGGCGAGCCGGATCAATCGCTTCCTCGATCCGAGCTCGGGCGACACCTACCAGGTGAACACCGCGCTCGATGCGTTTCTGAACGGCGGATTGCTCGGCCGCGGACCAGGCGAAGGCACCGTCAAGTCGGTGCTGCCCGACGCGCACAGCGATTTTGTCTTTGCGGTCGCCGGCGAGGAATTCGGCCTCGTCGCCTGCCTGGTTATCGTCGGATTGTTCGCCTTCGTCGTTTTGCGCGGCTTCGCGCGCCTGCTCCAGGAGTCGGACCTGTTCATCCTGCTCGCCGTTTGCGGGCTCCTCATCCAGCTCGGGCTACAAGCGCTCATCAACATGGGCTCGACGCTCCACCTCATGCCGACCAAAGGCATGACGCTCCCGTTCATCAGTTACGGCGGGTCATCGTTGCTGGCGCTCTCGCTCGGCATGGGATTCCTCCTCGCCTTGAGCCGCAAGCGCTACGGCGCGGGAGAGCCGCTATGAGCGCCGCACCGCTGATCGTCCTTGCCGCCGGCGGCACCGGCGGTCATGTCTTTCCGGCCGAAGCGCTGGCCGTCGCGCTCACCCAGCGCGGCTATCGCCTGGCGTTCGTCACCGACCGGCGCGGCGCGGCCTATGGCGGCGTGCTGGGCGGGCTCGAGACCCATCGCTTGCCGGTCTCGCAAGTCGGCGGCGGCCCCGTGCAGCGCCTGCGCGGCAGCATCGATCTTCTCCGCAGCCTGTGGCGCGCGCGAATCCTGCTGCGCCGGATCGCCCCGCAAGCCGTCATCGGCTTTGGCGGCTACCCCTCGCTGCCCACGGTGCTCGCGGCGACGCGCGCACGCGTCCCAACGGCGATCCACGAGCAGAACGCGGTGCTCGGGCGCGCCAACCGGCTTCTCGCCGCGCGGGTCGACGCCATCGCGCTGTCCTTCTCCGAAGTCAGGCGCCTGCGTCCCGCCGATGCTGGGCGCACCATCGTCACCGGCAATCCGGTCCGCGCGGCCGTGATCGCGCTTCGCGATCGGGCCTATGTGGCGCCGCATCCGGGCGAGCCTCTGCGCCTGATGGTGACCGGCGGCAGTCAGGGCGCTTCGGTGTTCGGGGCGGTGGTTCCGGCGGCGTTGGCGACGCTTGGCGAATCCACGCGGGCGCGCATCGAGATCGCGCAGCAATGCCGACACGAGGACATTGAATCGGTGCGCGCCGCGTATCGCGCCGCCGGCATCGCGGCCGAGCTTTCGACCTTCTTCACCGATGTCCCAGAGCGGCTGGCGCGCGCGCATCTCGTCATCTGCCGCGCCGGCGCCTCGACCACCGCCGAGCTTGCCGTCGCCGGCCGGCCGGCGATTTTCGTTCCCTATCCGCACGCGAAGGACGACCACCAAACGGCCAATGCCGCTTCTATCGTCGCCGCCGGCGGCGGATGGCTGATGGCGCAGTCCGAGTTCACACCTGAGTCGCTGTCGGCGCGTCTTGCAGGAATGATCGAAAGTCCGGCGCTGCTCGCGCGGACAGCCGCCGCAGCCAAGGCGGCCGGCCGGCCGGACGCCGCCGAGCGCCTCGCCGATCTTGTCGCGCGGCTTGCGCCGGTGGAGGCCATTCCCTCGCCCGCTCGCTCACGCTCGCACCCCTTCCCTCCGGGAGAGGGCGCAACGCGGATGCGTTGCGCGGGTGAGGGCCAGCTGCACACACGACTCACGGAGGCGGCGGCATGACGCAGCTTCCGCTCACCATCGGTACGCTCCACTTCGTCGGCATCGGCGGCATCGGAATGTCCGGCATCGCCGAGATTCTGCACAACCTCGGCTACAAGGTGCAGGGCAGCGACGTCGCCGAAAACGCGAACGTGCGGCGGCTGGCAGCGCTTGGCATTCCGATCGTCGTCGGCCACAACGCGTCGAATGTCGCCGAAGCGCAAGTTCTCGTCGTTTCATCGGCGGTCAAACCGGATAACCCGGAAGTCGTCGCCGCCCGCGCCCGCCTGATTCCGGTGGTTCGCCGGGCCGAGATGCTGGCCGAACTCATGCGGCTAAAATGGTCGATCGCTATCGCCGGCACGCATGGCAAGACGACGACCACCTCCATGGTCGCGGCGATGCTGGACGCCGCCGGGCTCGACCCAACGGTAATCAACGGCGGGATCATCAACGCCTATGGCACCAACGCGCGGCTGGGCGCCGGCGACTGGATGGTGGTCGAGGCGGACGAGAGCGACGGCACCTTCACCCGCCTGCCGGCGACGATCGCCGTCATCACCAACATCGATCCCGAGCATCTCGATTACTGGAAGAGCTTCGAGGCGCTGAAGAAGGGCTTTCGCGATTTCGTCGCCAACATTCCCTTCTATGGCTTCGCCACGCTGTGCATCGACCATCCCGAGGTGCAGGCGCTCATTCCGCAGTTGACCGAGCGCAAGATCATCACCTACGGCATGAGCCCGCAGGCCGACGTGCGGGCGATCAACGTCCGCCTCGATGCCGGCGGCGGCCGGTTCGACGCCGTGATCGGCGAGCGCGCTGGTCATGGCGCAACGCTCAAGGATCTTCACCTGCCGCTGGTCGGCGCGCACAACGTGCAGAACTCGCTGGCGGCGATCGCGGTTGCGCACGAGATGGGCTTCGAGGAGCCGGTGGTGCGCAAGGCGCTCTCCGGCATCAAGGGCGTGACGCGTCGCTTCACCCGCATCGGCGAGGCCGCCGGCTTGACGGTGATCGACGATTACGGTCATCACCCGGTCGAGATCGCGGCGGTGTTGAAGGCGGCCCGCAGCGCCACAAAGGGCGGCGTGATCGCGGTGGTGCAGCCGCACCGCTACACGCGGCTCAAGAATTTGTTCGAGGAATTCTGCACCTGTTTCAACGACGCCGACGCGGTGATCGTTGCCGAGGTCTATCCGGCGGGCGAAACCCCGATCGAGGGCGCCTCCGGCGAGGCTTTGGTCGCCGGCCTGCGCGCCCACGGGCACAAGCGCGTGGTGCCGCTCGCTGAGCCCAGCGACCTCGCCCGCACCGTGCTCGAGCTGGCGAAGGCGGGCGATTTGATCGTTTGCCTTGGCGCCGGAAGCATCACCAATTGGGCACACGCGCTTCCGGCTGACATCGAGCGCATGGTCGGCGGACATTCCGTGGCCTGGCTGGGAGGGGCGCGATGATGGCCGCGCGCCGCCTGCCCGATCGCCTGATCGATCGCCTGCCCAAGGTGCGAGGAAGGCTCATCGAAAATGCGCCCCTCGCGCCAATCACCTGGTTCCGCGTCGGCGGACCGGCCGAGGTGATGTTCCGCCCGGCCGATGTCGACGATCTCGCGCGCTTCCTCGCCCAAAAACCCACCGACGCGCCGGTGACGGTGATCGGCGTCGGCTCGAACCTCCTCGTGCGCGACGGCGGCGTCCCGGGCATCGTCGTACGGCTCGGGCGCGGGTTCGTCGAAAGCACGCGCGATGGGCCGCTGGTTCGCGCGGGCGCCGGCGCGCTCGACCTCAACGTGGCGCTCTTCGCGCGTGAAGCCGGCCTCGCCGGCCTCGAGTTCCTCTCCGGTATCCCCGGCACCATCGGCGGCGCGCTGCGCATGAATGCCGGCGCTTATGGCCGCGAGATGAAGGACGTGACCCTTGGCGCCGAGGCGCTCGACGCCAATGGCGCGCGCCATTATCTGACCAACGGGGCGCTCGTCTTCGGATATCGCTACTGCGGCGTGCCCGAGGACTGGATCTTCCTTGCCGCCGAGCTCAAGGGCGAATTCGGCGACGCCAAGACGATCCAGCGGCGCATGGACGAAATCCAGCGCGCGCGCGAGGAAAGCCAGCCGTTGCGCACGCGCACCGGCGGTTCGACCTTCGCCAACCCGACCGATCCGGCAGGCGGCGGTCGCAAGGCCTGGGAATTGATCGACGCCGCCGGCTGCCGCGGTCTCGTCCGCGGCGGGGCGCAAGTCTCGCCGATGCACTGCAATTTCCTGGTCAACACGGGAACCGCGACGGCCGCCGACATCGAGGGGCTGGGCGAGGCGGTTCGCGCCCGCGTGCAGGACAAGTTCGGCGTCACGCTCGAATGGGAGATCCGCCGCATCGGCATGCCCGCGACGCCCGGGGGCGCGCCATGACCGCCCAGGCGAAGCGCATCGTGGTGCTGATGGGCGGCATCTCGGCCGAGCGCGAGGTGTCGCTGGTGAGCGGCACGGCGGTGGCCCGCGCACTCGCCGATTTCGGCCACGACGTCGTCAGCTTCGAAATGACGGACGACATCGAAGAGATGCTGCGCACGCTCGAGCCGCGGCCCGACGCCGTGTTCAACGCGCTGCACGGCCGCTATGGCGAGGACGGTTGCATCCAGGGGCTCCTCGAGCTCCTTGGCATCCCCTACACGCATTCGGGCGTACTCGCCTCGGCGATGGCGATGGATAAGCCGACGACCAAGCGCATCGTCGAATCGGTCGGCGTCCGCACGCCTCGCGGCCGCGTCCTCGCCCGCGCCGAGCTTGGTCGCGGCGATCCGATGCCCCGTCCCTACGTGGTGAAACCGGTCGATGAAGGTTCGACGCTCGGCGTACGTATCGTCGCCAATGGCGACAACGCGCCACCCGCCGAAGAGGGCGCCATGGCCGGCGAGGCCGTGCTGGTCGAGGAATACATCGCCGGCCGCGAGCTGACGGTCGGCGTGATGGGCGAGCGGGCGCTATCGGTCACCGAGATCCGCTTCAAGGGTACGCATTTCGATTACACGAAGAAATACACGCCGGGCCACGCCGAGCACGTCATCCCGGCTCCGGTGCCCAAGCCGGTGTTCGACGAAGCAATGCGTATCGCGCTCCTTGCCCATCAGACGCTTGGCTGCCGCGGCATCAGCCGCAGCGACTTCCGGTTCGACGACCGCAAGCCCGGAATCGAGGGACTGTATTTTCTCGAAATCAACACCCAGCCGGGCTTCACCCCGCTGTCGCTGGTCCCGGAGCAGGCAAAGGCGCTCGGCATATCGTTCGGCGCGCTCTGCCAATGGCTCCTCGAGCGCGCGACGTGCGAGCGTCTGCGGAGGGCGTCGTAATGCGAGCGCGCTCGACATCGCCTCGTCGCGCGGCCGCCCGCCGGTCATCTTGGTGGCGACGTCCGCGGATCTGGAAGGTCGTCTCTCTGGCGACGCTCGGCGCCATGGTTTGCGCCGGAGGCGCTTATCTATGGCGAAGCGGCATGCCGGGCCAGGTCGGCGTCTTTGCCCTCGAGGCATCCGAGCGCGCCCTGTTCGCGAGCGCGCGCTTCGGCCTCGCGGTGCACGAAATCCTGGTCGAGGGCCGGGACGAGACCGCCGTCGCCGATATCTTGGTGGCGATCGAGGTTCGTCGCGGCGCGCCGATTTTCACCTTCAGCCCGGCGAGGGCCAAGGCGGAGCTCGAGAAGCTCCCTTGGGTCGCCCATGCCGCGGTCGAGCGGCGACTGCCGGACGTGATCTACGTTCGGCTGGTGGAGCGCCGGCCGCTGGCCCTTTGGCAACGCGACGGCCGCATGTCGGTGATCGACCGCGAGGGCAGCGAAATTCGCGGCGCCGATATCGGCCGCTTCGCGCGGCTGCCGCTGGTCGTGGGATCCGACGCGGCGCGAAATGCGGCCGCGCTGTTGGCGCTGCTGGCAACCGAACCCGAGGTGGAAATGCGCGTCAGCGCGGCGATCCGGGTCGGCGGGCGGCGCTGGACGCTTCGTTTCGACAACGGCGTCGATGTCCACCTACCGGAAATCAACCCCGGCGCGGCGTGGGCGCGGCTTGCCGAGCTTGTCCGCGGCGAAGGACTGCTCGAGCGCAATATCACCGTGGTCGATCTGCGCCTGCCCGATCGTTTGATCCTGCGCATGTTACGCGAGACGCCGCCGCCGGTGCCGGCCAAAGCCACGCGGCCATCGGGACGACCGACATGACAAGGGTTCTGGCGGAGGGAAATGCCGTGAGCAAGACGAAGAAGAAATCGCGCAATGGCCTGGTCGCGGCGCTCGACGTCGGCTCGACCAAGATCGCTTGCTTCGTCGCCAAGATCGACCCTGGCGCACAAAGCGCCGCGGCGCGCGTGATCGGAATCGGCCACCAGGTGTCGAAGGGGATGCGCAACGGCGCCATCGTCGACATGGAGCAGGCCGAGCAGTCGATATTGAACGCGGTGAGCGCCGCCGAGCAGATGGCCGGCGACACCTTGCACGCGGTGCTGGTCAATGTCTCGGGCGGCTCGCCGACCTCGCGCACCATCGGCGTCGAGGTATCGATCGCCGGCCACGAGATCGGCGATGCCGATGTTCGTCGTGTGGTCGACCAGGGCCGCGCCGCCCACAGCCAAGGCGAGCGCCGTCTGCTGCACGCCATTCCGGTCGGCTACACGATCGACGGCAGCCGCGGCATCCGCGACCCGCGCGGCATGTATGGCGAGCGGCTCGGCGTAAATATGCATCTGGTGACGGCGAGCGCCGGCGCGGTGCGCAACCTCGAGACGGTCATCGGCCGATGCCGCCTCGACATCGACGCCTTCGTGGTCAGCGCCTACGCGGCGGGCCTCGCGGCGTTGGTCGAGGACGAGATGGACCTCGGCGTCACCGTCATCGACATGGGGGGCGGCACGACATCCGTCGCAATCTTCTTCGATGGCAACGTCATCCATACCGACTGCGTGCCGATCGGCGGCAATCATGTGACGAACGACATCGCGCGCGGCCTCTCGACGCCGGTCGTGCACGCCGAGCGTCTCAAGACGCTTTACGGCAGCGCCGTCGCCTCGCCCGCCGATGCGCGCGAGATCATCGACGTGCCGCTGGTCGGCGAGGAGGACCACGTTCAGCCGAACCACGTCCCGAAATCGATCCTCACCGGCATCATCCAGCCGCGGCTCGAGGAAACCTTCGAGCTCGTCCGCTCGCGCATCGAGGCGAGCGGCTTCGACAAGATCGCCGGGCGCCGCGTGGTGCTTACCGGCGGCGCCAGCCAGTTGCAGGGCGCGCGCGAGCTTGCCGCCCTGGTTCTCGACAAGCAGGTGCGGATGGGACGTCCGATCCGTCTTCCCGGACTCTCCGACCAGACCGGAGGCCCGGCGTTTTCCGCCTGCGCCGGCTTGTTGGCGTTCGCGATGCGGACCAGCGTCGAAACCGTCCGGCCGGCGGCCCAAGCCTTTGGCGAGGGCGCCTCGGTCGGTCTGTTCAGCCGCTTCGGTCTATGGCTGCGCGAAAATATGTGAATCAGCGTTCGTCGAATCCTAAAAACCGTTGCCGGGCGGCACCCGGTGTCGAAAGACAAGCAGATCAAGATGATTGGAGGCCAAAAATGACGATCAATCTCTCCGTACCGCGGAGTTCCGCCGAGCTCAAACCCCGCATCACCGTCTTCGGCGTCGGCGGCGCCGGCGGCAACGCGGTCAACAACATGATCCGCGCCAAACTCGAGGGCGTGGACTTCATCGTCGCCAACACCGATGCCCAGGCGCTCTCTCAATCGCTTGCCGAGCGGCGCATTCAGCTCGGTCTTGGCGTGACGCAGGGGCTCGGCGCAGGCTCGCGGCCGGAGGCCGGACGCGCAGCCGCCGAGGAAGCGATCAACGAGCTGGTCGACGCGCTCGCGGGTTCGCACATGGTGTTCATCGCCGCCGGCATGGGCGGGGGCACCGGCACCGGGGCCGGACCGGTGATCGCGCGCGCGGCGCGCGAGCAGGGTCTTCTCACGGTGGGCGTGGTGACGAAACCGTTCCACTTCGAGGGCCAGCACCGGATGCGCATCGCCGAGGCAGGCATCGAGGAGATGCAGCATTACGTCGACACGCTCATCATTATTCCGAACCAAAACCTGTTCCGGGTGGCGAACGAGCGCACGACGTTCGCCGACGCCTTCAAGATGGCGGACGACGTGCTCTATTCCGGCGTGCGCGGCGTCACCGACCTGATGGTGATGCCGGGCCTGATCAATCTCGACTTCGCCGACATCCGCACCGTGATGAGCGAGATGGGGAAGGCGATGATGGGAACTGGAGAGGCGGAGGGCGACAGCCGCGCCCTTGACGCCGCGCAGAAGGCGATCTCGAACCCGCTGCTCGACGATGTTTCGATGAAGGGCGCCCGCGGGGTCCTGATCAATATCACCGGCGGCCCCGACATGACGCTGTTCGAGGTCGACGAGGCGGCCAACCGGATCCGCGACGAGGTCGACCCCGAGGCAAACATCATCTTCGGTTCGACCTTCGATGAAAGCCTCACCGGACGGGTGCGCGTTTCCGTCGTCGCCACCGGCATCGACGCCCAAGCGATGGCCGAACCGCGTCCGACGGTGATCAGCCTTGCCCAGAATCGCCCGATGCGACCGATGGTCGTACCGGCGGGACGCGCCGAGGGCGCCGCGGCGTTGAAGATGGATGCGCCGCAGCACTCGGCTCAACAGCCAATGGCCGTGGCGGCCCAGCCGGCGTTGGCGCAAAGCCTGCGGCCGGCGATGGCGCATCCAGCCTTCGCTCAAGCGGCGATGCAGGCAGCGCCGCAGCCGACCGTCGCCGAGGCGGCGCCGCAAGCGGCGGAGCATTCGACGCCATCGGGACGGGTCGCGGCTGATGCTCCGTTCATCGCCCCGCGACCAGCCGAGCCGACGATCTCCAGCCCACCGCTCGCCCGCCCAACGGCGCCCCAGCCAGCGGGAAATCCGTTCGCCGAGGCCGCTATGGCCAACGGCGCACCGCCGTCGAAAAAGGAGCGGGAACGGCTGCCAACCCTGTTCGAACGGGTAACGCGGACCGGCCGGGCGCGTCAGCCGGCGCACGCGACGCCACCCGCTCGGCCGGCGACC
>CAZLYV010000004.1:28202-31326 GCA_964563665.1 uncultured Acetobacteraceae bacterium
ATGCTGCAGTCCCTGCCGGTCGTCGAGCCGGGGCCCAGTCAGCCCCGTCTTGGCCCGCTCAACCCGGCTGACCGGATCGTGCCGCCACGGGTCGAGGATGACCTGCTCGATATTCCGGCCTTCCTGCGGCGACAGGCCAACTGAGCGGACATCCGATCACGGATAATCTTGTAATAAACCGTAACAAAAGGTGACTTGAGCGCTTCAGGCGGGGTTGGTACTACCCCCCTGAAGCGCTTCATATTTCGGCCGTTAGACAATGAGAAAACAGACCGTATGGGGTCGTGGTTAATGCTGCCATTCGGCGTCCGCCAGAAAACCCTCAAAACAGCAATCGGCTGTTCCGGCACTGGGCTTCATTCCGGTGTTAGGGTCCATATGAGCTTGAAGCCGGCGGCGCCCGGAACCGGGATCGTCTTTCGCCGGATCGACATGCTGCGCGGCCCCGGGCTGCGGTCGAGGGACGGCGACATCCCGGCGGACTGGCGCCACGTAATTGACAGCCGGCTGTGCACTATTATCGGAAATTCGGCGGGCGCCAAGGTCGGCACCATCGAGCATCTCATGGCCGCATTGTTCGGCGCCGAGATCGACAATCTGCTGGTCGAGATCGACGGCGCCGAGGTTCCGGTGATGGATGGAAGCTCGGCGCCGTTTTTGTTTCTGATCGAATGCGCGGGCGTCGTCGAGCAGGATGCGCCCCGCCGTGCAATCGAGATCGTCGAACGGGTGGTCACCGATGACGGCAAACGCAGCCTTGCGTTCCTGCCGGGGTCGGGATTCTCGATCGGCTTCGAAATCGATTTCGACAGCGAGGTTATCGTGCGCCAGCAATGCCTGGTTCGCCTGACTCCAGCCGCTTTCAAGGCCGAGATTTCGCGCGCGCGCACGTTCGGTTTCGCCCACGAGATCGGCGCGCTCCGCGCGGCCGGGCTGGTGCGCGGCGGCTCGCTCGACAATGCGGTCGTGATCAGCGGCGATCAGATTCTCAATCGCGACGGCCTGCGCTACGAGGACGAGTTCGTCCGACACAAGATTCTCGATTGCGTGGGCGATCTTTACCTTGCCGGGGCGCCGATCATCGGCCACGTCCAGGCGGTCCGCTCCGGGCACAAGCTCAATAACCAGGCGCTACGGAGCCTGTTTGCCCGGCCTCACGCCTGGCGCTACGTCGAGTCGACGGCGCACCGGGCCCCGATGGTCCAGCAGGCCGTACGCCGCCTCGGCGCCTATCCGGCCGCCGGCGACTGACCGTTTCGGACCGGCGGTGCGGCCCGCCTCAAATCATCAAGGTGGGCTCGCTCCGCGGCTAGGAAAGGCCGCCGTATCTGCTGTATATTTCGCGACCATGAACTCCACGCTTCCCCGCCCCCCTCGCCGCCGCTGGCCGGCCGTTGCCTCCCTCGGCGTCATCGCCGTCCTGGCCCTCGGCGCATGCTCCTCCAGGGACAAGGACAAATACGTCGAACGTCCGGTCGACCAGATCTACAACCAGGCGGTCGATGCGCTTGGCGAGGAACGTTATGTCGAGGCAGCCAAACAGTTCGACGAGGTCGAGCGTCAGCACCCCTACTCGGTGTGGGCGACCAAGGCGCAGCTCATGGCCGCCTATGCCAATTACCAGAACAACAAATATGACGACGCGATCGTCGGACTTGATCGCTTCATCCAGCTCAACCCGTCGCATCGCGACGTCGCCTACGCCTATTATCTCAAGGCGCTTTCCTACTACGAGCAAATCACCGATGTGCAGCGCGACGCCCGGCTGACCGAATTGGCGCTGAAGGCGCTCGATGAGGTGATTCGCCGATTTCCGGAGTCGAGCTATGCCCGCGACGCGCGGCTCAAGATCGAGCTGACCTATGATCACCTGGCGGGCAAGGAGATGGAGGTCGGGCGCTTCTATCAAAAACGCGGCCAATATCTCGCCGCGATCAACCGATTCAAGGTCGTCGCCGACCGCTGGCAAACCACCAGCCACGTGCCGGAAGCGCTGCATCGCTTGATCGAGTGCTACACCACGCTCGGCCTCACCGACGAGGCCCAGCGCACCGCAGCCGTGCTCGGGCACAACTATCCCGGTAGCGAATGGTACCTCGATTCGTACTCGCTCGTCGTCACCGGCAAGCTGCCGGCGCAGGACCGACCGGGAATCATATCCCGGGCGTTCAATTGGATCTTCTAGGGCGGCGGCACCCGATTTTCCGCGCGGCATGTCGGCGCGTTCCAATGGCTGGAGCGTTGCCGCGCGAGGCGCCTGACCGGCGAGCGTCGTGATGTTGCTCGGCCTGTCCATCCGCGACGTGGTGTTGATCGACCGTCTGGAGCTCGAGTTCGCGAGCGGCTTGTCGGCGTTGACCGGCGAGACGGGCGCCGGCAAATCGATCCTGCTCGACGCACTCGGCCTGGCGCTGGGGGCGCGCGGCGACAGCGCACTGGTGCGCCGCGGCGCCCAGGGAGCCAGCGTAACCGCGACCTTCGAGCTTGCGGTCGATCATCCGTTGCTTTCGCTCGCCCGCGAACAAAGCCTGGAGATCGACGGCCCGTTGCTGCTCCGCCGAACGCTTGGACTCGACGGGCGCAGCCGCGCCTTCGTCAACGATCAGCCGGTATCGGTCGGCCTATTGCGCGAGATGGGCGGCGCTCTCGTCGAAATTCATGGTCAGTTCGAAAACCAGGGACTGCTCGATCCCTCGACCCATCGCGAGGCGCTCGATCTTTTCGGCGCGCTCGATGACCGGGTGGGCGCGCTTTCCATACTTTATGCCGCCTGGCGCGCCGCGGCCGCGGCGGTGGAAAACGCACGAGCCGAAGCGGCGCAGGCCGAGAGCGAGCAGGATTTCTTGCGCCACGCGCATGGCGAGATCGGCGCACTCGACCCAAAGCCGGGTGAAGAGGCGGAACTCGCGAGCCGGCGCGCGTTTCTGGCGGCGCGCGAGAAGCTCGCCGAAGCCCTCAACGCCGCCATCGCCGAGCTCACCCACCACAAGGGCGTCGCCGGCGCGCTTGGCGCGGCGCAGCGTCACCTCGAGCGCGTCGCACAGCACGCCGGCGGTCGTCTCGATGGCGCGATCGCCGCCCTTGATCGCGCGGCGATCGAAGCCGCCGAGGCGGCTTCGCAGGT
>CAZLYV010000004.1:31426-35248 GCA_964563665.1 uncultured Acetobacteraceae bacterium
GCCCGCCGGGCGGCGGCCGTTCGGCTCGACAGGGCGGTGACGCGCGAACTTGGGCCCCTGAAGCTCGAAAAAGCGAAATTTCAGACTTCAATCGAGCCGCTCTCCGCCGGCGATGCCGGCCCGAACGGCATCGATCGCATCACCTTCGAGGTCGCGACCAACCCCGGCGCCACGCCGGGCCCGCTCAACCGAATTGCCTCGGGCGGCGAACTGGCGCGCTTCATGCTTGCGCTGCGCGTCGTACTGTCGCGCAAAGGGGCCGCCCCGACGCTGGTATTCGATGAGGTGGACAGCGGCATCGGCGGCGCGGTCGCTGCCGCGGTCGGCGAACGCTTGGCGCGGCTTGCCGGCGAGGTGCAGGTTCTGGTCGTAACCCATTCGCCGCAAGTCGCCGCGCGCGCCGACCACCATTGGCGCGTGAGCAAGAAGAACCAGAACGGCGCCGCAATCACCGCCGTCGAAGCGCTCGACACCAAATCCCGTCGCGAGGAGATCGCCCGCATGCTGTCGGGCGCCAAGGTGACGGATGCGGCGCGCGCCGCGGCGGCGAGCCTGATCGCCGGGGCGCGTGCATGAGCCGCAAGGCCGGCGACCTCGCCGACACCGCCGTCGAGGATTTAACACGCGAGAAAGCCAAGGCCGAGCTGTCGCGCCTTGCCGCCGCGATCGTGCGCCACGATCGGCTCTATTATCAGCAGGATGCTCCGGCGATATCGGACGCCGAGTACGACGCGTTACGCCGGCGCAACCAGGCGATCGAAGGGCGCTTCCCCGATCTGATTCGCCCCGACAGCCCAAGCAAGCGCGTGGGCGCGCCGGCCGCGGCCGGTTTCGCCAAGGTTCGTCATGCCAGGCCCATGCTGTCGCTCGACAACGCTTTCTCGGCCGAGGACGTGCGGGATTTCGCCGACCGGATCCGACGGTTCCTCAAGCTTGACGCCAAGGACAGCGTCGAGCTGACGGCCGAGCCCAAGATCGACGGGCTGTCGATCTCGTTGCGCTACAACAAGGGCGAGTTCGTCCAGGGCGCCACGCGCGGCGACGGCGAAATCGGCGAGGAGGTGACCCAGAACCTGCGGACCGTCGGCGACATTCCACGAGATCTCAAGGGCCGCGACACACCCGCGGTGCTCGAGGTACGCGGCGAAATCTATATCGAGCGCGCGGACTTCGTGGCGCTCAACGAGGCGCGCCAAAAATCCGGCGAGCCGCCGTTCGCCAATCCGCGCAACGCCGCCGCCGGCAGCGTGCGACAGCTCGACCCGAAAATTACCGCCGGTCGTCCGTTACGGTTTTTCGGCTATGCGGTGGGCGAAGCGACCGGCGCGCTCGGCAAGACCCACTTCGAAATGCTCGAGCGCTTTCGCCATTGGGGCATCCGCACCAATCCCGATGCTCGCCTCTGCGTCGATATCGACGCGGCGCTCGCCTTCTACCGCGACATCGGCGATCGGCGCGC
The DNA here is from genome assembly GCA_964563665.1 of uncultured Acetobacteraceae bacterium. Classification (GTDB taxonomy): domain Bacteria; phylum Pseudomonadota; class Alphaproteobacteria; order CACIAM-22H2; family CACIAM-22H2; genus CAZLYV01. Next base: position 32,886 of record CAZLYV010000004.1, read on the forward strand.
GAAACTCTCCTATGACATCGACGGCGTTGTCTACAAGGTGAACCGCTTCGACTGGCAGGACCGGCTTGGAATGATAAGCCGGGCGCCGCGCTGGGCGATCGCCCATAAATTTCCCGCCGAGCAGGCGCGTACGCGTCTCAACGCCATCACGATCCAGGTTGGGCGAACCGGAGTTCTTACGCCGGTGGCCGAACTCGAGCCGATCACGGTCGGCGGCGTGGTGGTCGCCCGAGCGACGCTCCACAACGAGGATGAGATCGCCCGCAAGGATGTACGTGTCGGCGACACGGTGATCGTGCAGCGCGCCGGCGACGTGATCCCGCAGATCTTCGGCGTGGTGGAGGGCGAGCGCCCCAGGAGCGCGCGGCCATTCCAGTTCCCCGACCATTGCCCGGCGTGCGGCGCCCGGGCCGTGCGGGCCGAGGGAGAGGTGGCGCGCCGCTGCACCGGCGGCCTCACCTGCCCGGCGCAAGCGGTCGAACGACTGCGCCATTTCGTCTCGCGCGACGCCTTTGACGTCGAGGGTCTGGGCGAAAAACACATCGAGGCGTTCTTCGCCGATCGCCTTGTCCGCAAACCCGGTGACATTTTTCGCCTGCAAAAGCACGCGACTGCGATCGAAAAACGCGAAGGTTGGGGCGAAAAATCGCTCGAACGCCTGCTCGCCGCGATCGCGGCGCGCCGCACGATCGGCCTCGATCGCTTCATTTTCGCCCTTGGCATTCCCCAAGTTGGACAAGCGACCGCGAAGCTAATGGCCCGGCATTACGGATCGCTCAAGGCATGGCGAAAGGCGATGGACGACGCGGCGCGGCATCCCGACGGCGAGGCGGCGCGCGATCTCGACAATATCGGGCAAATCGGCCCCTCGCTCGCCGCCGACATCCTCGCCTTCTTTGCCGAGCCGCACAATCGCGAGACGCTGGACGATCTTGCGCGCGAGGTCGAGGTCGAAGATTTCGTCGTGCCGAAGATCGGCGCTTCGCCGATCGCCGGCAAGACCGTCGTCTTCACCGGCACGCTCGAACGCATGACGCGCCAGGAAGCCAAGGCGCGCGCCGAGGCGCTGGGCGCCAATGTCGCGGGCTCGGTGTCGAAAAAGACCCATTACGTCGTCATCGGCGCCGACGCCGGATCGAAGGCGGCGCAAGCGCGCGAGCTTGGGGTTCGGACGTTGGACGAGACCGAATGGCTCAAGCTGATCGGCGATTGATCCTCACATGATCGATGGCGTCTACACCCGAGGACCCGACGGCGAAGCGCGGCTGGTGCACGCCTATCTCGATGACGACTACGCGCTCGGCGATATCGGCGAAAATTTCCGCCTGGGCCATATTGCCGGGCAGACCGATGCGCGCTTCGGACCGATGCTTGCGCTGACCCGCAAGGAACTCCGCGATCTCAAGAATTTCGCCGACGCGTATTCCTTCGATTACGATCCCGGCTTCATCGAGATGTGCGTCGATATCCACCGCGCGGCGAGCGAGCTGCCCGGCGATGAAGTGGGCTTCTTCGAAACTATCTGAGCAAAAACGCGCGGGCCGGAAGGCACGTGCCCCCGGCCCGCCGGTGCCTCGCGCTTGCCGTAAGGGTCAGGCCACCCGCGAGCGGAGCGCCACCTTGGGAAAGTCGATATCCGTCGCCGCCACCAGGTTCACATAGTTGGTCAGGATATTGTTGACGATATTGGCGATGATTTCGATGATCTCGCCGTTATCGAACCCGGCTTTGCGCAGCGATTCGACGTCGGATGGCTCCACCGCGCCGCGCCGCGCAACCACGCGCTCGACGAACCGCAACGCCGTTTGCGCGCGCGCGTCGTCCGCCTTGTAGTCGCGCGCGTCGTTGATCTCGCCATCGCTGAGACCGCTCATCTTGCCGATCGCCGTGTGCGCCGAAACGCAGTAGCCGCAGCGATTGCTTTCGCCGACCGCCAGCGCGATGCGCTCGCGCAGCTTGCCGTCGAGCTTGCCCTTTCCCAGCGCGTCGAGCGTTCCAAGAACGGCGCCAAGCACGCCCGGCGCATGCGCCATGACCTTGAACAGATTTGGCACCATGCCGAGCTGCGCCTGCACGGCGTCCAAGAGCTGCTTCGCCGCCGGCGACGCAGTCGCCGGATCAACCAGAGGAATCGTACCCATGTCGCTCGTCTCCCGCTGCTATGGCCGACCCATTGCCGGCCCGTCGGCGGGGAATCTAGATTTATTGAAATAACCGTTCAATGTCTATTAAACTGGTTAAGCAGCATCTCACTGGTTTGTGATCGTTGCGCGTGGTAATGAGAATCAAGATGGCCGTCGGCGGCAAATGGCCGCTCGAGATATGGAGCGCCGAACATGGCGGGCGTGGATTTGGCCGCGGCC
>CAZLYV010000004.1:35348-37102 GCA_964563665.1 uncultured Acetobacteraceae bacterium
GCCAAGGTGCGCAAATGCGCCAATCCGCGATGCATCCTCTATTTCCGCGATACCTCGCGCACCGGACGGCGGCGATGGTGTTCGATGGCCGGGTGCGGCAATCGAGCAAAAGTGAGCGCATTTCTCGCGCGCTCGCGCGCCAAAGCAAGCCGGCATTAAGCGAAGTCAGGTCGCGATCGGCTTTGTCGCACCGGCGAGCCATTCGCTCGTTCTTGAATCGACCAGCGGGGCGATCGCGTCGCGCACGCGCGCATGATAGGAATTGAGCCAAGCCAGCTCATCACCCGACAGGAGCTTGGGTTCGATGAGGGCGCGATCGATCGGGGCCAGGGTCAATGTCTCGAACTCGAGCAACGGCCGCTCGGCGCCATCCGCCGGCAGCTCGCGCACGGCGACCAGGTTCTCGATGCGAATGCCGTAGGCGCCGGTCTTGTAATATCCCGGTTCGTTCGAAACGATCATGCCAGGCATGAGGGCGGTGGCGTTCGGCGCCTTGGCGATCCGTTGCGGACCTTCATGCACGCCCAAATAGCTGCCGACGCCATGGCCGGTGCCGTGGTCGTAATCGAGCCCGACCTGCCACAGCGCGCGGCGGGCCAACGCATCGATCTGCGAGCCCGTGGTGCCTTTGGGAAATCGCGCGGTGGCGATCGCGATGTGGCCCTTGAGCACGCGGGTAAATCGGTCGCGCTCCTCCTCGGATGGCGAGCCGATCGCGACCGTGCGCGTGATATCGGTGGTGCCTTCGAGATATTGCGCGCCCGAATCGACAAGCAACAGCATGGCGGGCGCGATACGCCGGTTGGTCGCCGGGCTCACCCGGTAATGGACGATCGCGCCGTTCGGCCCGGCGCCGGCGATGGTTGAAAAACTGAGATCTCGGAAGTTCGCGCCCTCGCGCCGAAATTGGTAAAGCCGCTCGCCGGCGTCGATCTCGGTGAGTTCGCCGCGTGGCCCCTCATCGGCAAGCCAGGCAAGGAAACGTGTCACGGCCACGCCGTCGCGGAGATGGGCGGTGCGCGCGTTGTCGAGTTCACGCGGATTCTTGCAGGCCTTCAAGAGCGCGCACGGGTCGGCCCGGCGAATCACTTCGGCGCCGGCCCGCTCCAGCCGCTGCGCGATCCACGCCGCCGCCGTGAGGCTGTCGATCGCGACCCGGCGGCGGCGTTTGCCGAGCGCCACCAGGCCGCGCGCGAACATGTCGGGCGGCTGGATGCGCACCCGTTTGCCGAGATGCGCTGCAAGACCCGGCGCCAGCTTGCGCGGATCGATGAAAAGATCGATCGCGGCGTCGCGCGACGAGCGATCGACGTGAACGATGGCGAATGCGAGCGCAAGCGGCGTGTGCGGTACGTCGCCGCCGCGGATGTTGAGCAGCCAGGCGATCGAATCGGGCGCGCTCAAGACGGCGCCATCGAATCCGTCATCACGCAGCCGGATGGCGATTTCGACGCGCTTCGCCGCCGCCGAGCGTCCGGCGTAAATCTCGGGATGGGGAACGACGGGTGCGATGGGCGAGGCCGGCCGGTCTTTCCATACGGCATCGACCGGATTGCCTTCGAGCGCGATCAGCCTCGCCCCGGCTTGCGCCGCCGCCGCCGCGAACCGGGCAATGCTCTCAGGCGTATGCAGCCACGGATCGTATCCCACGCGCTGGCCGCGACGGAGCGCCTTGGCGAACCAGTCGCTTGGCGGATTCTCGATCAGATGAAGGGTTTCGAAGGCACGGGTGTCGACTTGGGCGCGCACCTGCA
>CAZLYV010000005.1:0-6237 GCA_964563665.1 uncultured Acetobacteraceae bacterium
CTCGATGGCGGAAAGCCCATCGGATGCCGGGTTTCGATCGCGCGCGCGAGCGATAGCACCGCCTCTTCCCCCCACCGCGGTCCGATGATCTGGAGCCCGATCGGCAGACCAGCCGACGTCCGGCCGCACGGCACCGAGATCGCCGGCAATCCGGCAAGCGTGACAAGCGACGTCGGCGCGACCCAATCGATATAGGTCGCCATCTTCTTGCCGTTGATCGCCTCGGGGTAATTGTGCTCGACGGGAAACGGCGGCACGGCCGTAGAGGGCGTCAGCAGCCGGTCGTAGCGCTCGAAGAGTTCACGGAAACGTTCGAAGACCTTCGCCCGCCCGCGCTCGCCAAGCGCGACGTCGCGCGGCGATTGGGCAAGTCCCAACCGTATGTTGCCCGCGAGATTGGGGTTGAGCCGATCGATTTGGTCCAGTCGGTCGAGATGGGCATCGACCATGAGCTGACCGCGAAGCTGAATGAAGGCCGGACGCGCGAAGGAAAGATCGAATTCGATTTCTTCGACCGCGGCGCCCGCGGCCGCAAGCTCGAACGCCGCGGCACGGCAGGCACGCTCGATTTCGTCGTCAACGCCAATGCCGGCGATGTCGGGGCAATAGGCGACCTTGAGGCCGCTGGCGACGCCCGCACGCGCGGCGGCGACAAAATCGCGGCGGTCGATCGGCACCATGAGCGGCGCGCGGGGCGAGGGTCCGGCGATGGTCTGAAGCATGAGCGCCGCATCCTCGACGTCGCGCGCCATCGGACCGGCGACCGAGAGCACGCCCCACGGCAGCAGCGAGGGTGCTCGCGGCACCAGGCCGGGGCTCGGGCGAAACCCGACGACGCCGCAAAACGCCGCCGGCGTGCGTAGCGATCCGCCGAGATCGCTGCCGTCGGCGAGCGCGATCATGCCCGAGGCGAGCGCCGCCGCGCCGCCGCCGGTCGAACCGCTGGCGCTGAGCGCGGGATTCCAAGGGTTACGGGTGGCGCCGAACACGGCGTTCACCGTGTTGGCGCCGGCGGCGAATTCTGGCGTGTTGGTCTTGCCGATGACAATTCCGTCGGCTGCCTTGATCCGCTCAACGACGAGCGCGTCCTCGGTCGGCACGTGCTCGGCATAAAGGGTCGATCCAAACGTCGTGCGGATCCCCGCCGTCAACGTCACGTCCTTGATCCCGACCGGAACACCGGCGAGCGCGCCGGCGCCGCCGCCGGTGGCGAGCCTGCGGTCGAGCGCCTCTGCCGCCGCCCGCGCCTGGTCGGCGGCGAGCGTGCAGATGGCGTTGATCACCGGGTTCTCGCGCGCAATGACGGCGAGGTGGGATTCGAGAACGTCGCATGCGCTCAAGTCGCGCGCCCGAACCTTGGCGGCGATGTCGCGGGCGGAAAGGCGTGTCAGGCTCAAATCGGGCACGTCGTCACTCCGTTGAATATGCGGCGAGGGACAAGATCGCGAATAGTCCAAAACAAAGGCGCGGAAATCTGCCACAGCTCCGATCGCCGTGTCTTGCGGCAAAATCGCCGCCGCCGTATGTTCGCGAGGCCCCAACCGTAACGGGAATCATCCGCTTTGCCCGACACCGGCCTCGATTCCATAAAAACAGAACGCCGACGGCAGGGTGCGTTTTTCGCCAGCGCCTGCCCGCACGACTGCCCGAGCACCTGCGCGCTCGAGGTGGAGCGGCTCGATCAGCACACGATCGGCGCCGTGCGCGGCGCCGAGGAAAACAGCTATACCGCCGGCGTGATCTGCGCCAAGGTCGCTCGCTACGCCGAGCGCGTGCATCATCCCGAACGCCTGTTGCGACCGCTCAAACGCATGGGGCCCAAGGGCTCGGGCGCGTTCGCCGAAATCTCGTGGGACGCGGCGCTCGACGAGGTCGCCGAGGCGTTCACCCGCGCCGCCCAGAGGCACGATTCGACGGCCGTTTGGCCGCTTTACTACGCCGGAACGATGGGCCTCGTGCAGCGCGACGGCATCAACCGCCTGCGCCACGTCATGGGCTACTCGGGGATCAAGCTCACCATCTGCACTTCGATCGTCGATGCCGGATGGAACGCTGGCGTGGGCGCGAAGACCGGGGTCGATCCGCGCGAGATGGCGGAGAGCGATCTCATCGTGATGTGGGGCGGCAATCCGGCCAACACGCAAGTGAACGTGATGACGCACGTCGCCCGCGCCCGCAAATCGCGCGGGGCCAAGTTCGTGGTTGTCGACCCTTACCGCACGGCGACGGCGGCGATTGCCGACCAGCACCTGATGCTGCGGCCGGGAACCGACGGCGCGTTCGCCTGCGCCGTCATGCACGTTCTGTTTCAGGAAGGTTTCGCCGATCGCGCCTACATGGCGAAGTACGCCGATTGTCCGGACGAGCTCGAGGCGCATCTTGCGACCCGCGATCCCACATGGGCGTCCACGATAACCGGCTTGGCCGTCGACGAAATCGTCGGGTTCGCCCGGGCTTATGGGCAAACCAAGCGCTCGTTCATCCGGGTCGGTTACGGCTTCGGGCGCTCGCGCAATGGCGCCGCCAACGTTCACGCCGTCACCTGCCTGCCGACCGTCACCGGCGCCTGGCAATACTTGGGCGGCGGCGCGCTCTACAGCCTGTCGACGCCCTATCATTGGGACAAGACGTTGATCGAGGGTTTGGACGCGCGCGACCCCGCGATCCGCTCGCTCGACATGTCGCGCGTCGGCGCTGTCCTTCTCGACGATCCTGCCGAACTCCAGGGCGGACCGCCGGTGACGGCGATGCTGATCCAGAATATGAATCCGGCGGTTGTCTGTCCGGATACGAATCGCGTCCGCCGGGGTATGTCGCGCGACGATTTGTTCGTGTGCGTCCACGAGCAGTTCATGACCCCGACGGCGAGGCTCGCCGATATCGTGCTGCCGGCGACGATGTTCCTCGAGCACGACGACGTCTACCAGGCGGGCGGCCACCCCCACATCCAGCTTGGCCCGAAGATCATCGAACCCCCGGGCGAAGCGCGCTCCAACCATGACGTGATTTGCGGGCTGGCCAAGCGTCTTGGGGCGCGGCATCGCGGCTTCGAGATGACGGCGTTGGACATCGTCGATGAGACGCTCATAGCCTCCGGTTGGCCGGGCGCCGAGGAGGTGAAAGCGCGCCGCTGGGTCGATATCGCCGGAGATTTCGCGACGATGCACTTCCTCGACGGCTTCCCGACGGCCGACAAGCGGTTTCATTTCGCGCCCGATTGGGCGTCGCTCGGGCCCTATGGGTACAAGATGCCGCCGCTGCCCGACCATTTTCGGGCGATCGAGGAGACCGACGCCGAGCACCCGTTCCGCCTGGTGACCGCGCCGGCGCGCAATTTCCTCAACTCCACGTTCACCGAAACGCCATCCTCGCGCAAACGCGAAGGCCGCCCCACCGCGCTTATCCACACGCAAGACGCGGCGGCGCTCGGGCTCGCCGACGGCGATATCGTCACGCTTGGCAACCGGCGCGGCCGTGTGCGCATCCATGCCCGCGTCTTCGACGGTCTGCGCCCGGGCGTCGTGGTGGTGGAAAGCATCTGGCCCAACGCCGATTTCGTCGACGCGATCGGCATCAATGCGCTGGTCGGCGACGATCCCGCCCCGCCCAATGGCGGCGCGGTGTTCCACGATAGCGCGGTCTGGATCAGGCCCGGCTGATCGCCGCTCGCCGGCGCTGCTTGCTTTGGATCAACCCCGCCGTTGTACGGCTTGCGCCGGAGCGGCCTCGGTGCGCCGGCCGGCGTACTGAAAGGCGCCGATCGCCGCCAGCAGGGCGAAGCCGATCAGGTCGCTGATCCAGCCGGGGTTGACCAGCAGCAGCGCCGCCACCACCAGCACTGCCCGCTCCCACAGCGGAGTCGGACGGAGCAAATAGCCGTGGAGGCCCGCGGCGAGCGTCAGGCAACCGATTGTTGCCGTGACAAACGACACAATGATGGTCGGCCAATCGCCGATCATCAGCAGCGCGGGCTCGTAGACGAACATAAAGGGCACGATGAATCCCGCCGCGCCGATCCGCATCGCGGCCCATCCGGTCGTCCAGAGATTGGATTTCGCGATACCGGCGGCGGCGAATACGGCGAGCGCCACCGGGGGCGTGATCGCCGACAGGATGGCGAAGTAGAAGGCGAACATGTGCGCCGCCGGCGTGATCACGCCGAGCTTGATGATCGCCGGGACGAGGAGCGCCGTCATCAGGATGTAGGCCGGCGTCGTCGGCATGCCCATGCCAAGCACGATTCCGGCGAGCATGGTGAGCACCAGCGCCGAGATCAAAGAGTCTTGCGCCAGCGCGACGACATACTGGGTGAAGACGATGCCGAGCCCCGACAACGCGATGACGCCGATGATTATGCCGGCGCAGGCGCAGGCGAGCGCAACGGTAAGCGCGTTGCGTGAACCGTCGATCATCGCCTCGATCACCATTAGCGGACGAACGTTGCCGCGCGTATTGGCCCTGAGCGCGGCTGCGGGAAAACAGGCGAGCGTTCCGGCGAGTGCGGCGAGCGGCGCGCTGTAACCGCTGTACATGCCGGCGAGGATGATCAAGATCGGAATAAAAAGATGCCCGCGCTCGCGAAGCACGCGCGAGAGCCGCGGGATCTCGGAGCGCGGCACGCCGAATAGTCCTTGGCGCTTGGCCTCGAAATGCACCGCTCCAAAGCACGCCACGTAATAGAGCAACGACGGGATCAGCGCCCAGATCGTCACCTGCACGTAGCTCACGCCAAGGAATTCCGCCATGACGAAGGCCGCCGCCCCCATCACCGGCGGCATGATCTGGCCGCCGGTCGACGCCACCGATTCGACGGCGGCGGCGAAATGGGGCTTGAATCCCGTCCGCTTCATCAGCGGGATCGTGATCGGGCCGTCGACCATCACGTTGGCGACCGCGCTCCCCGAGATGGTGCCGAACAGACTGGAGCTGATCACCGCGACCTTGCCGGGTCCGCCGGCGGTGTGCCCGGTAAGGCTCATCGCGAAATCCATGAACAGCTGTCCGGTGCCGGTTCGCTCCATGAAGCTGCCGAACATCACGAAGATCATCACATAGGCGGCCGACACGCCGAGCGGGATGCCGAAGATGCCCTCGGTCGTCATGTAGAGCTGATCGAGCAGCCGCATCGGCTCGAGCCGGGCGATGAACAATCCGTAGACGAGAAATACGGCCGCGGTGATCGGCAACGCCAAACCGATGACCCGGCGGGTCGCCTCGAGCACAATTGCAATCAAAATAACCCCGAACACCATATCGGGGATTGTCAGATCGTCGATGTAATAGATACGGTTAACGAGGTAACCGTAATTGACGAACAAATACAGTATGGGTGCCGCCGCGAGAGCAAGAAGCGCATAGTCGACGAGCGATGGCGGACGCCCGGCGCTATCGCCCCGCGACCGGTAGAGAAGAAAAATCAGCACCACGGCGAAGAGCAGGTGCATGCCGCGGAAGATCATCGCCTCCGGCGCACCAAACGCGATCGCCCACATGTGGAAAAGCGCCATCGCCACGCCGATGATGCCCGTGGCGAGGCGAACGACTCCGCTGTGGGTCCAATCCATCTTCGGCATCGATTGCACCGTGTCGTCCGGCCGCCCGCGTGGCGATATATCGTCTACCGGGTGTGGAAAACAGGAGCGGCGCGACAGCGCCGCCCCGCCGTGGTCAAAGCTTGACGCCGTTCTCGCGATAGAATTTGGCGGCGCCGGGATGGAACGGCACGCCGATATCCTCCGCCATGTCCTTGACGGTCAGACCCTCGATCGCCTTGACGATCGCAGCCATCGTCGAAACGTTGGCCGCCATCGTCTTGGTCATCGAATAGATCATGCTCTCAGGGAGCTTGCAGGAGGCGACGATGTGCGTGGCATAGCCGATGACTTTCACGTCCTTGTCCTGTTTGGGATAGGTCTTGGCCGGGATCGCGATCAGCGTATAGCCCGGGTTGAGCTTCCGCATCGGCTCGATATAAGCCGATAGATCGAGCAACTTGATGTCGCGGCTCGAGGCAAGATCCATCACCGCCGAGGCGGGCGCCGTCGTACCGAGCGTGAATACCTGGGCGTGACCATCCTGCACCAGCGAGACCGAATCGGTGTACGACGCGAAGCTCACCTTCACATCGTTGTAGGACAGCCCGGCGACTTTGAGTATGTGCTGGGTGATGAGCTCGCCGGTGTTCCCGCGCGGCTGGGTGGTGATCGAGCGGCCCTTTAGATCGGCGAGCGTGTTGAT
>CAZLYV010000005.1:6337-11091 GCA_964563665.1 uncultured Acetobacteraceae bacterium
CGATGTCATGCGTTCCTCCGCTTACGAAATTTTCTTTCGCCGCCGCCGGCAAATACCCTTTTCGGCGGATAGAATACCCGCTGGCGCCGCCGCACGCGAGCAACAAACACCGGCGTCCGACTCGTCATCCCTTACTCGAGCAAAAACGTCACGCCGGCCGCCTCGGCGATCGTCTTGATTTGCTCGCGAAGGCGATCGGGAATGGGAACCCCATCGGCCTCTCGCCGCGCCCGCGCGGTTACCTCGGGGTCGCCCGGCACCAACACCGGCTCGGCCGGATCGACCGGTCGGGCGCGCCGCAGCGCGTCGATCATATCGTCGACCTCCGCCTCGAATTCGCCAGGAGCACGAAAGGCGGCCGGATTCATTGCCAGGAAGAAATGACCGACGTTGTAGCGGTCCGGCTCGGGCGCTAGTTGGGGCCGGGTCGCGGCATAGTCGGCGCCGGACAGCATCGCCGAGAGAATCTCGACCATCGCCGCCAGGCCATAGCCCTTGTGGCTGCTCATCAGCGGCGTGCCACCGAGCGGCGTTAGCAGGCGGTGCTTTAGCGCCGCCGCGGGGTCGCTGGTCGGTCGGCCGCTGCCGTCGAGCGCCCAGCCGACCGGAATCGGCTTCTCGTTGAGCCAGGCAATGGTGAGTTTGCCGATCGCAACCGTGCTCGTCGCCATGTCGAGCACGAAAGGCGGATTGCGCTTCGCCGGAGCGGCAAAGGCGATCGGGTTGGTGCCGAACATCGCTTGGGCGCTGCGTGTCGGCACCACCGAGGGCTTCCAGACATTCGTCGTTGCAAGACCGATCAGTCCTTGCTCGGCCGCGCGCAGGGCATAGATTCCCGCCGCCCCATAGTGGTTCGAGTTGCGTACCGCTACCGCCGCCAACCCCGCGCCGGCTGCCTTGCTGATCGCCAGATCCATCGCCCGAATCGAGGGCGCATGGCCGAGACCGCCGCCGGCGTCGATTAGCGCCGTGACCGCGCTCTCGCGCACGATTCGGATATCGGGCGCCATCGTCAGCCGGCCTTCGGCGCGAAGCTGCGAATAGAGCGGCATCATCGCGATGCCGTGGGAGTCGATCCCGCGCAGGTCGGTCTCGACCATCACCTCGACGCTCGCCGTAATATGCTCCGCGGGCATGCCCCAGGCGGCGAAGATCGACTCGAGCTGCCGCCTGATCGTCTTGGCCGGATAAGGTTTGGCGCCGGCCATCAGTGGATCTCGGGTTCCGGGATCGGTGCGCGGCCCTCGAGGAAATCGAAGTCGCAGCCCTTGTCGGCTTGGGTGACGTGCTGGCCGTACATCATCCCGTAGCCGCGTGGATAGATCGTTTCGCGCCGGACCCAGGCCTTGCGCCGCCGGGCGAGTTCCTCGTCCGGCACGCTGAGGCTGAGCTGCCGCCCGGGCACGTCGAGCGCGATCACGTCGCCGGATTGGACTAGCGCCAGCGGCCCGCCGACGAACGATTCCGGGGCCACGTGCAGCACGCATGTTCCGTAGCTGGTGCCGCTCATTCGGGCGTCCGAGATGCGCACCATGTCGCGCACGCCCTCTTTGAGGAGCTTCTTTGGCAACGGCAACATGCCCCACTCCGGCATCCCAGGGCCGCCGAGCGGACCGGCGTTTCGCAATACCAGAACCGATTCCGCCGTCACCGGCAGGTTGGGATCGTCGATCCGCGCCGCCATGTCGTTGTAGTCGTCGAACACGACCGCCGGCCCGGCATGGCGGAGCAGCTTGGGGTCCGCCGCGGTATGCTTGATCACCGCGCCGTCCGGGGCGAGATTGCCGCGCAACACCGCAAGCCCGCCTTCGCGATTGAGCGGCCGCTCGCGCGGCACGATCACGTCGTCGTTGTAGACCTTTGCGAGCGTGATGTTTTCGCCGATCGTCTTGCCGGTGACGGTGATGCAGTCGAGATGCAGCAAATCCTTGAGCCGGCTCATCGCCGCCGGCAGGCCGCCGGCATAGAAGAAATCCTCCATCAGGTATTTGCCCGATGGGCGGATGTTGGCGATGAACGGCGTGCGGCGCGACAACGTATCGAACTTGTCGAGATCGAGCGACGCGCCCGCGCGCCCGGCCATGGCGATCAGATGGATGATCGAGTTGGTCGATCCGCCCAGCGCCATGGCGGCGGTGACGGCGTTTTCGAATGCGCGCGTGGTCATGATGTCGGTCGGCTTCAGGTCCTCCCACACCATTTCGACGATGCGCCGGCCGGCGGTGGTCGCCATCCGGGGATGATTCGAGTCGGCGGCGGGAATCGACGAGGCGCCAGGGAGGGTCATGCCAAGCGCCTCGACCGCCGAGGCCATGGTGGAGGCCGTGCCCATCGTCATGCAGGTGCCAAACGAGCGGGCGATTCCGTCCTCGATCTCGTCCCAGTCCTTTTGGGCGATGTTGCCGGCCCTGAGCTCGGCCCAGTATTTCCACACGTCGCTGCCGCTGCCGAGAATCTGGCCGTGCCAGTTGCCGCGCAGCATCGGGCCCGCCGGCACGAAGATCGCCGGCAGGTTCATCGACGTCGCCCCCATGATGAGCGCCGGGACCGTCTTGTCGCAGCCGCCAAGCAGCACGACGCCGTCGATCGGGTTGGCACGCAGCAACTCTTCCGCCTCCATCGCCAGCATGTTGCGATAGAGCATCGTCGAGGGTTTCATGAACGGCTCGCCCAGCGAGATCGCCGGCATTTCGATCGGGAATCCGCCCGCCTGCCAGACGCCGCGTTTCACCTCCTCGGCCCGCAACCGGAAATGTGCGTGGCACGGATTGATCTCGCTCCATGTGTTGACGATGCCGATGACCGGCTTCCCGGCGTAGTCTTCCGCCGCGAACCCGATCTGCTTGGTGCGCGAGCGGTGGCCGAAGGCGCGCAAGTCGTCCACCCCGTACCAGCGGTGACTGCGAAGCTCCTTTGGTGTCTTGCGACGCATGACGCCTCCCTAATTTCGTCGTTTGTTATCGTGCGGCTTAAGCGACCCAATCGCTTACCGGCGCCCTCGCCTCGTGAAGCGGCTGGCAGATCACATCGACCAGCGTGGGCCCGCCGTGCTCGAGCGCGCGGGCGAGCGTCGGCTTGAGCTGGGCCGGGTCCTCGACCCGCCAGCTCTTGACGCCGAACGCCGCCGCGACCGCGGCATGGTCGGTGCGGCCGAAGTCCACCGAGAAATAGCGCGCGCCATAGCCGGTTTTTTGACCCGCCTTGATCCAGCCAAAAGTGCCATTCGACACCACGACCATGGTCACCGGCAGCGAATATCGCACGATGGTCTCGAGCTCGCCGCAAGCAAATCCGAAACTGCCATCGCCCATGACCGCGACAGAGCGGACGCCCGGACGCCCGTAATGCGCGCCGACCACGGCCGGGAGCGCATAGCCAAGCGCGCCATGCGCGCGATTGCTGATGAAATGGCGGCCGGTACGGCGCTTGGGATAGTAGGCCGAGAGGTACGGACACGGCGTGCCGGGATCGGCGACCACGATCGCATCATCGGCAAGGACGGCGGCAAGGTCAGCGACCAAACGCTCGGGCCGGATCGGGCGCTTGCTCGAGGCGGCAAGCGCCTGGAATGCGGCATCCTTCTTCGCCCGCGCCGCGGCAATGCGTCTTGGCGCCGATGGATCCGCCGGCTTTGCGCGTTCGCCTGCGAGCGCGTCGGCGAGTGCCGCCAGCGCCAGCCTGGCATCGCCGACGACCCCCACTTCGGTTGGATAGTTGGCGCCGATCACGCTCGGATCGACGTCGATGTGGATGATCGCCGCCTTGCTGGGCGTCGGGTGGCGCCAGCGCTCGGTGGTCACCGAGCCGGCGCGGCAGCCGATGAACAAAATCGTGTCGGCGGCATCGACGACGCTCCGCGTCTCCGGCGTGCCGCCGTTTGAGCCAACGACGCCGACGGCAAGCGGATGCGAATCCGCGATCGACCCCTGGCCGCTGATGGTCGTCGCAACCGGCGCGCCGACGAGCTCGGCGACGCGCCTCAGCTCGTCTTCTGCGCCCGACAGCACGACCCCGCCGCCACAAATGATCATCGGGCGCTTTGCCGTGGCGAGCGCCAGGGCCGCGCGTGCGACCATGGCGGGGTCCGGCGCCGTGCGGGATGCGGGATAGCGGCCGAGGGTGGGATCGGCCCAGATATCAGTCTCGTCGACCGGATCTTTTTGCACGTCGAAGGGCAAGCCCAGATGCACCGCGCCCGGGCGCCCGGTCGTCATGTGACGAAAGGCCGCCCGCACCGCCGCGGGAATATCGCTCGCGCGATCGATCATCTTGTTCCACTTCGAGAGCGGGCGGAACAGCGCCGCTTGGTCGAGCTCGGTCAGCGTGTAGCGCCCGCGCGACCCGACCGAGATATCGGTGGTTACGGCCAATAGCGGGATCGAGGATTCGTTGGCCTCGACCACACCCGGAAGGATGTAGGTGGCGCCGCCCCCGCTCGGACCCTCGCACACGCCGACCTTGCCCGAGACGCGCGCATAGGCATCGGCCATATAGGCCGCCGAGCGTTCGTCGCGCGTCAGAATATGCCGGATCGCCTTGCGCGCGTGGTAAAGCGCGTCGTAAAGCGGCAGGCTCGTGTCGCCGCACAGGCCGAAGATGTGATCGACGCCGTGAAGTTCGAGCATCCGCACGAACGCCTCGGCCCCGCTCCGCTGGTTCATCGCCCCGCTCCCCTTCGGCCGCAAGCACGCTCGTGGACGGTGGTCGCTGGTAGCGCGATACACGGCGGCGACTCAAGCGGTTTTTCGGCATGG
>CAZLYV010000005.1:11191-26771 GCA_964563665.1 uncultured Acetobacteraceae bacterium
TGCCAGGAAGGCCGGCGTTCGACCGGGATATCTGTCGGAGATCGAAACCGGCCGGAAGCCGGGGTCGGCTGCAACCCTCAAAGCGATCGCCGAAGCCCTCGACGCGCCGCTCGACGAGCTGGTGACCTGACGTTCACTCGGGGATATACATCACGCGTGCGCTGCTACTCCGCCGCCACGGCAGCTGTCGCCTTTTCCACGCGCGCGGCGCAGAACTTGAACTCGGGGATCTTGCCGAACGGATCGAGCTTCGGATTGGTGAGAAGATTCGCCGCCGCCTCGGCGAAGCAGAACGGGATGAACACCATTCCCTGCTGCAGCGCGTCATCGACGCGGACCTTGAGCTCGATCACGCCGCGTCGCGTCGCCACGCGCACGCGCTCGCCCGGCATCAGTCCGAGCCGGTCCATATCGGCCGGCGACAGCATGGCGACCGCCTCCGGCTCGATCGAATCGAGCACGCTCGCGCGCCTTGAGATCGCGCCGGTGTGCCAATGCTCGAGCTGGCGTCCGGTCGAGAGCACCATCGGGTACTCGGCGTCAGGCAACTCGTCGGGCGGCGTGTAGCGCGTGGGAACCATCTTGCCGCGCCCGCTCGGCGTCGGGAACCCGTCGCCGAAGATGACGGCCTGGCCGGGATCGTCGTCGGATGCGCAAGGGTAGGTCACGACGTTTTCGCGCATCAGGCGCTCCCACGAGATGCCGGCGATCGACGGCATGACGTGGCGCATCTCGTTGAAAACGTCCTTGGGGTGGGTGTAGCTCCAGTCGAGTCCGAGCCGGCGCGCCAGCTCCTGGATGATCCACCAGTCCTGCCGCGTCTCGCCTGGCAACGGCAGCGCCGCACGCCCCATCTGGACCTGGCGGTTGGTGTTGGTGACCGTCCCGTCCTTCTCGGGCCAGGCCGAGGCCGGCAGCACGATGTCGGCGTAGAAGGCGGTTTCGGTCAAGAAGATGTCCTGCACCACCAGATGCTCGAGCTTGGCGAGCGCTTCGCGGGCGTGGCTGACATCGGGGTCCGACATCGCCGGGTTCTCGCCCATTATGTACATGCCCTTGACCACGTCGGCGTGGATCGCATCCATAATCTCGACCACGGTGAGGCCCGGCTGGGGATCGAGCGGGGTGTTCCAGAATTTCTCGAACTTGGCCCTGATCGAAGCGTCCTTCACCGGCTGATAATCCGGATAGACCATCGGGATGAGCCCGGCGTCCGACGCTCCTTGCACGTTGTTTTGCCCGCGCAAAGGATGAAGGCCGGTGCCCGGACGGCCGACATGGCCGGTGAGAAGTGCGAGAGAAATCAGGCAGCGCGCATTGTCGGTGCCATGGGTGTGCTGCGAGATGCCCATGCCCCAAAAGATGATCGCCGAGCGGGCGCGGGCGTAGGTCCTGGCGACAATCCGCAGCGTGTCGGGGTCGACGCCGCAAATGGGCGCCATCGCTTCGGGCGTTGTCGCCTCGGTCGCCGCCTTGAGCGCATCGAAGCCCTCGGTCTGCGCGGCGACGTATTGCCGGTCGAAGAGTTGCTCCTTGATGATGACGTGGATGAGCGCGTTCAGTAGCGCCACGTCGGCGCCGGGCTTGAATTGCAGCATGTAGGTGGCGTGACGCTTCAACGCCTGGCCGCGCGGGTCCAACACGATGAGCGTCTTGCCGAGCTTGGCCGCGTTCTTGAGGAAGGTTGCCGCGACCGGGTGATTCTCGGTCGGGTTGGCGCCGATGACGATGATCACGTCGGCATTCAGCGCCTCGGTGAACGGCGCCGTCACCGCGCCCGAGCCGATCGTCTCCATGAGCGCCACCACCGAGGAGGCGTGGCAAAGGCGCGTGCAGTGATCGACGTTGTTGGTGCCAAAGCCGGTGCGCACCAGCTTCTGGAACAGATACGCCTCCTCGTTCGAGCCCTTGGCCGAGCCGAAGCCGGCGAGCGCCTTGCCGCCGTCGCGCC
This sequence comes from uncultured Acetobacteraceae bacterium, assembly GCA_964563665.1. Taxonomy (GTDB): domain Bacteria; phylum Pseudomonadota; class Alphaproteobacteria; order CACIAM-22H2; family CACIAM-22H2; genus CAZLYV01. The sequence continues at coordinate 13,143 of CAZLYV010000005.1, forward strand.
CGCGGATGCGCGCGAGGCCGGCCGCCGCGAGATCGAGCGCCTCGGCCCAGCTCGCCTCGCGGAAATGGGTGAGCGGATTGGCCGGATCGATCTCCATGTCGGCGATCTTCGGCGCGTCTGCTTTGCGGATGAGCGGCTTGGTCAGGCGATGCGCGTGCGTCACGTAATCGAACCCGAAGCGGCCCTTGACGCACAGGCGATTGAGATTCGCCGGTCCCGGGCGCCCGTCGACGTGGAGGATTTTGTCGTCCCTGATCTTGTAGGCGATCTGGCAGCCGACGCCACAATATGGACAGACGCTGTTGACTTCGCGCTCCGCCTGTTTCGCGCCGATATTGTTCGCATCGACCAGAGTTGATTCGAGAAGCGCGCCGGTCGGGCACGCCTGCACGCATTCGCCGCAGGCGACGCACGTGCTCTCCCCCATCGGGTCATCGAAATCGAAGACGATCTTGGCGCCGTGGCCACGATAGGCCATGCCGATGACGTCGTTCACCTGGACTTCGCGGCAGGCGCGAACGCAAAGATTGCAATGGATGCAGGCGTCGAGATTGACCGCCATCGCCGGGTGGCTGCGATCGGGCGGCGGCGCTTTGCGCCTGGGCAGGCGGCTCGACTCCACGCCCACCCGGTCGGCCCAGCGCCAGAATTTCGAATCCGGATCGTGGGTGCGCTCGCGCGCCGGCTGGTCGGCGACCAGCAGCTCGAAGACCATCCGGCGTGAAAACCTGGCGCGTTCGCTCGCGCTCTCCACCACCATGCCGGGAGTCGGCTTGCGGATGCACGCGGCGGCCAGCACGCGTTCGCCCTTGATCTCGACCATGCAGGCGCGGCAATTGCCGTCCGGCCGGTAATCGGGCTCCGGCGCGTAGCAGAGGTGGGGTATCTCGGTGCCGAGGCGGTTGGCCACCTGCCAGATCGTCTCGCCCGGCCCCGCCTCGACTTGGGAGCCATCGAGCGTGAAACGGACCGTCTCGCTCATCGCAAGTCCTCGCGAAAGTGTTGGAGCACCATTTTAAGCGGATTGGCCGCGGCCTGTCCCAGGCCGCAGATCGAGGCATCGGCCATCGCGCGGGCGACCTCCTGCATCAGCGCGTCATCCCATTTCGGCCGTTCCATGAGCTTGACCAGTTTCTCGGTGCCGACCCGGCACGGCGTGCACTGGCCGCAGGATTCGTCCTCGAAGAAGCGGAGCAGATTGAGCGCGACGCGCTTCATGTCGTCCTTGTCCGACAGAATGACGACGGCCGCCGAGCCGATGAAGCAGCCATGCTCCTCGAGCGTACCGAAATCGAGCGGCAGATCACCCATCGACGCCGGCAGCACCCCGCCCGAGGCGCCGCCCGGCAGGTAGCCCTTGAAGGCATGGCCATCGGCCATGCCGCCGCAGTACTCGTCGATCAGCTCGCTGACCGTGATCCCCGCCGGCGCCAGCTTGACGCCGGGGTTCTTGACCCGGCCCGAGACCGAGAAGCTTCTGAGACCCTTGCGTCCGCGCCGGCCAGCGCTGGTGAACCACGCGGCGCCCTTTTCCACGATGTCGCGGACCCAGAAGACGGTCTCGACGTTGTGGATCAGGGTCGGCCGCCCAAAGAGCCCGACTTGCGCCGGAAACGGCGGCTTGTGGCGCGGATAGCCGCGCTTGCCTTCGATACTCTCGAGCATCGCCGATTCCTCGCCGCAGATATAGGCGCCCGCACCGCGGCGAAGATGGATCTTCGTCCTGGCCGAAAGACCCGCCGTCTCGATCAGGGCGATCTCGCGCAACAGGAGCTCAAGAGCGGCCGGGTACTCGTCGCGGAGATAGATGTAGATTTCGGGCGCCTCGATCACCCACGCGGCGATCAGCATGCCCTCGAGAAAACGATGAGGATCGGTTTCGAGGTAAAAGCGGTCCTTGAACGTGCCCGGCTCGCCCTCGTCGGCGTTGATCGCCATCAGGCGCGGCGCCGGCTCGGCGAGAACGAAGCGCCATTTGCGGCCGGCGGGGAAGCCGGCCCCGCCAAGTCCGCGCAGGCCTGAATCCTCCATCGCCTTGATCAGGCCCTCGCGCTCGCGTTTTCCAGCGAGGCAGTCGGCGAGCAGCGTGTAGCCGCCCTCGCGGCGGTATTCGGCAAAGCTTTTGTAAGACGGAAGCCGCGCGTGCGTCGCCTTGGCGGCGACCGCCTTCGCGATGGCCTCGACCGTTGCCGGCTCGACCGGCGCATGACCGACGGCGGCTACGGGCGCCTTGTCGCAACCGCCCATGCACGGCGCGCGCACCACGCGTACGTCCGTTCCCAGCTTGCTTCGCAGCTCGGAGAGGAGCTTGCCGGCGCCCATCAATTCGCAGGTGAGCGAATCGCATACGCGAACCGTGATCGGGGGCGGCGGTGTTTCATCCTCCAGCACCACATCGAAATGGGCGTAGAACGTCGCGACCTCGTAGACCTCGGTCAGCGACAGCCGCATTTCCTGCGCGAGTGCGGCGAGATGATCGGCGCGCAGGCAGCCATAGCGGTCCTGGATCTTGTGCAGGTGTTCGATCAGCAGGTCGCGCCGGCGCGGCGCTTCGCCCAGCAGCGCGTTGACCGCGGCAGCCGCGTCCGCTTTCACCTGTCGGCCCTTCGGGGTGACGGCCGCCTTGCGGCGGCCCGAGCCCGGATGATTATGGCGACGAACTTCTGGCGTCGATTGCGACATGGTGCTCCGTAACGGACTTTTGACCGATCCCAGTGCTTAAGCCGATTCAGCCCCGAAGCGCCTTCAACATCGTGCTGCCGAGGCTGGCCGGCGATTGCGCGATGTGAAAGCCGGCCGACTTCATCGCCTCGAATTTGTCGCTTGCCGTCCCCTTGCCGCCCGAGATGATGGCGCCCGCATGACCCATCCGCCGGCCGGGCGGCGCGGTCGCGCCGGCGACGAAGCCGACGATGGGTTTCGGCGCCTTCTGTCGGCGATAGAAATCCGCCGCTTCTTCCTCGGCCGTGCCGCCGATCTCGCCGATCATGATGATGCCGTGCGTCTCGCGATCGGCGAGAAAGAGCTCGAGACAGTCGATGAAGTTGGTTCCGTTCACCGGGTCGCCACCAATTCCAACGCAGGTCGATTGGCCAAGCTCGGCGGCGGTCGTCTGCGCCACCGCCTCATATGTAAGCGTTCCCGAGCGCGAAACGATGCCGATCCGGCCGCGCAGGTGGATGTGGCCGGGCATGATCCCGATCTTGCACTCGTCGGGGGTGATGATGCCGGGGCAGTTCGGGCCGATGAGCCGGGTTGGCGATTGGGCAAGCGCACGCTTGACCCTGACCATGTCGAGGACCGGAATGCCCTCGGTGATGCAAACGGCGAGGCGAATCCCGGCGTCGATCGCCTCCAAGATCGCATCGGCGGCGTAGGGCGGCGGAACGTAGATCGCGCTTGCATCGGCGCCGGTCTTGGCCACGGCCTCCGCCACCGTATCGAATACCGGCAGATCGAGATGCTTGGTCCCGCCCTTGCCGGGCGTGACGCCGCCGACCATCTGCGTGCCATAGGCGATCGCCTGCTCGGAATGGAAGGTGCCCTGGGCTCCAGTGAAGCCTTGGCAGATCACCTTGGTGTTGCGATCGACCAGGACGGCCATCGGTCGCTCCCGCGAGACAGGGGCCCGACCGGCGCCCTCGCCGACCGGGCGCTCACCCGCCCGCCGCCTAGAGAAGCCCGGCGGCGCGCGCCCAGCGGTACTTGGCGCCGAGCACGGCCACCGGCATTTCGGTCGTGTAGGGGTAGGCGATGATGCCGCGATCGAACAGGTAGTCGGACGCCTTCTCGACGTCGGTGTCGCCGACCAGCGAGGCCACGACCGGTTTGTGGATGCCCTTGGCGCGCGCCTCCTCGACCACGCGGCCGCAGAGCTCGGCGAACACCATCGGCGGCGTGATGATGGTGTGCCAGTAGCCGAGGATGAGCGCGTGAATGCGATCATCGGCGAGCCCGTAGCGGATGGTGCTTTCGTAGGTGGTCGGCGGTTCGCCGCCGGTGATGTCGACCGGGTTGCCCGAAGCGCCGAAGGGTGGAATGAACTTCTTGAATCCCTCGTCGAGGTCCTTGGGGAACTTCATCAGCGTGAGCCCGTTATCGACGCAGGCATCCGACAGCAACACCCCCGAGCCGCCGGCGCCGGTGACGATCACGACGTTTTCGCCCTTCGGGGTCGGCAGAATGGGCAGCGCGCGGGCGAACTCGAGCATGTCCTTGAGCGACATGGCGCGGATCACCCCGGCTTGACGGAAGACGTCATCGTAAATCTTGTCGTTGCCGGCGAGCGCGCCGGTGTGCGAACTCGCCGCCCTGGCGCCGGCCGCCGTGCGGCCGGCTTTGAGCACAATGATCGGCTTCTTCTTGGAGACGCGCTCGGCCACCTCGGCGAAAGCGCGGCCGTCCTTCAGGTCCTCCATGTGCATGGCGATGACCTGGGTATTGTCGTCCTGCTCGTAGAAGGTGAGCAGATCGTCCTCGTCGATATCGCATTTGTTGCCGAGACCGACGATCGCCGAAACGCCCATCTTGGTCGAGCGCGAGAAACCGATGATCGACATGCCCACGCCGCCGGACTGCGAGGAGAGCGCCGCCTTGCCCTTGACGTCGTAAGGCGTGCAGAAGGTGGCGCACAAATTCTTGGGCGTGTAGTAGAAGCCGTAAATGTTCGGGCCCATCAGGCGCACGTTCCATTTGTGGCCGATTTCGACGATCTTTTGCTGCAGCTCGAGGTTGCCGGTCTCGGCGAAGCCGGAGGGAATGAGGATCGCGCCGGGAATCCGTTTCTGGCCGCATTCGACCAGCGCATCCGGCACGAACTTCGCCGGGATCGCGAACACGGCGATGTCGACCTGCCCGGGGATGTCGCGGACGGTCTTATAGGCCTTGCGACCCATGATCTCGGGCGCCGAGGGATGAACCGGGTATATCTGTCCCAGGTAGCCGCCATTGATCAGGTTCTTCATCACCGAATTGCCGATCTTGCCGGTCTCGTTGGAGGCGCCGATCACGGCTACGCCATCCGGCTTCATGATACGGTTCATCGCCGAAAGGATCTGCTCGGGCGAAGGGCGGAAGCGGGCGGGTTTTGGATTGAAGTCGCAAACGATCCGCACATCGACTGCCGTGACGCCGTTCTTGCGCGCGAACACGGGGTTGAGATCCATCTCGACGATCTCGGGGAAATCGCTCACCAGCCGCGACACCAAGACGATGAGATCGGCGAGCGCCTTGCGGTCGACCGGATCGCCGCCGCGCACGCCCTTGAGCACGTCCCTAGCGGCGATGCTGTCGAGCATGTTGAGCGCCGCCACGCGCGAGGTCGGCGCAAGACGGAAGGTGATGTCCTTGAGCACCTCGACCAGGATGCCGCCGAGCCCGAAGGCGACCAGCTTGCCGAACGAGGGATCGGTCACCGCGCCGACGATGACTTCCTGCGCTCGCGGCATCATCTGCTGCACCTGGACGCCGATGATGCGCGCGCCCTTCTTGTACTTCTTCGCGTTGGCGAGGATGGTGCTGTAGGCCTTCTCGGCCTCGGCCGGCGATTTCACGCCGACAATGACGCCGCCGGCGTCGGTCTTGTGCAGGATATCCGGCGAGACGATCTTCATCACCACCGGGAATTTCATCTTGCGTCCGAGCGTCGCCGCCTCCTTGGCGCTCGTCGCCAGGCCCTCCTTCGGCACCGGAATGCCGTAGGCATCGCAGACGATCCGGCCTTCGGGTGCGGTGAGCGCGGCTCGCTTGTCGGCCCTGACCTTGCCGAGAACCTCGCGAACCGCCTTTTTGTTGATTGCCATGGACGCCTCAAACCCCCTTAAAAAGAATTTCAACTCAATCGGTGAATTCGCGCGCGAGGGAACCAGCCGTGATTCCCCCGGCTGGCCTCGATCCCATCTTTCGTCAGATCACGCCCTCGGCGCGCAGCTTCGCCACGTCCGCCTTGTCGTAGCCCATGAACTCGCGAAGTACCCTCTCGGTGTGCTCGCCCAGGAGCGGCGAGGTGCGCACCTCGACCTTCGTATCCGAAAGGCGCACCGGACAGCCGACCGTCTTGAACGAGCCGCGCGTCGGGTGCGGCACGTCGACCATGATCCCGCGCGCGTAGAGCGATTGATCCTCGATCAGATCCTTCATCGAGAGGATGGGTCCGCATGGTATGTCGACTTCATTTAGCATGCGCATGACCTCGAACTTGCCGTGTTGCTGGGTCCATGTCTCGACGATCCGCCACACCTCGTCGAGCCGCGGCAGGCGCGCCTCGGGCGTGGCGTAGCTCGGATCGGCGATGAGCTCGGGGCGGCCGATGAGCTTCATCAGCGGCTCCCAGACGTGCGGCTGGATGATCACATAGATGTAGTCGCTTGCCCCGCCGCCCTTGGATTTGAGCGCATTGCCCGGCTGCCCGCCGCCCGATGCATTGCCCTCGCGCGGCACGGCGTCGCCAAAAACCTTGTTCGGATACTCGCGCAACGGCCCGTGCGCGAGGCGCTGCTGGTCGCGCATCTTGACCCGGCAGAGATTGAGCACGCAATCCTGCATCGCCACCTCGACCCGCTGCCCGCGGCCGGTGCGCTGACGCTGGATGAGCGCCGCCAGAATCGCCGCGACGCAGTGCATCCCCGTGCCCGAGTCGCCGATTTGGGCCCCGGTTATGGTCGGCGGGCCATCCTCCCAGCCGGTGGTGCTCGAGGCGCCACCCATGCACTGGGCCACGTTCTCGTAGGCCTTGCAGTCCTCGAACGGACCGGGCCCGAAGCCCTTGATCGAGGCGTAGATCACCCGCGGATTGATCTTGCGGATCACCGGCCACGGGAACCCTTGGCGATCCATCACCCCCGGTCCGAAATTCTCGATAATCACATCGGCGGATTGGAGGAGCTTGCGGAAGATCTCCTTGCCCTTCTCGGATTTCATGTTGAGGGTGATGCTGCGCTTGTTGCAGTTCAGCATCGTGTAATAGAGGCTGTCGACGTTGGGCATGTCGCGCAGCTGTCCCCGGGTGATGTCGCCGCGCCCCGGCATCTCGACCTTGATCACGTCGGCGCCAAGCCAGGCCATGAACTGGGTCGCCGATGGCCCCGCTTGCACGTGGCTCATGTCGAGAATCCGGACCCCGGATAGCGCCTTGTTGCCCTTGGGTGGCCTTGGGCCGCCGCTCGCCTTGCGGCCGGCGCTTGCCGCCGCCGCCCTGCGCGGCTTCGCCTTTCGAGCCATGAGCCCCCGCCGGGCCGACGTCGCGGCCTTGGGCTTCTTCGCCGATTTTTTCTTGACCATTGCCTTCCTCGCCCTCTGAGCAGTCAGTTCATCGTTGCTGGCAGATCGACGCCGTTCGGCATTTTCCGGATCGGCGCCGATGTCTTTGCTTCACTTGTACATCGTCTGGTTGGCGGTGCCGGGCGCCACGGCCTCGGGATCGATCCAGACGTTGATCAGCGTCGCTTTCCCCGAGTCACGGGCCCGTCGGAGCGCCGGTCCGATCTGGTTCGGATCGCGGATCTCCTCGCCATAGCCGCCGAGCATCTGGGCGAATTTGCTGAACTCGACGTCGCCTAGCTGGTTGCCGATGTCGCCGCGCGCGCGCCCGTATTTGGCGATCTGCCCGAAACGGATCTGGTTGTGGCATGAATTGTTGCCGACGACGCCGATGAAAGGCAGCTTGAAGCGGATCGCCGTCTCCATGTCCCAACCGGTCAAGCCGAAGGTGCCGTCGCCGAACAGGACGACCACCTCCTTCGAGGGATGGACGTGCTTGGTCGCCATGGCGAATGGCACGCCGATGCCGAGCGTGCCGAGCGGACCCGGATCCATCCAGTGGCCGGGGCGCTTGGGCTTGATGACGTGGCTTGCGTTCGTCACCACGTCGCCGCCGTCACCGATGAAGACCGAGTTTTCGGTCAGGAAATCGTTGATCTCCTTGGCGAGCCGCAACGGATGGATCGGCGTCTTGTTCGAGTTGATATTCGGCGCCCACTCCGCCTCGGCCTTGGCTTCGGCCGCCCGCAGCTCCTTGAGCCAGTCCTCGCGCTCCTTCGCCCCGTTCGAGGCGCGCCCCGAGGCGGCCTGAAGGACCGCGGCAAGAATGGCGCCGCAGTCGCCGACCAGCCCCAGCGACACATCGCGGTTCTTGGCCACCGTCCGGTAGTCGAGATCGATCTGCACCACCGTCGCCTTCGACGACAGCCGCCTGCCGTACCCCATGCGGAAATCGAACGGCGTGCCGACGATGATGATCAGGTCGGCGGCCAAGAACGCCTGCGAGCGCGTGCGATGGAAGAGATGGGCGTCGCCCGGCGGCAACGTGCCGCGTCCGGCGCCGTTCACGTAGGCGGGCAGGTTGAGCGTTTTGACGAACTTGATCGCCTCGTCGGTCGCCCGACAGGTATGGACCTGGGTTCCCAGCAGGATCGCCGGTTTCTTCGATTTGACGACGAGATCGGCCAGCTTCTCGATCTCGCGCGGATCGCCGATCGACTTGGTCGAGGCGCGATATTGGCCGAATTTTGGCATCCGCACCTTCGCCGGATCGACCTTGGCATCGAGGACATCGCGCGGAATTTCGAGATAGACCGGGCCAGGCGCCCCCGCGAACGCCTCGCGAAAGGCCATGCTGATCATATCGGGGATGCGCTCGGTGGTGAGAACGCTCGAGGCGAACTTGGTAATCGGCTTCAGGATGTCGACATGCGGCAGATCCTGAAGCGAGCCCATGCGATGCTGATCATGCGCCCCCTGGCCGCCGATCAGCAGCATCGGGCTCTCGGCGCGAAACGCGTTCGCGACGCCGGTGATGGCGTCGGTCGTTCCCGGGCCGGCGGTGACCACGGCGCAACCCGGCTTGCCGGTCACGCGCGCGTAGCCGTCGGCGGCGTGCGCGGCCACCTGCTCGTGGCGCACGTCGATGATCTTGATCCCCTCGTCGACGCAGCCCTGGTAGATGTCGATGATGTGGCCGCCGCAAAGCGTCCAGATCACGTCGATGCCCTCCGCCTTGAGGGACTTCGCCACCAGATGGCCGCCTGAAATCTTCTCGGCAGGCGTTTCCGCGGGCGCGGTCTCGCTCAATTTCGTCGCCGCCTCAGCCATGGGTTTTCTCCTCCAATAAATCGATCACGACGGTTCCTCGGGCGGCTTACGGCCGCCGAATTTCGGCGATCAATCGAGATATGTCGCGTGCCGCGCGACATGATCGGCGAGATCGAGCGCGTGCCGGCGCACGAGATCCTCCGCCCGCCTTGTGTCGCGGCGCTCGAGCGCCTCGATGATGTTCATGTGGTCCTGGATCGAGCGGATCGCCCGTTGGTTCTCGCCGATCGTCTGGCGCCGAATCATCCGCATGTGGGCAAACAGGTTCTCGGCGATCTTGATCAGCAGGTCGCAACCGCTCATCAGGATGATCTTCTGATGGAACCTGATGTTGACCTCGGAATACTCGTTGAGCTTCGCCTGGACCTTGTTGTTCTCGAAGGTCGCGAACATCTTGCGCAGCTGGGCGATCTCCCGGTCGGAAGCGCGGAGCGTGATCAGCCGCGCGGCCATGCTTTCGAGCGCCGCCCAGACGGTGATCATCGCCATCACCTCCGGCTTCGTCTTGCGCACCACGAAGATGCCGCGCCGCGGCACGGTGCGCACGAAGCCCTCCTGCTCGAGGAGCTGCATCGCCTCGCGGATCGGCGTGCGGCTGATGCCGAAATCCCGCGCCAGCTGCCGCTCATCGAGCCGGATCTCGCCGGCCGTTTGGTAAATGTTCATCGACACGATGGCCTGCTTGAGCGCGTTGTACGCCTTGTTCTTGAAGCTGAAGCTGGTGTCGATCGGTTCGACGGCGAGCCGCGCCGGAACCATCCGATCCGCCATTCGCTCGACCTTGCCTCGTTCGACCCGGGCGTGCTTGCCGCCAGCGCCGGCGCTCCGCCGCGGCAAAACGGCGGGGCTCGAGGTCGCTCGGGTCTTGGATTGCATGCGCCGCGCCATTTCTGAAATATGATATATCACGAATAATCTGCAAGGCAAATCGCCGCCCCGGCTTGCCGCCGCCCGCATTCGATCGTGCCGCTGGTTCGCATGTTCCCGCCCCTACTCGGCGCCAGCCGGCTTGGCGACGCGGATGCGCCCCCAGACCCACGAGATCGCCGGCCAGAACAGCAAGATCATCGCCAGCGAGAAGATCGCGGCGACCAGCGGTTTCGACCAGAAGACGCCGAGACTCCCTTGCGAGATGAGCATCGACTGGCGGAAAGAGCTCTCGGCGAGATCGCCCAGCACGAGGGCAAGCACCATCGGCGCCAGCGGATAATCGAGCTTCTTGAATACATACCCGATCACGCCGAACACCAGCATGTAGATGATATCGAGCGCCGCGTTGTGCACCGAGTAGGCGCCAATCGCGCAAATCACCAGGATCACGGGTGCGATGATGCTGAACGGGATGCGCAAGATGGCGGCAAAGAACGGCACGGTCGTCAACACGATGATGAGGCCGACGACGTTGCCCACGTACATGCTGGCGATCAGGCCCCAGACGAACTCCTTCTGTTCGACGAACAGGAGCGGCCCCGGCTGCAGACCCCAGATCAGCAATCCGCCGAGCAGCACGGCCGCGGTCGGCGAACCGGGGATGCCGAGCGTGAGCATCGGCAGAAGCGCGCTCGTGCCCGCGGCGTGGGCCGCCGTCTCGGGAGCGATCACGCCCTCGATCTGGCCGCTGCCGAAGCGATCGCCCGACTTCGAGAAGCGCTTGGCGATGCCGTAGCTCATGAACGAGGCGGGCGTGGCGCCGGCGGGCGTGATGCCCATCCAGCAGCCGATCGCCGCCGAGCGCACCGACGTCACCCAGTATTTCGGCAGCACCGCCCAAGTCTGGAGCACGACCTTGAGATTGATCTTCGCCGCCTTGCCCTTGAAGGCGAGTCCCTCCTCCATCGTCAGCAGGATCTCGCCGAGGCCGAACAGGCCGATCACCGCGACGAGAAAATCGAATCCGCGCAGCAGCTCGAGCCATCCGAACGTCATGCGCAAATTCCCGGTCACGGTGTCGAGACCGACCGCGGCGAGCGCGAATCCGAGCATCATCGAGGTGATGATCTTGAATGGCGAGCCGCGTCCAAGACCGACGAAGCTGCAAAACGCCAGGAACTGGACGGCGAAAAACTCCGGCGGTCCGAATTGCAGCGCGAATTTGGCGACCAGCGGGGCGACGAACGTGATCATGACGACGGCGACAAGCGCGCCGACGAAAGACGAGGTGAAGGCCGCGGTGAGCGCCTCTGCCGCGCGGCCCTGCTGCGCCATCGGGTAGCCATCGAAAGTCGTCGCAACCGACCACGGCTCGCCCGGAATATTGAACAGGACGGAGGTGATCGCGCCGCCGAATAGCGCGCCCCAATAGATGCACGACAGCATGATGATCGCCGAGGTCGGCGACATCGAGAAGGTGAGCGGCAGAAGAATCGCCACGCCATTGGCGCCGCCGAGGCCCGGCAACACGCCGATCAGCACGCCAAGGGTGATGCCGATCAACATCAGCAAGAGATTGTATGGGGTCAAAACGACGGCGAACCCGTGAAGGAGCTGCGTGATTTCTTCCATTACGGCGCTTCCTCCATCGCCAGCGGCGGTCGTGAGCGCCGCTTCTCTGTCTTGAATCTGCAGCCTTGTCCTCGCCTGCCTACGGCGCCGGCCGACGGCCGTTCCGCAGAGGCGTCATGATGATCAACGTTCCGGTGTGGGATTCCCGAAGTGATCGTCCGTGCACCTGCTATGGCGGCGCTTTCAGAAGCCCAATAGCGCCTCGACCGGCCCCTTCGGCATCGGCAGCAGGAACCAGATATCGAACAACAGGAAGGCGCCCACCGGCACGCCGATTGCCACCGGCAGGATTATCGTCAGCCGATAACCGCCGAGCCACCACATGAAAGCGCCGATAAATAGCGCCGAGGGCACATAAAGACCCAGCCACGGAATGAGCAGCACGTAGATCGTCGTCGGTATCAATACCGAGAGCACCAGCTTGAACTGCCCCTTGGTGACGAAAATCGACGCAGTTTTCTTGGCGCGGTCGAGACGCGCGCGCACCAGAGTCTGAATCAGCGTGACGGCGCTCGCCACGGTGATGACGAGGCCGATGTAGAACGGGAAGTATCCGGGTCCCGGACCGTCGGCGCCCCAACCCGCGCCGACGCGCAAGCTATCCGACATGACCACGACGCCGACGAGGATCAGGATCGCGGCGACGACGATTTCCACCAAGAACGTCGAGGCCCCGCGTTCGTCGGCGGCCGGCTGATTTTGTTCCATATTGCGTCCGTCCGGATCGTATTTGGGGCCCGCGACGGCGACCGCCGCGAGCCCCTTTTTTTCTAATGCCAGGATTGCCCGATCACTTGACGAGGAAACCGGCCTCGCTCATGAGCTGGCGATGACGCTCCTCTTCACGCTCGACCCATTTCGCGTATTCGGCCCCGGCCATGAAGGTCTGGTTGAACGAACCATTCTTCATCAGATCGGCCCATTCCGGGGTTTCGCGCACCTTCTTCAGCAGATCGACGTAGAAATTCACCTGCGCTTGCGTCACGTCGGGGGGCATGAAGATCCCGCGAAGCATCAGATATTCGACGTCGAGCCCCTGCTCCTTGCAGGTCGGAATATCGGCCCACGACATCGTCTCGGTCATCTTCTCCTTGACCGGAAGGCGCTTGCCGTCAAGCACGCACAACGGACGCAGCGCGCCGGCGCGCCATTGCGCGACCGCCTCGATTGGATTGTTGACCGTGGAATCGACATGTTTGCCGACCAATTGGACCGCCACTTCGCCGCCGCCCCTGTAGGGAATGTAGGTGAACTTGGCTCCGGTCGCCTTTTCGATCGCGACGGTGATGATCTGATCTTCCTGTTTAGATCCGGTCCCGCCCATCTTGAACTTGCCAGCGCCGCCCGCCTTGACGGCATCGAGGTATTCCTTCTGCGTCTTGTAAGGCGACTCGGCGTTCACCCATAGAACGAACTCGTCGAGCGCCAACATCGCCACGGGCGTCAGATCGCGCCACGAGAACGGAACGCCCGTCGCAAGCGGTGTCGTGAACAAATTGGAGAGCGTGATGATGATTTTGTGGGGATTGCCCTTGTCGCCCTTGACGTCGAGAAAGCCCTCGGCTCCGGCGGCGCCCGCCTTGTTGATTACGACCATCGACTGCTTCAACAGATTGTGCTTGATGACGATGCCTTGAATCACTCGGGACATCTGGTCGGCGCCGCCGCCAGTGCCCGCGGGCACGATCAGTTCGATCGTCTTCGTCGGTTCCCATCCTTGAGCCTTCGCCCCAGACATGAGTGCCGTGATGGCGACCGCTGTGATGGCGCCGACGGCGAGTCCTCTTTGGATCAGTCGATGCATCTCATACCTCCCGTTGGTGGTTCATCGCAGCAACGCCCGTCCGCCTGGCGACGCCGAACGCAACTGCTGCCCGTTCGATGAAACGGGCGATTGTCTGGTGTTCGCGGACGTTCCTCCCTCGCGGCGACTACCTCGTCCGGCATTGGTCGCCATCGACTGCGGAGCGCGTTTTTTTAGTCTTCGTCGGCGTCATTCACGCTCGCTGCCCCGCAGCGTGGTGGTATATCATATATTTC
>CAZLYV010000005.1:26871-33960 GCA_964563665.1 uncultured Acetobacteraceae bacterium
TGAACCGCCGCCGAGGCCGCGAGCGCTCGCAAGTCGTAGCCACCCTCGAGCGCCGAAACGATGCGGCCCTTGGCGTGCGTGCGCGCGACCTCGGCAAGCGCCGCGGTCACCCAGGCGTAGTCATCCTCGGTCAGCATCAAGCTTGCGAGCGGATCGTCCTGGTGGGCATCGAACCCGGCCGAGATCAACACCAGTTCCGGTGCAAAGCGATCGAGCGCCGGCAGAATCTTGCGCTCGAAGGCAGCGCGAAATTCGACACTCCCCGAGTGGCTTTGCAACGGCGCGTTCACCACATTGCCCACGCCCCGTTCCTCGGCGGCGCCGGTGCCCGGATATAGCGGCCATTGGTGGGTCGAGGCGTAGAACAGCGATGGATCGCGCTCGAATAGGTGCTGCGTGCCATTGCCGTGATGGACGTCGAAATCGATTACCGCGACCCGTGCCAGCCCGTGCGCGACGCGGGCATGGAGCGCGCCGATCGCAATATTGTTGAAGATGCAGAAGCCCATCGCCTGCGCTGCCTCGGCATGGTGGCCGGGCGGGCGAACCGCGCAGAACGCGTTTTTCGCCTTGCCGCCGACAACCGCATCGACCGCCGCCACCACCGCGCCCGCGGCGCGCAGCGCCGCCTCGCCGGAGCCCGGCGAGACAAGCGTGTCGGCATCAAGCTCATGACGGCCGGCCGGCGGAATCGTGCCGAGCACCGCTTCGACGAACGATGCCGGGTGCGCCAGCATCAGGTGCCGATCGAGCGCGCGTGGGGCCTCGATCCGTTCAAGCCCGCGAAAAGCGTCGTCGGCGAGTCCGGCAAGAACCGCCTTCAGGCGTTCCGGCCGCTCGGGGTGATAGGTTCCGGGGTCGTGTTCGATGCAGGCGAGGTGCGTAACGAGAAGCGTACTCATGGCGGCCGCGGGGCGAATTCCTTCCCGACCCGTGCTTATCTGGTTTATCTCATTGTGACAGGCCGCCCCGGCGCCAACAAGGCGCCGCACCGTGCAAGGCTTGATTTCCTCCCCGCCGACGATGCCATATCATATAGAATGCGTTGGTAAATTCGCGCCGCGTCGATTAATTGAACGACGAACGATCGGCGAGGGACGGAGACGGGTTGGCGATGCGTTTAATTACCCAGGCGGCGGTCATCGTCGTGCTGGCGGGGCTCGGCGGCGGCGCCTGGTACCTCTGGCAAAATCGGACGGAAGGCGGTGCGGCGCCGAACCCCAACCAGCCGGGACGAGGCGGCGGTGCGCCGATCACGGTTGACGTCCTGCCGGCGCGCAATGGCACGGTGATCGAGCGGACCGAATCGGTCGGCACGGCGCGCGCCAACGAATCGGTCACCATTACCGCGAAGCAAGCCGGGATCGTCGCCCAGATCAACTTCATCGAGGGCCAGCGGGTACGCGCCGGCGCGGCGCTGATCGAACTCGAGGCGGGCGAGCGGCGCGCCGATCTCGACCAGGCGCGCGCGCAGCGCGACGAGATCCGCCAGCGGCTCGACCGCGCCCGTCAACTGCGCCCCGGCGGGAACGTCGCCGAGGCGCGCCTGGACGAACTCGGTTCCCAGCTTCGCGCGGCCGATGCACGGGTGCGCGCGATGGACGCACGGTTCGAGGATTCCCGCATCACCGCTCCGTTCGAAGGACGGGTGGGCTTGCGTCAGGTAAGCCTTGGCGCGCTTCTCCAGCCAGGCACGCCGGTGACGACCCTCGATGACGTGTCGAAGATCAAGCTCGAATTCGCGGTGCCCGAAACCGTGTTGGCCCAGCTCGCTTTGGGTCTGAACGTGATCGGACGCACTTCGGCGTATCCCGGCCGGATCTTCGAAGGCAAGGTGTCGGTCATCGACACCCGGATCGATCCGGCGACGCGCGCGGTGCGGGTGAATGCGTTGTTCGACAACAAGGACGAAATCTTGAAACCTGGCCTCTTTCTGAATGTCGACCTGGCACTGTCCCGGCGCGAGAACGCCATCCTCATTCGCGAAGAGGCATTGCTTGCCGAGGGACTCAGGCAGTTCGTGTTCGTCGTCGAAGGCGACCGGGTGAAGCGGCGCGAGGTCCGGCTTGGTGTTCGCCTTCAAGGAGAGGTCGAGATCGTCCAAGGCCTCACGGCGGGCGCGCTCGTCATCGTTCGCGGCGTCCAGCGGGTGCGCGACGGTCAGAGCGTAAACACGCGCCCCTTCGGCCCCCCAGCCAGCTGAACCGGAGAAGTTCGATGATTCTCTCCGACATCTCGATCAAGCGGCCGGTCTTCGCCTCGGTGATCAGCCTGATGGTCGTCGTGCTCGGGCTTGCCGCCTACTTGCGGCTGCCAGTGCGCGAATATCCGGCGATCGACCCGCCGATCGTTTCGGTGACCACGGTCTATAAGGGCGCATCCAACGAAGTCGTCGAAAGCCGGGTGACCGAGCTGGTCGAGTCGACGGTGGCGGGCATCGAGGGCGTCAAGACCATCACCTCGTCGAGCCGCGAGGAACGCAGCGTGGTGTCGATCGAATTCCGCCTCGGGCGCGATGTGGACGCCGCCGCGGCGGATGTGCGCGACCGCGTGGCCCGTATCGCCGCGCGCCTACCCGAGGACGCAGATACGCCGGTCATCACCAAGGTCGATTCCGACGCCCGCGCGATCCTTTGGCTCGCGTTGTCGAGCGACCGCATGGGCCAGCTCGAACTCACCGACTACGCCGCCCGCTTTCTGCGCGACCGCTTGTCGATCGTGCCCGGCGTCGCGTCGGTTTTCATCTCGGGCGAGCGCCGCTATTCGATGCGGGTCTGGATCGATCGCCAGGCGCTGGCGGCGCGCGGCCTTTCGGTCGACGAGGTCGAGCAGGCGATCAAGCGCCAGAACGTCGAGTTGCCCGGGGGACGTCTCGAAAGCCGGTTCCGCGAGATGACCGTCAAGGCCGATTCGCGCCTGCGTACGCCCGAGCAATTCGCCGGGATCGTGCTGGCCAGTCGGGGCGGCTACCAGATCCGGCTTGGCGAGGTGGCGCGGGTGGAACTCGGCGCCGAGGACGACCGCAGCGCGATGCGCGCCAACGGCAAGACCACGATCGGGCTCGGCATCGTGAGGCAGTCCACCGCCAACACATTGAGCGTCGCCGACGGCGTCAAGGCCGAAATGGAGCGGCTCAAGCCGTCGATGCCGTCCGACATCGACGTCGTGGTCGGCTACGACGAGTCGGTGTTCATCCGGCAGTCGATCAACGAGGTGTTCCACGCGCTCCTCCTCGGCATGACCCTGGTCATCGGCGTGATCTTCCTCTTTTTGCGATCGGTCCGCGCGACGATCGTGCCGGCGGTGGCAATCCCGGTGTCTGCAATCGGCGCGTTCATCGTCGTAGGCGCCTTTGGATTCTCGATCAACGTATTGACCTTGCTCGCCCTCGTGCTGGCGATCGGCATCGTCGTCGATGACGCGATCGTCGTCCTCGAGAACATCCATCGCCATGTCGAAATGGGTGAGCCGCCGCTGCTCGCCGCAATGCGCGGCGCGCGCCAGATCGCCTTCGCCGTCATCGCCACGACATTGACGCTGGTCGCCGTGTTCGTGCCGATCTCGTACATGGAGGGCAACACCGGCCGGTTGTTCACCGAGTTCGGTATCACGCTTGCCGCGGCGGTGCTGTTCTCGGGGCTGGTGGCGCTCTCGCTGTCGCCGATGATGTGCTCGAAGTTTCTCAAGCCGCACGAGGCGGAAGGCTGGCTGGTGCGGGTGACGGAGCCGGTGTTCGTCGGAATGATCGGGGGCTATCGCTGGCTGCTTTCGCGCGCGCTGGGCGCGCCGCTTGTCATCCTTGCGGTCGGCCTGGCGGTGTCGCTTCTCGCCCACAATCTCTGGCGCACGCTGCCCAAGGAGTTTGCTCCGATCGAAGACCGCGGCGTGATCATCGTTCCGGTGACCGCGCCGGAAGGCGCCTCGCTCGCCTATACGCGCGACCAGGTGCTGGAGATCGAGCGGCTGCTCCAGCCGCTGGTCGACCGCGGCGACGGCTACGCGATCATGAGCAACATGGCGCCGGGATTCCAGCGACCCGCGCCGGTCAATAGCGCCCTGGTCTTTCTGCGTCTGAAGCCATGGAACGAGCGCACGCGTTCGCAGCAGGAGATGACGATCGAGCTGTTTCCGAAAATCCAGGCGCTGCCCGGCGTGCGCGCCTTTCCGGTCAATCCGCCCTCGCTTGGCCAGCGCGGCTTCCAGCCGCCGGTTCAATTCGTCATCGGCGGCTCCGACTATGAGACGTTGCGCGAATGGCGCGACCGCATCATTGAACGCGCCGGCCGCGATACGCGCTTCCTCAATCTCGATTCGAACTTCCGCGAGAACAAGCCCGAGCTGCGCGTACGGATCGACCGCGCCAAAGCCGCCGATCTGGGCGTCACGGTCGAGCAGATCGGCCGCACGCTCGAAACGATGTTCGGCTCGCGCGAGATGGGCAATTACGTCGATCGCGGCGAGGAATACAAGGTGCTCGCCCAGGCGCGCGCCGAGGATCGCGCGACGCCCGCCGATCTGGTCAATGTTTATGTCCGCTCAAGCTCGACCGGACAGCTCATCCCGCTCTCCAACCTGGTGAGTTTCACCGAGGCGGCGGGACCCCAAGAACTCAATCGGGTCGATCGGCTGCGCTCGATCACCATCACCGCCTCGCTGGCGCCCGGCTTTACCATCGCCGAGGCGCTCGGCGCGCTCGATCGCATCGTCGCCGAGGATCTGCCGCCCGAGGTTCGCGTCACCTATCAGGGCACCAGTCGGGAGTTCAAGGAGTCCTCGGCAAGCCTCTATTTCACCTTCGGTTTGGCGCTGATCGTCGTCTTCCTGGTCCTGGCGGCCCAGTTCGAAAGCTGGATCCATCCACTCATCATCATGCTGGCCGTGCCGCTCGCGGTAACCGGGGGGTTGCTGGCGCTGGTGATGACCGGCATCAGCCTCAACATCTACAGCCAGATCGGCATGATCCTTCTCATCGGGATCATGGCGAAGAACGGCATCCTGATCGTCGAATTCGCCAACCAGTTGCGCGACCAGGGGAAATCGATTCCCGAAGCGGTGCTCGAGGCCGCCGTCATCCGCCTGCGGCCCATCCTGATGACCTCGATTTCGACGATCGTCGGCGCGGTCCCGCTGGCGTTCGCCAGCGGCGCTGGCGCCGAAAGCCGTTCGGCGATCGGCGTTGTGATCATCGGCGGCGTGACGGTCGCAACGCTGCTGACAAGCTTCGTCGTCCCCGCGCTCTACCTGCTGCTCGCCCGCTTCACGCGACCGATCAACGCCATCGCCCAGCGCCTCGCGCAGCTCGAGCGCGGTCCCGCCGCGGCCGAGTGACGCCCGACGGGCCGATGGCGGTCGACGTCGCGGTGATCGGCGCCGGCATTGCCGGCGCCGCCGCCGCCTACGAGATCGCCGCGACGCACCGCACCGTGCTCCTCGAGCGAGAGGAGCACCCCGGCTACCATACGACGGGCCGTTCGGCCGCGCTCTATACCGAGAATTACGGCAATGCGGTCATCCGCGCGCTCACCATCGCCAGCCGGCCGTTCTTCGAACGACCGCCGGCGGGCTTTGCCGATTACAAGTTGCTTCATCCGCGTGGCGTGCTGTGGATCGCGACAAGCGGCCAGGATGCGTTTTGCGCCGAGCACCTCGCCGCCGGGCAACGGCCGGGCGGCAAGTCGGTGGTCCGCGAGATCGCCCGCGACGAGGCGTTCGAGCGTTTGCCGGTGCTATCGCGCGAATACCTGCAACGCGCATTCTACGAGGCCGATGCGATGGATCTGGACGTCCAGGCGATCCATCAGGGCTTCCTTGGCGGCTTCAAGACCCGCGGCGGCCGCCTGTTGACCGGCGCTGAGGTGAGAGGGCTTGCCCGCGACAAAGGAGTCTGGCGCATATCGAGCGCGATCGGCGAGATCGTCGCTGCTTGCGTGGTCGACGCCGCCGGCGCCTGGGCCGACGAAATTGCGCGTCTTGCCGGCGTTTCAGCCGTTGGCCTGGTCCCGAAGCGACGGACCGCGTTCATCTTCGATCCGGTGATGGGCGATCCGCCGCGGATGCTGGATCCTTCACCCTGGCCCATGGCGTGCGACGTGGCGGAAGGCTTCTATTTCAAGCCAGAGGCCGGGCGGATCCTGGTTTCGCCAGCCGACGAAACCCCATCCCCGCCCTGCGACGCCCAACCGGAGGAGATCGACATCGCCGAAGCGTCAGCAAGGCTCGAATCCGCGACCACCCTCAAAGTCACCCGCATCGTGCGCAAGTGGGCGGGGCTCCGCAGCTTCGTCGCCGACAAATCTCCGGTTGCCGGGGAAGCGCCCGATGCACCTGGGTTTTTCTGGCTGGCCGGCCAGGGCGGCTACGGGATCATGACGTCGCCCGCTCTAGGCCGTACGATCGCCGCGCTCGTTCGAGGCCAAGATATACCAAAGGATATTGGTAAATTCGGCGTAAACACCGGAAGTCTTTCTCCTCGCCGACTCTTGGTTTGATTATCTTTTCATTTGATATTTATTTCTTCGGCTTCTAATGTTTTTCTTGCATGAAGTTTGCGGAGCTCAATCGGCATGCCCGCCAGGCGGGCGCGCTCCTGAAAGCGCTGGGCAACGAGCGTCGGTTGCTCGTGCTATGCCATCTCGCCGAGGGAGAAAGATCCGTGGGCGCGCTCGAGCGACTGATTGGCTTGAGCCAGTCCGCGCTTTCCCAGCATTTGGCGCGGCTGCGCCGCGACAATGTCGTGGTCACGCGCCGGGTCGCCCAGACGGTCTATTACTCGCTTGCCCATGTCGAGGCGGAGGCCGTTCTTGAACTCCTCGATCGGCTGCTGGCAGGGCCCCAACAACCGGCGGAGGTCGAGCGCTTACTGCCAAATCAAGCCGACGTTTAGGTTCTCCGTGCCGCGATAAATATATAACCCTTTGAATTAGGTTGATTTTTACAGTGACGTCGGTCACATCGAAGGCTCTCCTGCGCGTCTATATTGATCGACATGGAACAGGGTATGCCGCGGTCGCGCCCGCGGCATCAGATCGGAGGAGGCAAGCAAATGACCACGATCCGTGAAGGCCATGTGACGCGGTTCGCAGAGTTGCC
>CAZLYV010000006.1:0-3665 GCA_964563665.1 uncultured Acetobacteraceae bacterium
TCATCCCCGCTCGTCGAGCCACGCCATCTGGATCGCCTCGAGGATTTTCTCGTTCGAGCGATCGGGGTCGTCGGCGAAGTCGGGGAGTTCCTGGACCCATTTCCAGAGATCGGTGAAGCGGAGGTTGACGACATCGGTGTCCGGCCGCGCCTCATCAAGCGCGATCGCGATCTCGCGTATGTCGGTCCAGCGCAGCTTGCCGTTCATGCCTCGCCCCTTCCCTTCACGTTGGCCGCGGCGCCCGGACTCATTTCACCTTGTCGACCATCATGTTCCGGGTCGCCGCCGGCAGCGAAACGGTCAGGCCGTCGAGTTCCTCGGATATGATGATCTGGCAGCCAAGACGCGAGGTATGCGTCAGGCCGAAGGCGAGATCGAGCATATCTTCCTCGTCCTCGGTCGCTTCGGCGAGCCGTTCGTAATCTTCGGGATCGACGATCACGTGGCAGGTCGAGCAGGCGAGCGAGCCTTCGCACGCACCCTCGAGGTCGATGTTGTTGCGGTGCGCGATCTCGAGCACCGAAAGGCCGATGGGCGCATCCACTTCGTGGCGCGTGCCGTCGGGATCGATAAAGGTTATCTTCGGCATGTCCGTTCGACTCGAATTGATTCTACGGTCTATGTTGCGTCGACGTGGCGCCCCGCGAGCGCCGCGCGGATGCCGCGATCCATGCGCCGCTCGGCGAAGGGCCGGGTTATTTTCTCCAGCTTTTCGCTCGCCGCGGCAATGGTGTTGCGGTCCTCGCCGGCGATCGCCGCCACGACGCGGGTGACCGCCGCGGCGATCCGGCCGTGCTCGGCATCGGCAAGCAGGTCGGCATCGGCGTCGAGCGCCGCGCGCACCGCGTTTGCCGTGCGCTGAGCCTCGACGCGCGCCTCGATCAGCAGGCGCCGTTCCATGTCCTCGCGCGCGTTCTCGAGGCTCGCGCGCAGCATGTCCGCCATCTCGTCCTCGCTAAGCCCATAGGTCGGCTTGACCTCCACCCGCGCCTCGACGCCGGTGGTCTTTTCGCGCGCGCTCACCGTCAGCAGGCCGTCGGCGTCGACAGCGAAGGTGACGCGGATTCGCGCCGCCCCCGCCGTCATCGGCGGAATGCCGTTGAGCTCGAAGCGCGCGAGCGAGCGGCATTGATCGACCGTCTCGCGCTCGCCCTGGACGACGTGGATCATCATCGCCGACTGGCCGTCCTGATAGGTCGTGAATTCCTGTGCCAGCGCGGCCGGGATCGGCGTGTTGCGCTCGATGATCTTCTCGACGATGCCGCCCATGGTTTCGATGCCGAGCGAAAGCGGGGTCACGTCGAGCAGCAATGTGTCGGAGCCGACGGTGAGTGCCTCCGCCTGGAGCGCCGCGCCCAGCGCCACCACCTCGTCCGGGTCGATGTCGGAAAGCGGCGGCCGGCCGAACAACCCGCCGACCTTGCGCCGGACCAGCGGCACCCGGGTCGAGCCGCCCACCAGCACCACGCCGTTGAGGGCCGACGGCGCCACATCGGCGTCCGCGAGCACGCGACGCACGATGGCGATCGTGCGCTCGACAAAATGCTCGATCAGACGCTCGAGCGTCGCGGCGTCGAGCCGATGGGACGAAGGACGTCCGCCGAGATCGAGCGTGCCCCGCCATTCGGACTGGTTCGACAGGCACTCCTTGGCGAGCCGCGCCGTAACCAGCGCAAGCTTCGCTCGCCCGGAATCGATCGCCGGGCCGCCGAGCGTGCTCGCGCGTTCGGCAAGAAATCGCTCCGCCACGGCGTGATCGAAATCGTCGCCGCCAAGCTGCGCGTCGCCGCCGGTCGCCAGCACCTGGAACACGCCCTTCTCGAGACGAAGCAGCGAGAAATCGAACGTGCCGCCGCCCAGATCGTAAATCGCGTAAAGGCCCTCGGCCGCCTTGTCGAGACCATAGGCCAGCGCCGCCGCCGTCGGCTCATTGACGAGGCGCAGGCACTCGAGCCCGGCGAGCCGGGCGGCGTCGCGCGTCGCGGTCCGCGCGGCGTCGTCGAAATAGGCTGGAACGGTGATGACGGCGCGATCGACGATGTGCCCGAGCGCCGCTTCGGCGCGCGCCTTGACGCAGCGCAGGATGTCGGCCGACACCTCGACCGGCGACAGCACCCGGGCACCCACCAGGAGGCGCACCATTCCGCCTTGCGCGGGTGGCCCCAGCGTGAAAGGCAGCGCGCCGGCGAGCGCCTTCAAATCGGCGGCGCCACGGCCCATCAGACGCTTGATCGAGCTGACGACGATCTGCGGCTGATCGAGCAGGATGCGGCGGGCCGCTTCGCCGACGACGATCGAGCCATCCGGACCATAGGCGACGACCGAGGGCACGAGCCCGTGGCCGTGTTCGTCGCGCACCACCTCCGGCTTCTGGCCGATCGCGATCGCGACCACCGAGTTGGTGGTGCCGAGATCGATTCCCACGGCGAGCCCGCGCTGGTCATCGTGCGGCGTCGGTGTTTCGCCGGGCTCGTGGATCTGGAGCAGCGGGGTGTCGCTCGCCATCAGAGGGCCGCCTCCTCGGGCGCCTGCGTCAGCCGCGCCTTGCGCGCCTTCGCCTCGTCGAGCAGCTTTTCGAGATACTTGAGCCGCGTCGTCTCGCGGCCGGCCGCCTCGATGTCGCCGCGCCGAAAGGCGGCCGAGATCGCCGCGATGCTCTCGCCGATATGGCTTGCCGCCTCGGCGATCACCGCCTCGACCTCGCCAAGGGTATCGGCCGACATCAAGGCTTCGCGGCGCTCCATCTGTTCGATGAGCAGGGTGGGGTCGTTGATCGTATGGCAGCCGTCCGGATTGGCCGCGACGCCCTTTTGCTTCAGGAGATAATCGGCGCGCGCGAGGGGATCCTTGAGCGTGCAATACGCCTCGTTGAGACTGACCGCCTGGCTCTGCGAGATCACCCGCTCGCGGGCACTCCGCGTCGCGAAGCGATCGGGATGAAGCAGGCGCTGGAAGGCGAAGTACCGGCGGTCGAGCTCGCCTTGGTCGATCGCGAACTCCACCGGCAGACCGAGCCGCGCGAAATGGGTCACCGCGCGCGGCGGCTGTATAGCGCGGCAGGTAACGCAAAACAGGGCGTCCTCGGGCGTCGGCCCGCCGCAGGACCAGCAGGCAACCACCTCTTTGGCCGGACGGCCAGTGCCGTCATGTCGCGAAACGTCGTTCATCGTCCACTCGCGTCTTGCCGTCTTTGTCCCATCGGATGATCGACGCTCGGTCCACAAACATCGACGGCCGGCGCGTCGGCCGGCCGTTGGCGCCGCCGCGCGAATCGCGCGTCAGACGTGGAAGGATTCACCGCATCCGCACCGTCCCTTTTCGTTCGGGTTGCGGAAGACGAATCCGGTCTTGAGCTGCTCCTCGACGAAATCCATCTCGGTGCCGAATACGAACATCGACGCCTTGGGATCGATGAAGATGGTTACGCCGTGCGCCTCCACCACCTCGTCGAACCCGTTCTTCGTGTCGGCGTATTCGAGCGTGTAGCTGAGCCCCGAGCAGCCCCGCGAGCGTACGCCGATCCGCACGCCGACCGACGGTTTGCCCCGCTTGACGAGCAGGGCCTTCACCCGCTCGGCCGCGGCCGCGGTCACCGTGATCGGCGCCGGCCGCGCGCGCGTTGCCTTGCGCGGCGCGCTGCTGCCCGCCGGCGCAATGGTCGCCGG
>CAZLYV010000006.1:3765-17769 GCA_964563665.1 uncultured Acetobacteraceae bacterium
AGTTCGTTCACTCTCGGCTCCTTGACGCGATCTTCGAGAAGCGACGCCGCTACTCGGCGGCTTGCGCCGGCTTCTCGATACCGTGCTTCGCCTTGTAGTCCTTGACCGCCGCCTTGATCGCATCCTCGGCCAGCACCGAGCAATGGATCTTGACCGGCGGCAGCGAAAGATGCTGGGCGATTTGCGTATTCTTGATCGTCGCCGCCTCGTCCAGCAATTTGCCCTTCACCCACTCGGTGACGAGCGAGCTCGACGCGATCGCCGAACCGCAGCCGAAGGTCTTGAACTTGGCGTCCTCGATCACTCCCTCGGCGCTCACCTTGATCTGCAGCTTCATGACGTCGCCGCAGGCCGGCGCGCCCACCAGCCCTGTACCCACGCTCGGATCGTCCTTGTCGAACGATCCAACATTGCGCGGGTGGTCGAAATGGTCGATCACCTTTTCACTGTAGGCCATGGTCCATGCTCCTTATTTCAGTCTTTAATATGGCGTCTCGCGGGGTCGGATTCCAGCCGGATCAATGAGCCGCCCAGTGGATCGACTTGATGTCGATCCCGGCCTGCGCCATCTCCCACAGCGGGCTCATATCGCGCAGTTTCTGGACCGCCTCGACGATCCGGTCGGCGGCGTACTCGACATCCGTCTCGGTAGTGAATCGGCCAAAGCCGATGCGAAGCGAGGTGTGGGCAAGATCCTCCCCGACACCCAGCGCGCGGAGCACATAGGACGGCTCGAGCGACGCCGATGTGCAGGCCGATCCCGACGAGACGGACAGATCCGTGATCCCCATCATCAATCCCTCGCCCTCGACGAAGGCGAAGGAGATGTTGAGGTTGCCGGGAATGCGATGCTCGAAATCGCCGTTGAGGTACGTCTCCGACAGCCGCGCCTTGATTTTGTCGTAGAAGCGGTCGCGTAAGCTGGTGAGCCGGGCGGCCTCCGCCGTCATTTCGCGCTTGGCGATCACCGCCGCCTCGCCCAGACCCACGCAAAGCGGAGTCGGCAAGGTGCCTGAGCGCATGCCGCGCTCCTGCCCGCCGCCGTGGATGAGCGGCACGAGGCGAATCCGCGGCTTGCGGCGCACGTAGAGCGCGCCGATCCCCTTCGGCCCGTAGATCTTATGGCCGGAGATGCTCATCAGGTCGATCTTCATCGCCTCGACGTCGAGCGGGGTCTTGCCGAAGGCCTGGGCGCAATCGGTGTGGAAAAAGACGCGCTGCGCCCGGCAGATCTCGCCGATTTCCTTCAGTGGCTGGATGACGCCGATCTCGTTGTGGACCCCCATCACCGATACGAGGACGGTTTTCGGCGTGATCGCGTTCTTCAGCACGTCAAGGTCGACGAGACCGTTCTTCTGCACCGGCAGATATGTGATCGTAAATCCCTCCTGCTCGAGATGTCGGCAGGTGTCGAGCACGCATTTGTGCTCGGTGACCACGGTGATGATGTGGTTCTTGCGGTCCTTGTAGAACCGGCCGACGCCGGCGATCGCCAGGTTGTTAGATTCGGTGGCGCCGGAGGTAAAGACGATTTCTCGCGGATCGGCGTTGATCAGCTCGGCAATCTGGGCCCGCGCCTTCTCGACCGCTTCCTCGGCCTCCCAGCCATAGGCGTGGTTGCGCGAATGCGGATTGCCGAACTTCTCGGTGAAATACGGCATCATCGCCTCGACCACGCGCGGATCCATCGGCGTCGTCGCCTGATAGTCGAGATAGATCGGCCGTGCCGGCGCGTTGCGGCCGTGGCCGTTGCCACTGTTGCCGCCGTTGCTTGTGTTCGTATTCGCTGTCGCGATGTTCATAGTCCGGTCCTCTTCATATCATGCGGCCGGCGCCGCGGTGGCCGCCTCGGCGCGGCGCGCGGCGCGCGGCCCAATGCGGGTCCACAAGTTCAACCAGGCATCAACAAAGCGGTCGATTTCCTCGCGCATGGTGCGCCAGCCGAGGCTGACCCGAATGGCGCAATCGGCGATCGAAGGCTCGACGCCCATCGCCGCCAGCACATGCGAGGCGCGCACCTTGCCCGACGAGCAGGCCGATCCCGCGCCAAGCGCAATGCCGGCAAGGTCGAAGGCCATCACTTGCGTCTCGGCGGCCACGCCCGGCATGGCGATGCAACTCGTGTTTGGCAGGCGCGCGACGCCCGCGCCAAGCACGCTAACCGGCGCCGTCGCGGCGATACGGGTTTCCATCGCATCGCGCAGATTTGCGATATCGGCCATTTGCCCGAGATCGTCGCCCGCCAGCCCGGCGGCGACTCCAAAGCCATGGATCGCGGCCACATTCTCGGTGCCGGCGCGCCTGCCGCGCTCCTGACCACCGCCCAAAAGTTGAGGTGAGAGCGCAATGTGATCGCCGACGATGAGCGCGCCCACGCCTTGCGGCCCGCCAAGCTTGTGGGCCGAGAGCGACAGGAGATCGGCTCCGAGCGTCGCCATGTCGAAGGCAATCTTTCCCGCCGCCTGGATCGCATCGCAGTGAACGACCGCGCCGTGAGCATGCGCGATCCGTGCCGCCTCGGCCACGTCCTGGACGACCCCGGTTTCATTATTCGCCAGCATCACGCAAACCAGCGTTGGCCGAGGATCGCGCGCCAGCGTTGCCGCAAGCACGCCGAGATCGACCCGGCCGTCGCCATCCACCGCAATTCGTTCCGCGTCGGGCGCCGCCTTGAGCAGCGAATCGTGCTCGATCGCCGAGACAAGGATGCGCCGGCCAACTCCGCGCAACGCGAGATTGTTCGCCTCGGTCCCGCCGCTGGTGAAGACGACCTGGTTCGCCCGCGCGCCGGCCAGCGCCGCCACGGCTTCCCGCGCGGCTTCCATCCGGCGGCGCTGCAGCCGTCCGAAGCGATGCACCGACGACGGATTTCCGGTCTCGGCCAGCGACGCCGACACGGCCTCGATCACCGCCGGCTTCATCGGCGCCGTAGCGTTGTAATCGAGGTAGACGGGTCCGGTCATGACATATGTCCTGTTCCGTCGCGTTCGGTTCAGCCCGTTGCGCCAATCGGTTCGGGATTGCGCGCCGTCGGCGCTTCGTGGGCGTGGTGCGCGATCACGCCGCTCGTGCCAAGCACCCGCTTGTTGCAAACGTCGGCCAACGATACCGAGCTCAGGTAAAGATGAATCTGGTTGCCCAGCTCCTCCCAAAGGTCGTGCGTGAGACAGCGACTGCGATTGGTCACGCAGCCGGACGCCGATCCCGGCGCGCATCGCGTCGCCCGGATCGGCTCGTCGACCGCGAGGATGATATCGGAAATTCGGGTCTCCTCCATCGGATGGGCGAGCAGATAGCCGCCGCCCGGCCCGCGTACGCTCTTCACCACGCCGCCTTTTCGCAGCTTGGAAAAGAGCTGTTCGAGATACGACAGCGAGATTTCCTGGCGCTCCGCGATATCGGCGAGCGCGACCGGCTGGCCCTTGCTGGTGCTCGCCAGGTCGACCATCGCCATTACGGCGTAACGTCCTTTGGTGCTGAGCTTCACGGCCCATCTCCTTTTATCGCGAGTTCGACGCGATCGCGTTGCTCTTCATGAAGCAACGGCAGCGCTTCGTTCGCCTCGACCTGCTCCCTGAGCGCTCCAAGCAGGCCCTCGAGTTCCGCGACGCGGGCCCGAAGCGCGCCGACGTCGGCGCAGATCGTGTCCATCGCGCGCGCCACCGGGTCGGGCAAGTCGCCGGTCGATCCATAGGCGCAAAAATCCTTCGCCATCGCTTGCTTCTTGACGACGGCGCGCGCCGGAATCCCAACCACGGTCACGCCGTCCTCCACGTCGCTCAGCACCACCGCGTTCGAACCGACGCGGGCGCCGGTTCCGATCGTCACCGGTCCCAAAATCTTCGCTCCGGCGCCGACGATCGCGCCGTCCTTGAGCGTCGGGTGCCGCTTGCCCTGGTTGAGCGATGTGCCGCCAAGCGTCACTCCCTGATACAAAGTCACGTCATCGCCAATTTCTGACGTCTCGCCGATCACGGTCCCCATGCCATGGTCGACGAACAACCGCCGCCCAACCCTGGCCCCAGGATGGATCTCAATCCCGGTAAGCCCGCGACCGCTGTGGGACAAGAATCGCCCCAGCAACGTCCAGCCTCGACGCCACGCGGCACTTGCCAGGCGGTGAAAGAGGACGGCGTGGAAGCCGGGGTAGCAGAGTACCACTTCGAGCCGCGACCGAGCGGCCGGATCACGCGCCATGATTGCGTCGATCTCATCGCGAAGAGTCTTGAAGTTCATGGGCTCAACTTCCTAGTATCCTCCGCCTCCGGGTCGTCGTAAGCAGACGTCCGAACCTTGCGCCGCTCAACGCTTGGCCGGATTTGGCGATCGGGCCAGCACCAAATCATATATTTCTCCCACTAACGCAGTCAAGTATTTACTATTATCTCTATCTAACGCATTGGCACTAAAGATAGATCATTCCCTAGTGGAAAGATAAGTTTCTCCGGCCAGCCCGCACGCATAACAACCTTTCGCCCTAACACCTGGAGCGCCAATGCCCGACGTGATCATCAATGGGGCCGAAGGACGGCTGGAAGGCCGCTACACGCCGAACAAGAACGTGCGGGCACCCGTCGCACTTCTGTTGCACCCGCACCCGCAGCACGGCGGGACGATGCATAACAAGGTCGTGTATGCGCTGAACCAGTCGTTCCTGCGCCTTGGGTTCGTAACGCTGCGCTTCAACTTCCGGGGCGTCGGGCGCTCGCAAGGCTCGTTCGCGCGTGGCGAGGGCGAGCTTAGCGACGCGGCCTCGGCGCTCGACTGGCTTCAGATGTACAATCCGAACGCCGCGAGCTGTTGGATCGCCGGATTCTCGTTTGGCGCCTGGATCGGCATGCAGCTCCTGATGCGCCGGCCCGAGATCGACGGATTCATCGCCGCGGCGCCACCCGCCAACATCTACGATTTCGCCTTTCTCGCCCCGTGCCCGACGTCGGGGCTGATAATCCACGGCGACAAGGACGAGGTGGTCCCGGAGGAATCGGCGAAGCGGCTCGCCGAGAAGCTCGGGAAACAGCGGGAAATCAAGATCGATTATCGCGTGATCAAGGGCGCCAACCACTTCTTCACCGACAAGCTCGAGAAGCTGCAGGCGATCGTCGTGGAGCACATCGTCCATGCGCGCAAGCCCGCGCCGAAAGCGCCGCCGCGCGAGGCGCGCGAAAAGGACAAGTCCAAGGCGGCGGCGCGCTAAGAGCCTGAGGGTGGCGCGAATCAGCCGCGCCGAAACAGCGATCCGCCGGGCATCGGGCGTTTGACCCCGGTCGTTCGCGGGTAGCTTAAGGGAAGGCCCCGCAGACTGCGGACTGCAAGATAGGCGAACGCTTGCGCCTCGAGCGCGTCGCCGTTCCAGCCTACCTTCTCGGCCAATAACATGGGTTGACCCGTTGCACGCTCCAAGGCGGCCAGCAGTGTCGGATTGCGCCTGCCGCCGCCGGTAACGACCCAAGCCACGGCCGCCGCTGGAAACTGCCGCATCGCGCGGCCGACGCCCTCGGCGGTGAATGCGGTCAGCGTCGCCGCACCGTCGGCCGTCGGCAGCGCGCTCACCGGCGCCGGGTCGAAGGCGTTACGGTCGAGCGATTTGGGCGGCGGCCGATCGAAATAGGGGTGGTCCAGCAGGCGGGCCAGCGCTCGGCCGTCGACCTTCCCCGCGGCAGCGCACGCGCCGCCGGCGTCGCACGGCTGGCCGGTACGCGCCAACATCCAGTCGTCGATCAGCGCGTTGCCCGGCCCGGTATCGAAGGCGACGAGCGCGGACTCGAGCAACTCGTGCCCGCCAGGACCGATCCAGGTGACGTTCGCGACCCCGCCGATATTCAGCACCGCGACCGGGCGCGGCAGCCTCGCGGCAAGCGCGGCGTGGAACACGGGCGCCAGCGGCGCCCCTTCGCCGCCCGCCGTAACGTCGGCGCTGCGGAAATCGGCCACCACATCGATTCCCGCCCGTGAAGCGAGCAGCGCGCCGTCACCGATCTGCCAGGTAAGCCGCTCGTGCGGACGATGGAGGATCGTGTGGCCATGGAAACCGATGACGTCGATCGACCGTGCCTCGAGTCCGCCGGCGGACAGAAGCTCAGCCACGACTTCGGCATGGGCGAGCGTCATATCGCGCTCGACCGCCTTGACCGGCTGACGGCCGCCCAGCAGCCGGCGCAGGCGCTCGCGAAGACGACTCGAGTAAGGTTTGGTAAGCGCGGGCCCGAGGCGAAGCTGCGCCACGCCGTCGGTGTCGACGATCGCCGCGTCGATTCCGTCGAGCGAGGTGCCGCTCATCAGCCCCAACGCACGTCGCATTCGTGAATCTACGGTCATTCGATCAACCGTCGTGTGCGCGTCCGGTCCGGGCGGGCCGTCGTTGTCGCATCGCGCGCGATCGTGCTAAATGAGCGGCCCCGCCGGCAAATTCCGGCCGCCGATAATTTGTCGCCCATGACCAAAATCCGGTCCGACTTCCTGCGCATCCTCGACGAGCGCGGCTACATCCACCAGTGCACCGATCTCGACGGCCTCGATCAGGCGGCGCGAGACGGGATGGTGACGGCCTATGTCGGCTACGACTGTACCGCGGATTCGCTGCATGTCGGCAATCTCGTTTCGATCATGATGCTGCGCTGGCTGCAGAAGACCGGACACAAGCCGATCGTGCTGATGGGCGGCGGAACGACCAAGATCGGCGACCCCTCCGGCAAGGACGAATCGCGCAAGCTGATGAGCGAAGAGGCGATCGCCGCCAACATGGCGGCGATCAAGCGGAACTTCGTGAACTTCCTGTCGTTCGAAGGCGGCGGCAACGCCGCCGTGATGGCGAACAACGCCGAGTGGCTCGATGCGCTGCGTTACGTCCCGCTTTTGCGCGAAATCGGCCAGCATTTCTCGGTCAATCGGATGCTGGGGTTGGACTCGGTCAAGCTTCGCCTCGAGCGCGAGCAGCCGCTCTCGTTCCTCGAGTTCAACTACATGGTGCTGCAGGCCTATGACTTCGTCGAGCTGGCGCGGCGCTATGGCTGCCGGCTGCAGATGGGCGGCTCGGACCAATGGGGCAATATCGTGATGGGCGTCGAACTCGGTCGGCGCGCGGCCGATCTTGAGCTTTTCGGCCTGACGACGCCGCTCATCACCACGGCGGCGGGCGACAAGATGGGCAAGACCGCGCAGGGCGCGGTATGGCTGAGCCCGACGCGCCTGTCGCCCTATGACTATTACCAGTACTGGCGCAATACCGACGACGCCGATGTCGGCCGGTTCCTCAAGCTGTTTACCGAGCTGCCGCTTGGCGAGATTGCCCGGCTCGGCCGACTCGCGGGCGCCGAAATCAACGAGGCCAAAAAGATCCTCGGGTTCGAGGCGACCAGGCTCGCCCACGGCGAAGCCGCGGCCGATGACGCGGCGGAGACGGCGCGACGCACCTTCGAGGAGGGCACGATCGGCGGGGATCTGCCGACGATCGTGGCGAGCGCCGCCGATCTCGGCGCGGGCATCGCGCTTTATCGGCTCCTCGTCCAGGCACGGCTGTCGTCCAGCAACGCCGAGGCGCGGCGCCTGATCCAACAAGGCGGCGCCCGGCTCAACGATCGCGTGGTGAATGACATTGCTTACACCGTGCAGGTGCGCGACGTCGGCCCCGGCGGAGTCATCAAGCTAACCGCCGGCAGGAAGCGCCACGCACTCGTGAAGATCGTATAGCCGGCTTTCGCGCGGCGGCCTCTGGTGAGGTTTACGCTCAATTCAGCTCGGGCGCCCCTTCAGGTCGCGGTTCGGAGCCGGTTGGGCTTGTGCCATCCTCGATGACGCGAAAGAGCCGGCGCAGAAATCCGGGCGCCAGCGTCGACAACGGGCTGACCGAGACCTTGGGGTCGGCCAGCGGACCGCTCGCCTTGTAATTGGCGGCGAATATGCCGCCGCCGCGCTCGGGAATCAGGATCGAGCCGAGCAACGGTATGCTGCCGAGAATGCTGTTCACGGCATAGGCCGGCACCACGGTTCCCTCGACGTCGAGCGTCTCGGTTTCGGTATTGATGGTGCCGCGCGCGGTCACTCCGACCGCCGAACCGTACGCCGACAACTCCTCCAGCTCGACCTTGTCGTCGTAGAGCCGAAATCCGCCGTCGAGCCCGGAGAATCCGATGCCCTCGCCTTGCAGCGAATCCAGAATGCCGGTCAGCAGGCCAACGCTCAGCACGCGCGCCAGAATCGGCGCGTTGATCAGGCGAAAGTCGCGAATAGCGATACGGCCGGCTAGCGGTTGCCCCTCGCGCGCGACATCGGTGGCGCCGCTGATCTCGACATGGCCGCCGATTATGTTCGGTGTCACGCCGAGCGTCTTGAAAAGCGCGCCGGCATCGTCGGCGCCGGCATCGAGCGTCTGCCGGTCGCCCGCGGTCTTGAGCGCGATGAAGGCTGGTTGGCCGGGCCGATCGGCCGCCGGCGTCAGCCCCGCCAAGTCGACTTGCTCCCAGCGCCTGGGCGATCGGTAGCCTGCGAAACGAATCTGGTCGAAGTAGCGATCCGCCGCCACATATAGGCGCTCGACCCGGGCGTTGAGACGCAGCGGCGGCCGGTGTGCGTCGGTCGGTCCACGCTCCTTGAGCCAGTAGCTGGCATCGAATGCGGCGCCCTCGACCTTGAGCCCGATTCCGTCGGCCCCTTGCGACAGAGACGCGCGAGCGCTGGTCCGCCCAACCCTGAGCGTGTCGATGTCGATTTGCGATAGCGTCTTGCCGTCCTTGGCGAAGATGCCGCGGCCGGAGACCATCTGGTCGCCGCTGGAGACGCGGAATACCGGCATCTCGACCAGCCGCCCCTCGGCGAGCCTCAGCTCGAGACGCCCCGTCGCCGGGACATTGCTCTCCTTGACCCAATCAAACTCGGGCACCGAAAGCCTGGTGTCGTCGAGATCGAGATCGATCGCCACCTCGTTCGTCCGATTGCGCATCTCGCTGTACGTCACCACCAAATCGAGCGGGCCGGTGGCGTATTTTTCCGTGTCGAAGCCAAGCGCGGCCCGATCCGACGTGCCAAGACGCGCGCGCGCGACGGTGCGGGAGACCACCGGCGGCCCGGCGAGAAATGTGGCGGTCATTTCGACCGCGCCACGCACGGGTCCCAGCGCCACGTTTCCCTTGATCTCCATGCCCCGGTTGTCGACACGAAGTGCCAGCGTGCCAGCGCTCGCATCCTGCCCAAGCGCGGCGTTGCGCTGACCGAATCCGGTGACCTCGGCGTTGGCGACGATCGCGATGTCGTCGAACTTGAGGCGATCGATCAGCGGAAACTTGAGGCTGAGACGTACCGCGGCGTCGCCGCCGAAGTCCGCCGGGTTCAGCGCGATGCCCTTGACGAAACCAAGCGGTGGACTATCGATCAGGCCGAGCGTCTCGCGCAACGGTCCAAGCACGACGATGTCGATCGCCGCTCGTTCATCATTGCCCGAGAGTTGGGTGAGCGCGATATTCGCCCCACTGACCGAAAGCGCACCCGTCCCACCGCTCGAGATTGCAAGGTCGAGCCGATCGCCGGTGACGCTTGCCGTGCCGCGCACGTTGCGGACCGGCGGCATGGGCCGTAGATAATCCACGGTGAGGCCCGAATAGCGGAACCTCCCGGCGATCTTCGCCACCACCACATCGCGAGGGTTCGATTCGCTGGCTCTCGCATCGATTTCGAAACGTCCGTCGTCGAGCGCGCCATCGGAAAGATTCTCCGTGATCCATCGCCGCGCGTTCTCGCCCACGCCTTTGGGCCACAGCCGGCGCAGATCGTTGGTCGGTACATTGCGAAGACTTGCCTGAAGCGAAATCCGGGGTCCGGCCGAAAGGCCGGCGATTTCCCCGGCAATGCCGATCGTTGTCCCACCGAAATCGATCGTCGCCTCGGCCAGGTCCAGGCGATCGATCCCATCGGGAAAGCCGCCACGGAGGCGAATGACCCGGAATCCGACATCCTCGGGCAGGTAATGCTCCAATCGAATGTCGCCGGGACCACCCGTGACGTCAAAGTCGATCGATGCAACGCGCGCGCCATGGATCTTCAGGCCGATGACGCCGCTCGCCGCCGTTCGCACCACCGCAAGCGGCTTCAGCCGCGGCTCGATCTTGGCGAGCTGCTCGAGGCCGATTTCGCTGAAGGTGACCTGGACATCCGCCGTCCCGGTGTCGTTGGCGTAGGTCGCGCTGGCGCGCAAGCGCGCCTCCTCGCCATCGACTTCGACCAGCATCGAAATTGCCGCGCTTAACCCGTTGGGTCCGCGTGCCAGCGTCGCATCGGTGTCCGGTACGCGCCAGGTGCGTCCGTTGGCCAGATCGTAAACCGTGGTGACGGCATCGACGATGCGCACCTGCTCGAGATACCCCGCCGAGCGGGACGGATCGTGGGGCGCCGCCAATTCCTGAAACAGCAGCGGCAGGGCGCGTGCGGAATCATCGGGCGTCGTCTCCACGCCCTCGATCGTCTTGCGGCCGAATTCGATCGCGCCTTCCTTGGTGCGGACGATCGTCAGGCGCGGCCGAAAGACCGCCAGCTCGACCGGCGCGATGATTCCTCGCAGCAATGCGCGCCCGGACAGCGTCACCGCCGCCTCTGGTATAGACGCCAGCAGCGCCCCATCGCGGCCAGCGACTCGCACGCCGCGCAGGCGAATGTCCAGGTTCCGCTCCCACCCGGTCCAGGCAATCACCGTATCGTCGAGATCGACGACGATCGATCCATCCTTGGCGCTGAGCGCCCGCTCCAGTATCGGCCTCATGAAGCCGAGCGAGATCGGACCGGCGGTCAGGCGCCATGCCAACAGGGCGATCGCGATCGCGATGACGAGTCCGATCGTGAGCCCGATTTCGGCGATCAATTTTGAGATTCGTATGATCACGTCCGTCCGCGCGCGTCTTTTGAAATGAAATGCCCGACCGGGATTGCGCCCATACGCGCCGGTGCCGTAGCCCTCCGCTCGACAACGCCCGCCGCCAGTGTCCATTCTGGCGCCCCGGAGACGCTTGACCCCGACGCCCAGCCTGCGCTCCAGTGTGCGGCAAAATCGGGCACGGATATATGCAGGAATTCTACCCCGGATTCGCCGAAGCCTCCTGGCCGGCTCCCGCCGATCGGTCAAAAGCCGAACTGGCCCTCCCCCAGTGGCAGGAAGCGATCACCGAGCACGACGAGCGCGTGGGCGCCCGGCGGGCGCGGGCGATCGCGACCGACCCGGACGCTCGTCGGCTGCTGCTGGCAATCTTTGGCAACTCGCCCTATCTCACGCACTGCCTGCTGCGCGAGCCGGGATTTGCGATCGACCTGCTGACCAATGGCCCGGATGCCGCGGTGACGGCGCTTTTCACCGACATGACCGCTCGCTTCGCGCGGGCCCCCGACATGGGCTCGCTGATGGCCGGCTTGCGGATCGCCAAGCGGCGCACGGCGCTGGCGATAGCGCTTGCCGATATCGCCGGCCTTTGGGCGCTCGAACGGGTGACCGCCGCGCTTAGCGACTTCGCCGACCTGTCGCTTGATCTCGCCGTTCGGCATCTGCTCGCCGAACTCGGCGATTCCGGAGCGGTCAAACTGCCGTATCCCGATGATCCGTGTCGTGATTCCGGGCTGGCGATCATCGCCATGGGCAAGCTTGGCGCGCGCGAGCTCAACTATTCGAGCGATATCGACATTATCGTTCTGTACGACGACGAGAAGGTCGTTACCGACCAGCCCGACGCCCTTCAGCACCGGTTCGTGCGTTTGACCCGCGGGCTGGTGAAGATCCTGCAGGAGAGCACCGCCGAGGGCTACGTCCTTCGCACCGATTTGAGGCTGCGGCCCGATCCCGGTTCGACCCCGCCGGCCATGTCGACGACCACGGCCCTGATCTATTACGAAAGCTTTGGCCAGAACTGGGAACGGGCGGCGATGATCAAGGCGCGGCCGGTGGCGGGCGACCGCGCCGCCGGCGCCGCGTTTCTCGCCCAGTTGCGGCCTTACGTCTGGCGCAAGCACCTCGATTTCGCGGCGATCCAGGACATCCATTCGATCAAACGCCAGATCCATGCCCACCATGGCGGCGCGGTGATCCGGCTCGGCGGCCATAACATCAAGATCGGCCGCGGCGGCATCCGCGAGATCGAATTCTTCGCCCAAACCCAGCAGCTCATCTGGGGCGGCCGGCAGCCGTCGCTGCGGGTCCCCGCGACGTGCGATGCGCTGGCGGGCCTCGTCGCGGTGGGCCGCGTCGAGGCCAAAGCAGCCGATGAGCTGACCGAGGCATATCGCTTCTTGCGTCGCGTCGAACATCGCCTGCAAATGATCGACGACAAGCAGACCCACAGCCTGCCGGCGGAAGGACCGGCGTTGGACGCGCTTGCGACGTTCCTCGGCTTTGCCGACACGCGGACTTTCGCGGACCGGCTGCTTGGCCATCTGCGCCGTGTCGAGCGTCATTACGCGAGGCTGTTCGAGCAAGCGCCAACGCTCTCCGGCCCGGGTAATCTCGTCTTCACCGGCACCGAGGACGACCCTGGAACGATCGAGACGCTCGCCAAGCTGGGCTTCGTCGACGGTTCGCAGGTCGCCAGCACGATTCGCGGCTGGCACCATGGCCGCGTGCGCGCGATGCGCAGCACGCGGGCCCGCGAGATCCTGACCGAGCTGATGCCGACCCTGCTCCAGGCGCTGGCACGCACGCCGCAGCCCGACGCGGCCTTTCTCAAGTTCGACGAATTCCTCTCGCGGCTTCCCGCGGGCGTGCAGATTTTTTCGCTGTTGCACGCCAATCCGGGACTCCTCGACCTGGTCGCCGAGATCATGGGCGGCGCGCCACGGCTCGCCGACACGCTGGCCAAACATACGCATCTCCTCGACAGCGTGTTGAGCGCCGGCTTCTTCGCCCCGCCGCCGGACCTCGAGGGTTTGGTGACCGATCTCAAAGCAGTGCTCTCCCAGGCGCGCGATTTTCAGGACGTACTCGATCTCGTGCGGCGCTGGAACGCGGAGCGTCGATTTCAGGTTGGCGTCCAGTTCCTGCGCGGGGTCTCGACGCCGGAAGCGACCGGGGCGGCGCTGGCCGATATCGCCGAGTGCGTGCTGGTGACGCTGCTTCCCGCGGTCGAAGCCGACTTCGTCCGCCAGCACGGCCGGCTGCCGGGCGCCGAGTTCGTGATCGTCGCGCTGGGCAAGCTCGGCGGGCGCGAAATGACGATGACGTCCGATCTCGACTTGATCTTCATCTATGACGTGCCGCGCGCGGTCGATATCTCCGACGGCGAACGCCCACTGCCGCCGCCGCTCTATTACACGCGGCTCAGCAACCGGTTCATCAACGCGGTGACCGCGCTCACCGGCGAGGGCCGCCTCTATGAAGTCGACATGCGGCTCCGCCCCTCGGGCGCCAAAGGGCCGATCGCCACGAACCGCGAGGGGTTCGTCAGCTATGGCCGCGACTCGGCCTGGACATGGGAGCACATGGCGCTCACCCGCGCGCGGCCGATTACCGGCTCGGCCGAGTTCGGCCGGCGCGTCAGCGGAGCTATCCGCGAAATCCTGACGCGGCCGCGGGGCGCCCCAAAACTCGTCGCCGACATCGCCGACATGCGCGGCCGCATCGCCCGCGAACATCCGCCGCGCGATCCGTGGGATGTCAAGTACTGGCGTGGCGGCCTGATCGACGTCGAGTTCATCGCCCAATATCTCCAGCTTCGCCACGCGGCCGACGCGCCAGGCATTCTCGCCGTCAACACCCGCCAAGCGATCGAAAACCTGGTCGCAGCCGGGTTTCTCCCGGCGAGCGAGGGGAAAACGCTGCTCGACGCGCTTCATCTATGGCAGGCGATACAGGGAATGCTGCGGGTCACGCTCGAGGGCAAGTTCGACGCCGCCGCAGCCTCGCCGGCGCTCGCAGCTTCCCTCGTGCGGGCGGCGGGAACGGTCGACTTCGCCAGGCTTGAATCCTCTATTCATGACGTCGCCACCCGGGTCATGGCGATCTTCGAGCGTCTTCTGCCGCCGCCCGCCGAGGACGTTGCG
>CAZLYV010000006.1:17869-26223 GCA_964563665.1 uncultured Acetobacteraceae bacterium
CCCGCGCGCCTCACCTTGAGAAGCGCCGCAAACCACGGCGCATCTCGCCCTTCGACAAGCTCGGGAGGGAAGCGCGCAGGCGTGAGGGAAGGTGTTGAGTTACCGCCGCTTGCGCCCGCGAAGCCCTGCGCTCTTCAGCGCCGTCACCATGCTGCGCTCGTCGAACGCCGGGCACGATACGATATGGCCGTAGCCCTGGGCGCCGTACCACACCGAAAACGCCAGCATCGCCTCGGCGCTTGGCGCGCTGACCACATCGACGAAATCGTAAGCGCCCTGCGTGTAGTAGACGCTCTCCAGCTTGATCCCGAGCTGATTCAATTTGGCGCGCGCGGTGGTCGTGCGCTTTACCTGTTTGGTCATCGTCGCCGCATTCAGTGAACCGAGCAGCACATACTTCATTTTCCGTCTCCTCCGGTTGATCTTCGAGGTTCGCGTGGAGCGCGCTAGTCCGCCGCGCTCGCCGCTGCGGCCCCGCTGCCTTTCAGGCGCGAGGCGAGCGAAGCTTCGAGGAATCGGTCGAGATCGCCGTCGAGCACGCCGGCGGTATTGCTGGTCTCGATCCCGGTTCGCAAATCCTTCACCATCTGGTAGGGCTGCAGGACGTAGGAGCGGATCTGGTGGCCCCAGCCGATATCGGTCTTCGCGTCGTGCTCGGCTTGCGCCACCGCCTCGCGCTTCTGCAGCTCCATTTCGTAAAGCCGCGCGCGCAGCATCTTCCAGGCGAGATCGCGGTTGCGGTGCTGCGAACGCTCGGTCTGACAGGCGACCGCGATACTGGTCGGCAGGTGCGTGATGCGGACCGCGCTCTCGGTCTTGTTCACGTGCTGGCCGCCCGCGCCCGAGGCGCGATAGACGTCAATCCGCACGTCGTTCTCGGCAATCTCGATCGCAATCGTATCGTCGACGACCGGATAGACCCACACCGAAGCGAAGCTGGTGTGGCGCCTGGCATTGGCGTCGAACGGCGAAATGCGGACCAGACGGTGCACGCCGCTCTCGGTCTTGAGCCAGCCATACGCGTTGGGGCCGATGACCTTGAGCGCGGCCGACTTGATGCCGGCTTCCTCGCCCGGGCTCTCCTCGAAAAACTCGGCCTTGTAGCCGTGGGCCTCGGCCCAGCGCATATACATGCGGAGCAGCATCTGCGCCCAGTCCTGCGATTCGGTGCCGCCGGCGCCGGCGTGAATTTCGAGGAAGGCGTCGTTGCCGTCCGCCTCGCCCGAGAGCAGCGCCTCGAGCCCGCGCTTGGCGGCGCTATCCTTGAGCGCGCGCAAGGCGGCCTCCGCCTCGGCCACGACCGCCCCATCGCCCTCGGTCTCGCCGAGCTCGACTAGCGTCAGCGCATCGTCGAGTTCCCGCTCGATCGCCCGGCAACCAGCGAGCGCCTTTTCAAGCTGCGCCCGCTCGCGCAAGGCGGCCTGGGCCTTCGCCGTGTCGCTCCATAGTGCCGGATCGTTGGCGAGCGCGTTCAGTTCGGCGAGCCGCTTGACCGTTCGATCCCAGTCAAAGATGCCTCCTCAGCAGCTCGAGCGACTGCTTGATTTCGTCGGCGATCGCGGAGATTTCGGCGCGCATGTGTCTCAAGCTCATAATGTCCGACTGGGCATCGAGCAGCGGTCCTCGAACCATTGCGGGCGGGGCCCGATGCCGGGGATTAGTATAGCCCGCCGCCGTCGCTTGCCGGAATGGGGCTCGTGAGCCCGGCCGCACCGCCTCCGGCGTCGACCAGCGGGCCGCGGGGCGAAGTTTCCGTGCCCGGCTTGAATGCCTCCCAGATCGCCCCGCGGTCGCTTGCCCGTACCAGCTCGCCCGTCGCCGGAT
This sequence comes from uncultured Acetobacteraceae bacterium, assembly GCA_964563665.1. Classification (GTDB taxonomy): domain Bacteria; phylum Pseudomonadota; class Alphaproteobacteria; order CACIAM-22H2; family CACIAM-22H2; genus CAZLYV01. Next base: position 19,694 of record CAZLYV010000006.1, read on the forward strand.
TGACCCGCAACAGCCGGATCCCCGGCGGAATGCGAAACGGGATCGCTGGCTGATCCTTCAGCGCCTCTTCGATGAACTCCTTGAATGCCGGCAATGCCACGCTGCTGCCCGTCTCGCGATCGCCGAGCGTGCGAGGCGTATCGAAGCCGATGAACACGCCGGCGACAAGATCGGGAGAGAAGCCGATGAACCAGGTATCGTTGCTGTCGTTGGTCGTGCCGGTCTTGCCGGCGAGCGGTCGTTTGAGTTCCCTGAGCCGGATCGCCGTCCCGCGCTCGACCACGCCTTGAAGCATCGAGACCATCTGGTAAGCGGTCGACGCTTCGATCACCCGCGCCCGCGTATCGGGGAGCTCGGGCGGGGTCTCGTCTTCGAATCGCTCGACCCGGCAACCGTCGCATGCGCGCTTGTCGTGCCGGAAGACGGTTGTGCCGTTGCGGTCCTGGATGCGGTCGATCAACGTCGGGGTGATCTTGTGGCCTCCGTTCACAACCATCGCGTAGGCGGTGGCAAGTCGCATCAACGTCGTCTCGCCGGCGCCCAGCGCCATCGACAGCTGCGGCGCCATGTTGTCGACGATGCCGAACCGCTTGGCGTAGTCGACCACCTTCTCCATGCCGATGTTCTCGGCAAGCCGGACGGTCATCAGATTGCGCGACTGCTCGATGCCGACACGCATCGGCACCGGCCCCAAATAATTCCGTGAATAATTCGACGGCTTCCACAGCCCAACCCCCGGCCCCTGGTCGATCACGACCGGCCCGTCGAGCACGATGCTCACCGGCGTGAATCCGGAATCGAGCGCCGGCAGGTAGACGAACGGCTTGAACGACGAACCGGGCTGGCGCAGGGCCTGAACCGCGCGGTTGAACTGGCTGATCTCGAAGCTCCAGCCGCCGGCCATCGCCAAAACGCGGCCGGTGTGCGGATCGAGCGCCACGATCGCCCCGCTTACGGCCGGAATCTGGCGAAGCGCGTAGAGCGCCCGGCCACCTTCCGCCGTCTGATCCAAACGCTCGACCGCGACCACGTCGCCCAGCGCAAGCGCATCCGACGGCTGCTTCGGGGTCGGGCCGACGCGTTGATCCTCGAGCGGTTTGCGCGCCCATTGCATTTCGGAGAACGGTATCTGGCCCCGGCTACTATCGGAAAATCCGATCTCGGCCACACTTTGCGTCAGCCCAAGGATCACCGCCGGTTGCCATGGCGCCAGGCCGGGCACCTTTGAAAGCCCGGCAAGCCGGTCACGCCATCCCTGCCCTGCGTCGATTCTGCCGAGCGGGCCGCGAAATCCGTGACGGCGATCATAGGCCTGAAGCGCATCGCGAAGCGCCCGTTCGGCCGCCGCCTCGAGGCGGGGGTCCAGCGTCGTATGCACCGAGAGCCCGCCGCGATAGAGGCGATCCTCGCCGAACCGCGCAAAGAGTTCGCGTCGTACCTCTTCGGCGAAGTAATCGGCCCGGACGAGGACGATGTCGGTGCGCGTGCGCAAGCTGATCGGGGTCGCGCGGGCCGCTTGCGCCTCCGCCTCGGCGATCGCGCCATCTTCCTGCATGCGCGAGATAACGTAGTCGCGGCGTCCCTTCGCCGCTTCGGGATTGCGGGTCGGGTTGTAGTTGTTCGGCGCCTTGGGGAGCGCGGCCAGGAACGCCGCTTCGGCGACCGAGAGCTCGTCGAGCGACTTGTCGAAGTAATAAAGCGCCGCCGCCGCGACGCCGTACGCCCCGGAGCCAAGATAGATTTCATTCAGATAGAGTTCGAGGATCTTATCCTTGGGCAGCGCCCGCTCGATGTAGAGCGCGAGCATCGCCTCGCGGATCTTGCGCGTGATCGACACCTCGTTGGTCAGCAGAAAATTTTTCGCCACCTGCTGGGTGATCGTCGAGGCGCCGACCGGCCGCTTGTTCTGTCCATAATTCAACAGATTGACCGCGGCGGCGCGGATGATGTCGGGCAGGCTGATTCCGGGGTGCGAGTAGAAGTTCTTGTCCTCGGCCGATACGAATGCGTCGATCACCCGTTTCGGCACCGCCGAGACCGGCACATAAACCCGCCGCTCGGTCGCGTATTCGGCGAGAATTCGTCCGTCACCGGCATGGACGCGGGTCAGGATCGGCGGGTGATAATCGGCAAGCTGCTGGTAGTCGGGCAGACCGCGCGCGATATACCACAACGTAAACCCGCCGCCGGCGATCCCTGCGACGCCCGCCAAAATGACCAATACCAGAAGAAACCACAACACCTTGCGCATTACCGTCCGCTCCGGACGTCGCTCCTCCCGGGGAGCGCGGCCGTCAATTCAAACACAGAAAGTGTGGCGCCGATATGGCGCGCTCAACGGTTGCCCGCGCCTGGCGAAAAATAGCGGTCGATCGCGTGAACGATTCCGGCCGCCACCCTCGCCCGGCCCTGCGGTCGCGCGAGGCGTCGCTCCTCCTCCGGGTTGGAGAGATATCCCAGTTCGATCAGCACCGAGGGCACATCGGGCGCCTTGAGAACGGCAAATCCGGCGAAGCGATGCGGTTTTGCGGGCAGAAGCGGGATCTGCCGGCCCAGCTCGTCGACCAGCAATCCGGCGAGGATCGCCGAGAGATTCATCGTTTCGCGTTGCGCAAGATCGATCAGGATGCTCGCAACCTCGGGGTTCTCGTGCGAAAGATCGACGCCGGCGATGATGTCGGCGCGGTTCTCGCGGCTGGCCAGCGCGGCCGCCTCCGAGTCCGAGGCGGTTTCCGAGAGTGTGTAGATTGACGCACCGGTGGTTCGCGTGTTGCCGATCGAATCGGCGTGGATCGAGACGAACAGCTCGGCTTTGCGCGCGCGCGCCTTGGCGATTCGATCGCGCAGCCGAACGAACTCGTCGCCGTCGCGCGTCAGATAGGCGCGATGACGGCCGGTTGCTTCGAGCTGGCGCCTGAGCTCGCGTGCGACCGCCAGCGTCACGTCCTTCTCGTAGGTGCCATGGGCGCCCGTGGCCCCCGGATCGACCCCACCGTGGCCAGGATCGATGACGACAATATGCCTGGCAGGCACTCGAGGCGAAGGCGGCTTCACTGCTTTTGCCGCGGGTACCGAAGTCTGAGCGACGACGACCGGTTTGGGCGCCGAGGATTCGGTTTTCGTCGGCAGTGACGGCGCCGGCAAGACGACGCTCGGTGAAGGCGGTTGCACCGGTGTTGGCGCCGAGGTCCGCGCCGCCGCTTGTGACTGCGTCGGTGGGGTGATCGGAGGCGTGCCAGGCGATGCCGGAGCCGGTTTGGGCGTCGGCGCCGGCGACGCCACATCGCCCGATGGCGACCACGGTTGCACCTGACCCGCGTAGGTCACGCTATCGACCGCCTCGAGCTCGAAGACGAGACGCTGCCCATGCTTGCCGGCAACCAGAACGAATCCCGCCTTGCGTATGCGCACGGGTGCCGCAAGATCGAGCACCAGGCGTGAGGTTCGGGCGTCGAAGCGACCAAATCGGTAGCCCGCGACAAATCCGCGCGGGCTGGGCCGGCCATCATTCAGCTTCCATTCGAGACTGGGAAAATCGATCACCAGGCGCATCGGTTCGTTGAGGAACGCGGCGCGGTAATCCACCCGGCGGCTCAGATCGAGCGCGATCTGGGTGGAGTTTGGCCGGTCGTAAATCGCGATCGCCGTAACCGCGAGCTGAGCCGCAGCCGGGGTCGGCACGACCGCCGCGCCGACGGCCAACGGCAACGCGATCGCGCCCAATGCTCGACGAAGGACGTGCCACATATTGCGTTGATTCATCCCTACGACCACAACATATATCCGTTGTTCATCAAAGGTTTCAATGAAAAACGCCACGGCCTGGCTTTTCGTCCGCGCAATATCTCGTTGTGGTTCGCCAGACCCGACGGTATGTTTACCCGCCCGCAAATGGCCGCCGCCCTAAGACGGCGCGGCGCCGTGAGCGCCCCGGGGACGGTGGCGCGCGGGCGGAACGAAACACCCAAGTCGGCGTCAGCGGTCCCCGTGGGTATCTTGGCCGTCGCCCTCCGGGCATGATCGGCCAAGGTTTGTAGACCCAAGGCGTGAAGACAAAGGCGATTTTTCGCCGGCGTCGGACCGCGAATCTCCGGCTCTGGAATTGCAGCTTAGCGCCGTCAAGCGTGCGTCAGCTTCATTGATCGCGGAGATAGCGATCCGCTTAGCAAGCTCGCACCGCCCGGCCTAGGCCCCGCTCTTTGGAGACATCCCTGAAATGGCGAAGCGTATGCTGATTGACGCGACGCATCCGGAAGAAACCCGGGTGGTCGTCGTCAGCGGTAACAGACTTGAGGAATTCGATTTTGAAACATCGACGAAGAAGCAGCTCAAAGGAAATATCTACCTTGCAAAAGTGACGCGCGTCGAGCCGTCGCTGCAGGCGGCGTTTGTCGATTTTGGCGGCAACCGCCACGGCTTCCTCGCCTTCAATGAAATTCACCCGGACTACTACCGCATTCCGGTGGCCGATCGGGAGGCGTTGATTGCGGCGCATCGCGCCGAGCACGAGATCTCGGGTGAGTCGCCGGAGCACGGCGAGGCAAGCGACGCTCTGCCGACCAGCATCATTGAAGCGCGACGCTTCGAGCCGCCGGAAGATATCGCCATCGCGGAAGCGCCGGGTGAGGGTTCGGACGCGCCAATGGAGGAACCGCCGCTGGGGTCCGACGCGCGCGGCGCGGCGGCCGACGAACCGAGCCACAACGCGACGGACGGCGACACTGAGCGTTCAGAATTGTCCTCGCAGCCCGAGGAGCTGGTAGCCCCGTCAAGCGTGGCATCGCAACCGGCTCTCGGCGATATACGGGCCGCCGAGGCGGCCGCTTATGGCGAGCTTGGCGGCGGTGAGGCCGCCTCCGCCAGCGAGGCGCCCTCGAATGTCGAGACGGTCGTCGTACCCGGAGCGACCGCTCAACCGGGCGTCGAATCGGTGGGTGGCGAGGATATCGACGATCTCGAGACGCGCCGTCGTTTCCGCCCCTCGCGCCACTACAAGATCCAGGAAGTGATCAAGCGCCGGCAGGTGCTGCTGGTCCAAGTGGTCAAGGAAGAGCGCGGCACCAAGGGCGCGGCGCTGACGACGTATCTGTCGCTCGCCGGACGTTACTGCGTCCTGATGCCGAACACGGACCGCGGCGGGGGAATCTCGCGCCGGATCACCAGCGCCGCCGACCGCAAGCGTCTCAAGAGCATCATGGACGAGCTTCAGGTGCCCGACGGGATGGCGGTCATTCTGCGCACCGCGGGCATGGAGCGCAGCATGCCCGAGATCAAGCGCGATTTCGAGTACCTGATGCGGCTGTGGGAAGAAATCCGCGAACACACGCTGAAATCGACCGCGCCGGCGCTGATCTACGAGGAAGGGAATTTGATCAAGCGGGCTATCCGCGATCTCTACACCCGGGACATCGACGAAATCCTCGTCGAAGGCGAGGAAGGCCACAAGGCGGCCAAGACGTTCATGAAGACGCTGATGCCGAGCCACGTCGGCCGCGTGCAGCTTTACAACGATTCCGTTCCGCTGTTCCAGCGCGTCCCCGTCGAGAGCGAGATCGACGCCATTCACCAGCCGACGGTGCGGCTCAAATCCGGCGGCTACATCGTCATCGGCCAGACCGAGGCGTTGGTCGCGATCGACGTCAATTCCGGCCGCTCGACGCGCGAGCGCCACATCGAGGAGACGGCGCTCAAGACCAATCTCGAGGCGGCGGACGAGATCGCGCGCCAGCTTCGGCTGCGCGACCTCGCAGGGCTCATCGTGATCGATTTCATCGACATGGAGGACACGCGCCATCAGCATCAGGTGGAGCGCCGCCTCAAGGAGGGGATGAAGAGCGACCGCGCCCGGATTCAGATCGGACGTATCTCGCCCTTCGGCCTGCTGGAACTATCGCGCCAGCGCTTGCGGCCGAGCCTTGCGGAGGTATCGACCGAGCGCTGCCCGCACTGCGGCGGCGCGGGCTATATCCGCTCGACCGAATCGACCGCGCTTCACGTGCTGCGCGGAATCGAGGAAGAGGGCATGAAGCTGCGCTTTGCCGAAGTCGCCGTATATGTGCCGACGGCGGTCGCCATGTACCTTCTCAATCAGAAGCGAAAAACGCTTGCCGGCATTGAAGCCCGCTACGGGCTTTCGGTCGCGGTCGAGCGCGACGATTCGCTGGTCCCACCGGCGTACCGCCTCGATCGCCTGCGCGCCCGAACCGGCGAGATGGCGGCGGCGCAAGTGCCGGCGCCGATCCGTCAGGTCGATGAAATCGCAAGCCATGAAGTGGCCGCCACCGCCGGTGAAACGGCGCCAGATGAGCCGATGATAGAGGCGTCGCTGGCCGAGGAGCCCCGGCCGGCTGAAAGATTCGAAACTCCGGAGCATGCCGCTGATCATCCTGGCGGTCGCCGCGGGCGTCGGCGCCGCCGGCGGGGCCGCGGCCACGGCGAGGAGCATGGACCAAGAGCGGGCGAACCGGCGACCGGCTCGGAACCCCACGTCGACCAAGTCCAGCACCACCCCGAAAGCATGGGCGGCACGC
>CAZLYV010000006.1:26323-31134 GCA_964563665.1 uncultured Acetobacteraceae bacterium
GAGAGCGAGGGCGGCGCGGGAGAGAGCGAGGGCGCCGCGCGCGAGAGCGAGGGCGGCGCGCGCGATCGTGAGCCAGTTACCTACGGTCAGACAAGTCAAGCGGCCGGAGGCGAGGCAGCGCAAAATGTACCTGGCGACCAACGGCAAGGCCGGCGGCGCCGACGGCGCGGGCGCCGTGGCGGTCGTAACCGTCATGGCGGCGAGGGATCGATCGAGCCCGGTCGTTCACAGCAGGGCGCCGCAGAGTCTGATGGTGCGGCCGAGGTGAACGAGCCGCGATATCCGCTGGGTCGCGTCGAAGGTCCAGGCGATGCGCATGATTGGCCGTGGAACCGGCAATTCGATTCTCCGCCGGAGGCGCCGGCGGCCGGGTCCAATTTTGGTGACCGCCCACCGGAGAGCGGCGAGACGACGCCACAGGCCGAGCGCCCGGCCCCGCATTCGGCCGCCCCCGCAACGTCGCGGGTTGGTGTTAACGATTCCGCCGATCGACCTGCCCCAGCTTCGGTGGGCTCGGCCAGCGTTCATGCCGGCCCCTTGGCATCCCGACCAGAGGCGATGCGGGAATCCGAAGCCGCGCCCAGGCAATCACCGGCAAAGCATCCGGCAACGGCGCCCGCGCCTGAAATCGCCGAATCGCCGACAGCGCCGGCCCGCGGCGGTTGGTGGCGGCGCCTGACCAAGTAGCGTCGCGCGCCGCGCACTCGCGAAACTGGGTATTAGCGTCGATTCAGCCCGTGCGGCTTCGCCATGCCTCGAGGCGGCGTGCGGCTTCGGCCATGTCGGCCGTCGTGCCGGCGAACGAGAACCGGACATAGGCGCGGCCGCGCCCCGGATCGAAATCGGTGCCCGGCGTCGCCGCCACGCCGGCCTCGGCCAGCATCCGGCGGCAGAATTCCTCGCTGTCGTTCGTCATGTGCGCAACATCGGCATAGAGATAGAACGCGCCGTCGGGCGAGGCGAAGCGCTCGAACCCCGCTTTTGGCAGCAAGGCCAGCAAGAGATCGCGATTTTCGTGGTAGCGCCGCACGTTGGCGTCGAGTTCGTCGCGCGAATCGAATGCCGGCACGGCGGCAAGCTGAGGCAAGGTCGGCGGCGAGATAAACAGGTTCTGCGCCAGAACTTCGACGCCACGGATGAGGTCGCGTGGCACCACCATCCAGCCGAGGCGCCATCCGGTCATCGAGTAGTATTTCGAGAAGCTGTTGATGACGATCGCATCGTCGCTGTAGGCGAGCGCGGTCGCCGCCGGCATGCCGTAGGTGATGCCGTGATATATCTCGTCGGAGATGAGCCGCACGCCTCCCCGCTTGCACCATGCGCATAGGGCGGCAAGCTCCGAAGGCGTCAACATGGAGCCGGTCGGATTGGCGGGGCTCGCCACGATGAGCCCGGCAAGCGAACCGCCGCTGGCGTCGAGCAACGGCGGCGTCGGCTGAAATCGCGTCGCCATTGTCGTCGCGAGCTCGACCGGCTCGACGCCCAGCGCCTTCAGAATGTTGCGATACGCAGGGTATCCCGGATCGGCGAGCGCCACCCGCTCACCGGCCTCGAATGCGGCAAGAAACGACAGCAGAAATGCGCCCGACGAGCCCGTGGTGACGACAATGCGCTCGGGCGACACGCTGAGCCCGTAGACTTCGGCGTAATGCCGGGAAATCCTCTCGCGAAGTGCCGGCACGCCCAGCGCTTCGGTGTAGCCGAGACGATCGCTGTCGAGGGCTCGGACGGCGGCGGCGCGTACGGCTTTCGGCGCCGGGGTTCCGGGCTGGCCGACTTCGAGATGGATCGTGCGCAACGCGGGATCGTCGAGCGCGGCGTCGCGCGCATTTGCCGCGCGCATCACGTCCATGACGATGAAGGGCGCGATCTGGGCGCGGCGCGCGGTCTTCAGGGCCATCGGCGAAGGCGACCTTTCCCTGCCACCAAGATCATAATCCCGAGGCCGCCATACCGGCCCCGCGGCGATCGGCACGGAATTGGCATCGGCCCGGCGCCGCGACCAGCCCGCCGGGGCACAATATCGCGTTGACGCGGCCGAGGGCCGGATCCTGCTGCAATCGATAACCGAGCCGGGCCAACCCGGCGCCCGCGTCTTCGACGAGCGCGGTGTCCGGCGCCCCGCTGAATTGGACACGCGGAGCGGCAATCGCCTCCTCGAGCGGCCGCTCATCGACCAGCGCGCGGAGCGCCACTTCGGCGAGCGCACTCGCCGCGGCCGGGCCGCCGGTGGCTGACGCCGCCATGACGAACTGGCCGGCCGAGCCGCGCACCGCAAGCATCGGCGACATCGCCTGTGGACCGGCGCCTGCGCCGTCGGGCACGGCGGCCGGCGCGAAGCCAAGCCCGGCAATGAGTCGGCCGACGCCGAGCGGCTTGTGGAGCGTGACCGCGCACGCGACGGCGCCGCCGCCTGAATCCGCGACGACGAAGCCCGACGCCGGAGAACCGCCTTCGGGCCGATTGGCCGGCGTGCGCAGGCTTGCCGGCTGGGCGCGGCGATCAGGTTGATACGAGGCCATCGCCGCATCGATCTCGCGATCGCCAATCAACTCGCCTGGCGCCGCTGCGGCGCTCAGATCCGGCCGCTCCCAGCGGTCGCGCGACGCGGCAACGCGCAAACCCGCCTCGGCCAGAAGATGCGGCCGCTCGTCATCGCGCGCACGCCGCCACCTGGGTTCGAGCATCCGCCACATCTGTGCGCTGGCGAGGCCGGCGGTGGCCGGCGGCGGCGCGAAGTGGAGCGAGAGCCCGTCAAAACGGACCGGCACCGTGGCGCGGAACGCCGGCCGTATCTGTCGAAGCTCGGCCAATGTGAACCGGCCGCCAAGCGCCGCGGCGCCGAGCGCGAACTGCTCGCCCAGCGTACCGCCGTAGACTTCGATCGTACCGCGCGTCCGCAGCGCGGTGAGCACCGAGGCAAGCTCGCGCTGCGCCACCACCTCCCCTTCGCCAAGTGGCGTTCCATCGCCACGCGCAAAGCGTTGTCGGGTGAGCGGATCGCTCGTCGCGGCGAGCTGGGCGAGGTCGGCGGCCATCGCGCGCGATACGCGCACGCCATCGCGCGCCATACGCTCGGCGGGCGCGACGACCTGCGCCCAGCGCAACCGGCCATATTTCCCCTGCAGGGCAAACATGCCGGCGGCGTTGCCGGGCAGCGCCACGCTGCCGCCTTCGGCCGGCGCACGGGCGACGAAATCGAGGGCCTCGGTGCGATTTAGCTTGGGATCGTAGACCACGCACATGCCGCCCCCGCCAAGCCCGGCGGTCGCCGGCATTGTCACCGCAAGCGCGAAATAGAGCGCCGCGGCGGCGTCGGCCGCCGTGCCGCCGATGTCGAGAATCTCGCGCGCGACAAGCGCCGCCTGCGGTTCATCGGCGACAGCGCCGCCGGAAAAGTCGAGCGGCGCCGTGCCGCCGTCCCTGCCGCCGCCACAAGCCGAAAGCACCACCAGCGCGCACGCCGCCGCCCCGACGAAAACCGCCGATTGACGCTGGCGCATGCGATACCTAGTTTCTGGGGAGACGCGAGGACCGTTCAACTTGCTCAAACGCATTTCCTACCTGGCCGCCGGCGTGCTCGCCGCGCTCGCGCTTTCCGCGCCCCCGGCGATGGCGCAGCAGCGGATTTCCTTCGTTCGCGACGCGGAGGTGGAAAATACCATCCGCGCCTACGCCACGCCACTCTTCCTCGCGGCCGGACTCGATGCCTCGGCGATCACCGTCCATCTGGTGAACGACAGCGCGCTGAATGCGTTCGTCGCCAATGGGCTCAATATGTATATCAACACCGGCCTGCTGATGCGCTCGGAGAATGCGGGGCAAGTGGTCGGCGTCATCGCGCACGAAACCGGCCATATCATGGGCGGGCATCTGGCGCGATTGCGCGACGGATTGAACGGCGCGCTCGCCGAATCGATCGTCGCCCTCGTTATCGGCGCGGCGGCGGCGATCGCCTCGGGTCGCCCCGATGCGGGGCTGGCCGTGATCGCCGGCGGCGCGCAGTTCGCCGAGCGGGGAATCCTTCGCTACTCGCGCGAGCTCGAGAGCGCGGCCGATCAGGCGGGCCTCACGCTGCTCGACCGCACCGGCCAGTCGGCGCGTGGTCTCGAGGAGTTCCTCGACGTCCTCGCCGATCAAGAGCTGCTGGCGACCGGCCGGCAGGATCCTTACGTGCGCACCCACCCGATCAGCCGCGAACGCGTCGAATTCGTTCAAAACTTCAATCAAACCGCGCGGTTCGCCAACACGCCGCTGAAACCCGATTTCGTCGCGATGCATGCGCGAATGCGGGCAAAACTTATCGGCTACCTCGAGCCCGCCAAGGCATTCAGGTTCTATCCCGAGAACAGCCAAACCGTCGAGGCGCGCTATGCGCAAGCGATCGCCTATTCGCGCCGGCCCGATTATCCGCGCGCGCTGGCGCTGATGGACTCGCTGATCTCCGAACAACCGAGCGACGCCTATTTTCTCGACACCAAGGCGCAGATGCTGTTCGAGGCCGGCCGGCCGGCCGAGGCCCTGCCGTTGCTCGAGACGGCCGCCAAGCTTTTGCCCGACGCTTCGCTCATTCGCATCGCCCTGGCGCAGGCCCAGCTCGAGATCGGCACGCCCGCGCTCAACAAAGCGGCGATCGCGAATCTCGAATCGGCGCGGCTGCGCGAAAATGAAAATCGCGGGCTTTGGCGGATGCTCTCTGTCGCCTATGGCCGCGACGGCCAGCTTGGCATGGTCGCGCTCGCCCAGGCGGAACGCGCGCTGCTCTCCGGGCGGCGGACGGAAGCGCGCGTGCTTGCCGAACGGGCGGAGCG
>CAZLYV010000007.1:0-8064 GCA_964563665.1 uncultured Acetobacteraceae bacterium
CACGCGGACGCCAAGCTCGCTCGCGCTGTCGACCAGCCACTCCCAGAAAGTCACGGCGTAGCTGCGCGGGATATAGAGGTCGAACGAGGGCGACGGGTCGATAAGATGGATCAGCGTCGCGACGTGCGCCAATATCGTCTGGGCACAGCGCCCGACGACGAAGCTTCGCGGATGGAGATCGAGCTCGCATCCCTTGGCAAGAAGTTCTCGCGCGCGCGGACCGGCGAGGCGAATCACCGTGCGGGCATCCGATAGTTCGGCGAGCGCGGCGATATCGGGCGTCACGACTTTCCCCAGCGCCTTCACGAGCTGTGTCCGCGCGTTGCCCGGTGCGACGATCAGCCAGCGCTCCGGCCCAAGCCACAGCGCGGCGACCTCCGGCGTCGAAGCGACCATGTTCGGGATGTCCGGCAGATCGAGCGCAAGCGCGTCGCGCACGCGCGCACGGACCGCGGCGACGGATCCGGGCCAACTCGCGAGCTGCAGAATCGCCAGCGGCGGGCGCTCGGAAAGGACCACGCCGGCCGTATCTCCGGCCACGCCGAGCGCGCCTTCGCGATAGATTTCGGCAAGGGCCGAGCGGCTTGGAAGCAGATCAGGCATGGAGACGCTTTCCTTCGGGATCGAGGAACACGGGATCGGTCACCCGCACCGCAACCCGCTCGGCGGTGACCGGGGATAGCGCAAAGAGGGTTTCGCCCTTTCGCGAAAGACCGCCCGAGACAAGTGCCAACGCAATTGGATGCCCCAGCGTCGGGCTGTACACGGCGGAGGCGACATGTCCCAGCATCGGCACCGGCGGTGCCCGATCGGGTTCGGCGACAATTTGCGCGCCGGCGCGGATACGGGCGACGCCGTCGATGGGAACCAATCCAACGAGCTTCGGCCGGTTGGGATCGCGCAAAGCCGGCCGGTTCAGCGAACGTTGGCCGATGAACTGCTTCTTGGTGCTGAGCAACCGCCCAAGGCCGAGATCGTCGGGTGTCGTCCGTCCGTCGAGCTCGGGCCCCGCGACGTGGCCCTTCTCGATGCGCAGCACGCCCATCGCCTCGGTGCCGTAGGGCGTGATGCCGATATCGGCGCCTGCCTCGATGAGCCGCTCCCACACCGCGCGCCCGTAGCTCGCCCAGACATGGATCTCATACGACAGTTCGCCGGAGTAGCTGATGCGCAAGATCCGCGCCGGCGCAGCGCCGATCGTTCCCTCGCGCACGCCAAGGAAGGGAAATGTCGCGTCATCCACCTCGATGCCGTCGACGACGCGCCGCAACACCTCGCGCGCGCGTGGCCCCGAAAGCGCCATCGCCGCCCATTGCTCGCTCACCGTGGCCGCGACGGCGTTGAGTTCGGGCCAATCCACTTGCAGCAGGCGTTCGAGGTGCGCCATCACCTTGACCGCATTCGCCGTAGTGGTGGTCATGTAATAGCGCGTCTCGGCAAGACGCGATGTCGTGCCGTCGTCGAACGCCATGCCGTCGTCGCGCAACATCAGGCCGTAGCGCGCCCGGCCGATCGCGAGGTTGCGCCAGTTGTTGACGTATACGCGCTCGAGAAGCTCGACCGCGTCGGGACCCTCGATCTCGATCTTGCCGAGCGTCGAGACATCGACGAGGCCGACGCAGCTCCGCACCGCCAGCACCTCGCGCGCGATCGAACGCGCCATCGTCTCGCCGGGTTTTGGATAGCAGCGCGGGCGCAGCCACAGCCCGGCCTCCATGAACGGCGCGCCCGCGGCTTCGTGCCAGGCGTGCATCGCCGATCGCCGGATCGGCTCGAAATGCCGTCCGGTGTGCGGCCCGGCGAGGACGCCAAATGTCACCGGGGTATAGGGCGGTCGGAAGGTCGTGACGCCGACCGTGGGGATCGGCTCGTTGCGTACGCCGGCGAGAATGGCGAGCCCGATCACATTGCTCGTCTTGCCCTGGTCGGTTCCCATGCCAAGCGTGGTGTAGCGCTTGAGATGCTCGAGCGAACGGTATCCCTCGCGCGCCGCAAGCTCGACGTCATCGACCGTGACGTCGTCCTGGACATCGACGAACCGCTTGCCGCGCGTCCGCGCCATCGCCGGCACGACCCAAGTCGTCTTCAACGGCGCGGTCGCCTCGGTCGGGGTGGCCGGTAACTCCGGGGCGTGTCCGTCGCCATGCCCGGTCATCGCGGCGGCGTCTGCTCCGCCCCGTGCGCCGTCGGCGAGACAGGCGCCCAGATCGAAGACTCCGCGCGCCGCGCCGACCGACTGCTCCGCCTGCTTTGCGCGCCCCGGCACGAACGCGCCCAGTGTTTCGTCATAGGCGGGGCGCGCGCCGGTCTGACAATGGAGATGGACCGCCGGGCTCCAACCGCCCGATACACAGACAAGATCGCACGCAATCGTCTCCGTGGCGCCTTGCGATATCGCTCCGCCCCCCTCGAGCGCCGCGACTTCGACCCCGGTGACCCGCCGGGGTCCACGTGCAGCGATGACGGCATGGCCCGCCAGCCGCCGGAGCCCTTTGGCTTCGGCGCGCGCCGCGAGCGCGCCCTCGGGCCCGGATCGAACGTCGATGATGGCAGCGATTTCGATACCGGCGTCGGCAAGATCGAGCGCGGTACGATAGGCATCATCGTTGTTCGTAAAGACGACCGCGCGCGAACCTGGCCGTACGGCGTACTGGTTCACATAGGCGCGTGCGGCGCCCGCAAGCATGACGCCCGGCCGATCGTTGTTGGCGAAGACCATCGGCCGCTCGATCGCCCCCGTCGCCAACACGACCTGGCGTGCGCGGATCGTCCATAGATTCTGCCGCGCGCCATGCCGGGCCGGGGCCGGCAAGTGATCGGCGACGTGCTCGACGGCCGCGACCATATTGTGGTCGTAATATCCAAACGCGGTCGTGCGGCGAAGGAGAACCGCGTCCCGAAAGCCTTCGAGTTCGGTAACCGCCGCCGCCACCCAATCCGCCGCGGGCTGGCCGCCGATCGTCAGACGCTCGCGCCGCAACGCGCCACCCGGCTCCACATTTTCATCGACCAGCGTCACCCGCGCCCCAGCGCGCACGGCCGCCAGCGCTGCCGCAAGACCGGCCGGCCCGCCGCCGACCACCAGAACGTCGGTGTGATGGTGCCGGTGCTCGTAGCAGTCGGGATCGGGCGCGTCGGGCGCCAGCCCAAGCCCCGCCGCCTTGCGGATGAATTTTTCGTAAACCATCCACATACGCGCCGGCCACATGAAGGTCTTGTAGTAGAAGCCAGCCGGGAGCAGCGGGCCGAGCCAGCCATTGACCGCCCAAAGGTCGAAACCGAGCGAGGGCCAACGATTTTGGCTTTCGGCAATCAGGCCGTCGAACAGCTCGGCCATCGTCGCACGCGTATTGGGCTCGGCGCGCGCTCCGACCCGAAGACGCACCAGCGCGTTCGGCTCCTCGGGCCCGGCGGTGAAGATTCCGCGCGGCCGGTGATACTTGAAACTCCGGCCGACGAGCCGCACGCCGTTGGCAAGCAAAGCCGAAGCCAGCGTGTCGCCGGCGTAACCCTCGTAACGATGGCCGTCGAAGACGAAGCCGCGCGGCGCCGCGCGGTCAATCCGGCCGCCATTGGGGAGTCGGAACGGTTGAGGGCTCATTTTCGCCCTGGCTCCAGCGACGCTTCCGGCGCGCCGGTCGCAAGAATTTCGTGCGTGAGCGTGTCGCGCAACACCTTCACCCAGCGCCGGCAGCCGGCATTGTGGTGCCACAGCTCGAGATGGGCCCCGCGCGGATTATCGCGAAGATAGATGTAATCGAACCATTCGCCGTCGGATGCGCTTGCCGGGTCGGCAGGTCGTTTGGCGGTGGCATCGCCGCCATAGGTAAATTCGCTCATGTTGCGCGGGCCGCACCAGGGGCAGTGGATCACGATCATGGCAGCTATCCTCAGTGCGCGCCGGGCGTTGGCCCAGCGCCTTTCTCGTCGATCGTGTAGCCGCGAGCGAAGCGATCGAGCGTGAATGCCGCATTGAGCGCATGCGGCCGATCCTCGGCGATCGTGTGCGCGAACACCCATCCGGAGCCGGGCGTCGCCTTGAACCCGCCGTAGCACCAGCCGCCGTCGATGTAGAGGTTGTCGATTGGCGTCTTGCCGATGATCGGGCTGCCGTCCATCGTCATGTCCATGAGTCCGGCCCAGTGGCGCATCAGCCGCAAGCGGCCGAAGCTTGGAAATATCGCCAGCATCGCGCGCACGACGTGCTCGATTTGCGGCAGGTTGCCGCGCTGGGCGTAGCTGTTGTAGCCGTCGAGATCGCCGCCCATCACCAGCTCGCCCTTGTCCGACTGGCTGACGTACATGTGCGCGGCACCCGACGTCACCACCAGATCGAGCACCGGCTTCACCGGCTCGCTCACCATCGCCTGCAGCACATGCGATTCGATCGGCAGACGCAGGCCCGCCATCGCCGCGACGTGGCCGGTGTGTCCGGCAACCGCGATGCCTACTTTCCCCGCGCCGATAAATCCGCGGCTCGTCTCGACGCCGGTGAGCCGGTTTCCCTCGCGGCGAAAGCCGGTCACTTCGCAGTTCTGGATGATGTCGATGCCCCGCGCGTCGGCCGCGCGCGCATACCCCCACGCCACGGCGTCGTGCCGCGCCGTGCCGCCGCGCGGCTGCAGCAGCCCGCCCACCACCGGAAAGCGCGCGCCGGGCGAGGTATCGATGAGCGGCGCTACTTTGCGCACCTGGTCCAGCGTCAGAAGCTCGGCGTCGATGCCGTTGAGCCGCATGGCGTTGCCGCGCCGCGCCTGCTGATCGAGCTGGGCGTCGGAATGCGCTAGATTGAGCACGCCGCGCTGGCTGAACATGACGTTGAAGTTGAGGTCCTGGCTCAAGCCTTCCCAAAGCTTGAGCGAGAATTCGTAGAAATGTGCGTTGGGATCGAGCAGGTAATTCGAGCGAATGATCGTCGTGTTGCGACCGGTGTTGCCGCCGCCAAGCCAGCCTTTCTCCAGCACCGCTACGTTGGTGATGCCGTGCTCTTTGGCAAGATAATACGCCGTGGCGAGCCCGTGCCCGCCGCCGCCGACGATCACCACGTCGTAACGCGTCTGGGGCGTCGGCTCGCGCCACACCGGCTGCCAGCCGCGATGGCCGCCGAGCGCCTCGCGGGCGAGGCTGAGGATCGAATAGCGTTGCATCGGATCGTCGTCGCTTCGAGCAAAACTAGCGCTCGCGGCCACAACGCGCCACATGATAAGAAAATCTTATGGTCGGCAGAATGCGGCCATATCGATGAGCGGTGGAACCCTTGCGTGACAAGCCGGCCGATCTAGCGCCCTTCGACGCGGTGACGCCCGATTTGGCGGCGATCGAGGTATTTCTCGTGATCTGCGAGGCGGGCAGCGTCACCGCCGCCGCCCGCCGCCTTGGTCTCACCCAGCCGGCGGTCTCGCAGACGCTTCGTCGGCTCGAGACGGGGCTCGACGTCGAGTTGATCGACCGCCGCCGGCGCCCGCTGCGCCTGACGCCGGCGGGCGAGGCGCTCGAGCAGCGCGGGCGCGAACTGGTGCTGACGGCCCGGCGCGTCGCGGCGGCGGTGCGCGAGGTATCGCGGGCGCGCCTGCTCGCGGTCCACGCCGGCTTCATCGATTCATTCGCCGCCACCGCCGGCCCGGCGGTCGTCCGTACGCTCAGCGGTTTTGCCGAGCATTTGAGCGTGTGGTCCGGCATCGCGCCGGTGCTTGGCAGCGATTTTCTAGGCCGCAAGCTGGATTTCCTCGTCACCACAGATACGCTCGAAGACCAGGACGGCCTCGAGCGGCATCTGCTTTTGCGCGAGCCCTTCGTGCTGGTCCTGCCACGCAAACTCACCCGACCCGGCGTGGAGCCGCGGTTGGATTCGCTGGTCACAGGCTATCCCTTCATTCGCTACAGCTTGCGTTCGCGGATCGGCGCCGAGATCGAGCGCTATCTCCGCCGCCTTCGCCTGACGCCCCGGCGCGGCTTCGAATTCGACGCCACCGAATCGGTGTTCGCGATGGTGGCCGGCGGAGTCGGGTGGGGTCTGACCACGCCGCTTTGTCTGTTGCAGGGCCGCTCGTATGTCGACCGCTTCACGGTCGCCCGTCTCCCCGGTCCACCGCTCGAGCGCTCGCTCTACCTCGTCGCGCGCGAAGGCGAGTTGCCCGAGATCGTCAGCCGCGCCATTCGCGTAAGCCGCCAGACGCTTGGACGGATCATGACACGCGAGTTGCCGTCGATCGCGCCATGGGCCCGGCGCGAGATCACGATCGGCGAATCAACCCCATAGCGCATCCATGCGCGGCGGGCAGCGCCTTATGTCGGCGCGCATTCGCCGTGATTCTTACTGAATGGCGCCCCGCCCGTCGATCGGCCATAACGCCTCGACCTTTCCCTGGCGCACGCAAACGTACCAGTCATAGAGATTCACGGTTGGGTCGCAATGGCCGGGCACGAGCCGCACCTTGTCGCCCAGGCGAAGCGTGTTCGTCGGCCGAGCGAGCTGCAAGCGCCCGTGTTCATCGGCTGCGCGAATGAATTCGACGTCCGGGTGATCGACGACGAGCGGCATCCCGGAATCGACGCTCACCGCTTTCAAGCCGGCGTCAAGGATTGCGCGATCCTCGGTCGGGCGGCTCATCACCGTTGCCAGAACGAAGAGGCTTTGTTCGAACTCCGGTTGCATGCGGTCGTCCTCGCCGCGGTTGCGCGCATAATCGGCGTCCATAAAAACGTAGGATCCGCATTGCAGCTCGGTATAGACGCCGCTTTCGATCTCGAAGCGATAGGTCCCGGTGCCGGCGCCGCTCACCCGCGGGCACGAGATTCCGGCGCGCTCGATCATGCGCTTGCTCGTCTCGGCGAGCTCGGCTGCGCGCGCAATTGCCGCCCGCCGTTCGGCGTAGGAGCGCAAATGCTGCGCCGCGCCCTGGTAGGCCTGGAGCCCGTCGAATCTCAGATGCGGCGCGCGCGCCACCTGCTCGGCGAGCCGCAACGCCGGCGCCCCGGCCTCGACGCCGCAGCGGTTGGCGCCAACATCGATTTCGACAAGAACCGTCAGTGTCGCGTCGAGCGCGCCGGCCGCTTCCTCGATCATGGCCACGGCCGCCGGATCGTCGACGCACACGCCGATCCGGGCGAGCCGGGCGAGCGCGGCGAGCCGCATCAATTTGCCGCGGCCGATGACCTCGTTCGATACCAATATGTCGGGTACCCCGGCGTGAACCAGCGCCTCGGCCTCGCTCACCTTCTGGCAGCAAGCGCCGAGCGCACCGAGCGAAATCTGTTTGCGGGCGATGATCGCCGATTTGTGCGTCTTGGCATGCGGCCTCAAGCCGACGCCGCCCTTCGCGGCAGCATCAGCGAGCCGACCCAGGTTTCGCTCGAACGAGTCGAGTTCGATGATCAACGCCGGCGTATCGATTTCGGCCAGCTTCATTCCGATTTCGGCTGGTGGTCGCATGGTTGTCAACTTTGTCGTGCCCTTCCATTCGCGTTCATGCTGGGTTCATGATAGCCCGATATCGCCGAGCGTCACGATCCGACGCGCAGCGTCGCGTTGAGACCGGCCAGCGTGTCGATGACGCTCTGCGCGGTGAGCTTACCGGTTCGCGGATTTTCCTCGCTGGGAATGCCTTCGATTTTGATCGAGAAGCGGACGCTGTCGGACTCGACTTCGATCTGGTGCGTGTTCCGTACGACCGTCGGATCGGCCCAAATTTCGAGCCGCGTTCGATCGGCGCCGATGCCGGCCAGACTGAGCGCCGCCGCGACGTTCACGTTCGCCGGAAAGCCCCGTGCGCCCTCGCGCGCCGTCCCGTCGAAGACCTTGAGCGGCTCGGCGAGGCCTTCGAGCGAGATCCCGCGTTCGACCAGATAAGGCGCGCCGGCCAACCCCGCCGGCGGTTTGCGCGTCACCAGGCAAACCGAGGCGATCTTGCCGTGCGCCGCCGCGCGCACGCCGTCGAGGCCAAGCAGGGCGCCGCTCGGGACGACTATTCTGGCCTCGGTTTCGGCTGCCTGGTCGATGAGTTCGGGATGCTCGAGCAGCGCGGCGACGGTGAGGGCCACCAGAACCTTGCCGCGAGCGATCAC
>CAZLYV010000007.1:8164-18153 GCA_964563665.1 uncultured Acetobacteraceae bacterium
GGCGGCTAGACTATTGCTTCAATCGGGAGCGCAGGATTTTTCCCTCGCACGCGTGTGAACAAGGATGGCAAGTAGACGATCGCTCATCCGGCGACCGCTGATCGTGATCTCCGGCGTGGGTTTGCTCGCCGTGGCTGGACTTGCCGGTTATTCCTGGCTGGGCAACGCCGAGCCGGTGGCGCGCTTCCGGTTCGCCTCGGTCGACGCTGGCCCGGTCGTGAGCACCGTTTCGGCCACCGGCGTCGTCAACCCGGTGGTGACCGTGCTCGTGGGCTCCCAGCTTTCGGGGCAGATCACCGAGCTCCTGGCCGATTTCAATACCAAAGTTACGCTGGGTCAGGTGATCGCCCGCCTCGATACCGATCAAATCGCCGCCCGCATGCGCGAGGCCGGGGCCGATCTTGCCTCCGCCCGCGCGGCGTTGGCGCAGCAGCGCGCCAGTCTCGAGCGGACGCGGGCGGACGCCAACGTCGCGCGCTCGACCTTGGCGAGCAATCGCGCGCAAATCCTGCGCTCCGAGGCCCAGCTCAAGGACGCCGAACGCGAGTACGCGCGACGACGCGAACTGCTTGCACGTGGCGCCGCAAATCTGGCGGATTTCGAGCGCGCCGAAACCGGGCTCGATTCGGCGCGTGCGCAGCTCGTCGCGACCAAGGCGCAGGCGGATGCATCGGCCGCCACCCTTTCTTCGGCCGAAGCCAATATCGGCGTGGTGGAAGCGCAGATCGCCGGCGCCGAGGCCCAGGTCGCGCAGCGTGAAGCCGCGCTCGAGCGCGTGAAGGTCGATCTGGATCATTCTGAAATCCGTTCCCCGATCGAGGGCGTCGTGATCCAGCGCAGCGTCGATGTGGGCCAGACGGTGGCCGCGAGCCTGCAGGCGCCGACGCTGTTCACGATCGCCCAGGATCTGCGCCAGATCGAGGTCCACGCCAGCGTCGACGAAGGCGATGTGGGGCGCGTGGCGCCCGGCCAGGAGGTCACATTCACCGTCAATGCGTATGCGTCGCCGTTCCGCGGTGAAGTGCTGCAAACACGCCTCGGACCCCAGACGATCCAGAACGTCGTCACCTACACCGTCGTCATCGGCGCGGAGAACGCCGATCTACGGCTTTTGCCCGGAATGACCGCCACCGTCCGAATCGTGACCGAGCGGCGCGACCGCGCCGTGCGCGTGCCCAACGCCGCGCTTCGCTACCGCCCGCCTGGAACGGCGGGTCGCGCTCCGGGCGAGCCTGGCGCGGCGAGCGCGCCAGGCAGCGGCAACGTACTCGACAATCTCGCCGCGACGCTGACCGAGCGCCTGAACCTTTCGCCTGCGCAGCAGACGCAGCTTGCACAGATGGTCGACGATGCGCGACAGGAATTCCGCGGGCTCCGAACGCTTGGCCTGTCGCCGGAGGAAATCCGCCCGCGCATTCAGGCGATTCGACGCAGCCTCGATCAGCGCATCTCGACGATCCTCAACACGGAACAGCGCGCCGCATACGAGCGCTTTCGCGCCGAACGCTTGCAGCAGGCCGCCGAGGGACAAGCCGGCGGAACGCCCGGACGCGTCTTCGTTCTTGGACCCGACGGCCATCCAAAGCCGGTCCCGGTTCGCCTTGGCATCAGCGATGGAACGGTGACCGAGGTGATTTCGGGTGAATTGCGGTCAGGCCAGGACGTGATCGTCGGCGGAGGCCTGCGGCCTGGTCCAGGCGGCGCTCCACCGGGCCCACGCTTCGGGCTCTGAGCCCTACGGGATACTCCATCATGGCCGATCCGCTCATCGAGGTTCAGGATCTGTCACGGGTCTATCACCCCGGTGCACTGCCGATCGTGGCGCTCGATCGAGTCACGACAAGCATCGCGCGGGGCGAGATGGTCGCGATTGTCGGCCCTTCGGGATCGGGCAAGTCGACGTTCATGAACCTGCTGGGTTGCCTCGACCGACCGACCAGGGGCACCTATCAGCTCGATCGCATCGACGTCGCCGGGCTGGCGGTCAACGAGCTGGCAGCGCTGCGCAACCGGAAGATCGGATTCGTTTTCCAGTCGTTCAATCTTCTGCCGCGGGCAACCGCGCTCGCCAACGTTGAATTGCCGATGGTCTATGCCGGGGTGCGCGGGCGCACCCGGCACGACCGCGCCGAGCGCATGCTTGCCGATATGGGGCTTGCCGAGCGGGTCCATCACCGCCCGACGGAGCTGTCGGGCGGTCAGCAACAGCGCGTCGCCATCGCCCGGGCGCTGGTCAACGATCCCGTACTCGTGCTCGCGGACGAACCGACCGGCGCGCTCGACTCGCGCACCAGCCTCGACATCATGGCGCAGTTCCAGCGCCTCAATCGCAAGGGCATCACCGTCGTCGTGGTGACCCACGAGCCCGACGTCGCGGCGTATGCCAGCCGCGTCTTGTCGTTTCGCGACGGGCATGTAGTAAGCGACCGCGCGCAAACAGCGGTCGATGCGGCGGCCAAAGTGGCGGCGAGCGCCGAAATCGCCGCCGGGGTGATGCAATGAATTTCGCCGAATCCGTCCGCTCGGCGCTGAACGCGCTGCGGGCCAATCTGCTGCGCAGCGCACTCACCATGCTCGGCATCTTCATCGGCGTTGCGGCCGTGATCGCGACCGTGGCCGTCGGCTCGGGCGCGCGCGCCGTCGTGCTTGAGCAGATTCGCGCGCTGGGTTCGAACCTGATGATCGCGCTCCCTGGCAATATCACGGCATCGGGCGTACGCCTTGGAACCGGCGCGCGCACCACGCTCACTTACGATGATGCCACCGCGATCGAGCGCGAACTGCCCGAGGTTCAGGTCGCCGCGGCGACGGTGCGAGGCGGGGTGCAGGTCGTCGCCGGCAACCTCAACTGGGCGACCACGCTGGTGGGCGTGACCGGGGGTTTTTTCGAGGCGCGCGAGTGGGAGGCCGCCGCGGGGCGCCTGTTCCTGCCGGAGGAATACGATCGCGGCGCGCAGGTCCTGCTGATCGGCGAAACCGTGGCCAAGACCCTATTTGGCGACGCCGATCCGGTGGGCGAGGTCGTGCGCGTACGCAACGTGCCGTTCTCCGTCGTCGGCCTGCTCGCCCGCAAGGGCCAGACGACCGGCGGCCAGGACCAGGACGACGTGGTCATGGCGCCGCTGCGCGCGGCCCAGCTTCGCGTTCTTGGCGTGAGCCGCGCCAACGCGCGCGCCATCGGCGCCATTCTCGTCAAGATGCACGAAGGGGAGGACATGGCGGAGGCGGAGGATCGCATCCGCGAACTGTTGCGCCAGCGTCACCGCCTGACTTCCATCCGGGAGGACGATTTCGCGCTCCGCAACCTGTCTGAGATCGCAGCGACGCGCGAAGCCTCCGCCCGCACGCTGACGATCCTGCTTGGCGCGATCGCCACCGTCTCGCTGCTGGTCGGCGGCATCGGCATCATGAACATCATGCTGGTATCGGTAAGCGAGCGAACACGCGAGATTGGCTTGCGACTCGCCGTCGGCGCGCGGCCGCGCGATATCCGGCTCCAGTTTCTGGTCGAGGCGACGACGCTGTCGGTGATTGGCGGCATCGCCGGAATCGGGCTCGGCGTAATTGCCGCCAATGTCATCTCTTCGCTCGCCGGGTGGCCGACCCTGGTCGACCCTCTGGTCGTCCTCCTCGCCGTCGGCTTCAGCGCGTTGGTGGGAATCTTCTTCGGCTTCTACCCCGCCGAGCGCGCGGCGACGCTCGATCCGATCGAGGCGCTGCGGCGGGAATAGCCGTTCGCGCCGTCCGGTTCGCTCAGTGGATTTCGTCCATCCGCGACAGCGCCTCGCGCAAGTTGGCGATCGTGAAGCCCGGCCGACGACAGGCTTCGAGTACCACGGCCTCGCGGCGGGCGCACAGATCGGCCGCCGCGGCGACGCGGGTGGCCAGCTCGTGGGGAATGACCACGGCGCCATGCCGGTCGGCGTGAACGAGATCGCCGGAGCGCACCACCATGCCGGCGACCTTCACCTGCGATCCGAAATCGACGAGGTGCACATGTGCGTGCGAAGGCCCCAGCGAGCCCGCCAGCATCTGGAAGCCCGGCGCCATCATCGGGATGTCGCGGATGCTGCCGTCGGTAATTCCACCGACGCAGCCGAGCGCCTTGTGCAAGTTGGTCTGCACCTCGCCCCAGAAGGCGCCAAAGCCCGCCTGCTCGCCGTCGAGATCCTGGATGACGCAAATACGGGGACTTGGCCCGCCAGCGATGTATTCGTAATAGCCGAGGCGAAGCTGTCGATCCTCCTGTTTCGAACTTGCCGAGGGATGCAGGGCGCGAATCGTCGCCGTACGCGCATAACCGACGGTCGATGGCAGATCGGGAAAAGCGCAGACGAACGGGCGGGTTGTGAACCCGCCCGACCGTCGCTCGGGCGACAGCACCTCGAGCGCATTGCATATGGTCGGCGTATCGAGCTTGGTGAGCGCCGCCAACTCGCTGTCGGAAAGTCCTGGTTTGATTGTCGTCTGAACCTGCGTCATGGCTCCATTTCCCTCCGCGATGGTCGAACCGATTGCGTCGGTTTGAACCCCCATGTTAGTTGACGCGGCGGCCCACGCCACGGCGGCAATCAGCGACATTCCACTTTCGCAATCCCCCCAATTTTCGTCTGGATATAGGGGTTTGGGGCCGTTGTGCCACGAGGCCTTGTGCTTGTGAACCCCGGTATGACTTGACAGTACACCGAATTCGCGCGCCCAATCCGCCGCCACCGCACACGGGATTGCCTGATCCACGAATGATCCATGGCCACATATTGCAGTCCTCCCCGGGGCAACCGAATCAATCCCGGATCGCCATTGGCGTATGTGCAAAAAGTTCGGTCGGCAAAGCCGACCGCGACTGGCGTCGTCGAGCAGAAGCCCGCTTGGCGGCGGCCCGAGGTTGGATCGGGTGATCATCAAGATGTGGGTTGCGTTGGCGCCGGAAGGCGGGAAAACTCCACCCGGAAATTGAACGCTTCGAGGCCTCGTCGATTCGGGCGATTCGACTCGAAGGTGGTTATTAACGAGCCTGGGATAAACTCCAGGTCTTGAGTCCGACGGCGGACCCGCGGGAGAAATGGCGTTGAAGGCGACCGATATCACCGTCCCGGATTATTTCCACAAGGTCGTCGACTGTCAGTGGGCGTGCCCGGCGCATACGCCGGTGCCCGAATATATCCGGCTGATAGCCGCCGGGCGCTATGACGACGCCTACATGGTCAATTGGTTCTCGAACGTTTTTCCGGGGATCCTCGGGCGCACCTGCGATCGGCCCTGCGAGCCCGCCTGCCGCCGCAGCCGGGTCGAGAAGGAGCCGGTCGCGATTTGCCGGCTGAAGCGTGTCGCGGCGGATAACAAGAGCGACATTCGCGCCCGCCTGCCGCGCGCACCGGCGCGCGAAAATGGCAAGCGCGTAGCGCTGATTGGCGCCGGCCCCGCTTCGCTCACCGTTGCGCGTGATCTGATTCCGCTCGGATATCACGTCGTGATGTACGACGGCGACACGCGCGCCGGCGGCATGATCCGGAGCCAGATTCCAAAGTTCCGGCTGCCCGAAAAGGTGATCGACGAGGAGGTCGGCTACATCATCGACATGGGGGTCGAGCTTCGTCCGGGCGAACGCGTGGACAGCCTGAAAGCTTTGCTGGCGGAAGATTACGCTGCGGTGTTCGTCGGATGCGGCGCACCGCGCGGCCGCGATCTCGAAATCCCGGGCCGGCACGAGGCCGCCGCCAACGTTCACATCGGCATCGATTGGCTGGCGAACGTTTCGTTCGGACATGTCGAGCGTATCGGCCGCCGCGTGATCGTGCTCGGCGGCGGCAATACGGCGATGGATTGCTGCCGCTCGTCGCGGCGGTTGGGCGGCAAGGACGTGCGTGTCGTGGTGCGCAGCGGATTTGCGGAAATGAAGGCGTCGCCTTGGGAAAAGGAAGACGCCATGCACGAAGGCATCCCGATCCAGAACTATCTGGTGCCCAAGGCGTTCACACACGAGGGCGGCGGCCTGACCGGCGTCGTGTTCGAGAAGGTGGCGCCCAATTACGACGCAGGCGGACGCCGCAGCCTTGATCCGACCGGCGAGCCGGAAATCCACATGCCCTGCGATGATGTGCTGGTGGCGATCGGCCAGGAGAACGCTTTTCCCTGGATCGAGCGCGATATCGGCATCAACTTCGATCGCGCCGGGTTGCCGGTACTTGACGTCAAGACGATGCAATCGACGCTGCCCAAGGTCTTCTTCGGCGGCGACGCCGCGTTTGGCCCCAAGAACATCATCTGGGCCGTGGCTCATGGACACGAAGCGGCGATTTCGATCGACCGGTTCTGCGCCGGCGAATCGTTGAGCGAGCGGCCGCCGCCGATGGTCAATCTCGCCAGCCAGAAGATGGGCATCCACGAGTGGAGCTACGACAACGAGGTTTCCAACGACCTGCGTTACCGCGTGCCGCTCAGGGATACCGACGTGGCGCTCGCGGATATCAAGGTCGAGGTCGAGCTTGGTTACGACTTGCGCCTCGCTTATGTCGAGGCGCGGCGTTGTCTCAATTGCGATATACAGACCGTCTTCTCGCCGAAGCTGTGCATCGAGTGCGACGCCTGCGTCGACATCTGCCCGATGGATTGCATCACCTTCACCGTCAACCGAGATGAAGACGAGCTGCGCCCGCGCCTGAGTGCGCCGGCCAACAACCTCACCCAGGACCTCTATGTCGCAGATGGGCTCAAGACCGGCCGCGCGATGATCAAGGATGAGGACGTCTGCCTTCACTGCGGGCTGTGCGCCGAGCGTTGTCCCACCGGCGCATGGGACATGCAAAAATTCCTTCTCGAACCGGCACAGGCGGGCGCCGCATGTCGAAGCCGATAGAGCGCACGAACGATTTCGTCGTCAAGTTCGCCAACGTGAACGGTTCTGGTTCGGCGAGCGCCAATCAGCTGTTCGCGAAGTCGATCCTGCGGATGGGCGTGCCCGTCAGCCCACGCAACATCTTCCCCTCGAACATTCAGGGCCTGCCCACCTGGTACGAAGTGCGGATCTCGGAGGCTGGTCACCTCGGAGCGCGCGGCGGTATCGATCTGATGGTGCAGATGAACCCGCAGACCTGGGACACCGACGTCGCCGGGATCGAGCCGGGCGGATATCTGTTCTACGATTCAAGCAAGCCGCTGGCGAAGGGAAAGTTCCGCGACGACATCAACGTCATCGGCGTGCCGCTGACCGAGATCTGCAGCAACGCCTACAGCGACCCACGCCAACGCCAGCTGTTCAAGAACATCATGTACGTGGGCGCGCTCTCGGCCCTGATCGATATCGACCCGGCGGAGGTCGAGAAGTTGCTCGCCGAGCAGTTCAAGGGCAAGGACAAGCTGATCCAGCCCAATGTCGATGCCTTCCGCATGGGTCGGGACCATGCGCGCGCCCACCTCGCCTGCCCGATCGGCTTGCGCGTACGGCGCGCGGCGGCGGTCGGCGATCGGATCTTCATCGACGGGAACAGCGCGGCCGCGCTGGGATGCGTCTATGGCGGCGCCACCGTCGCCGCGTGGTATCCGATCACGCCGTCGTCATCTCTCGCCGAGGCATTCGGGCGCTATTGCCGCCGCTATCGGGTCGATCCCGAAAGCAGCCGGAACCGGCATGCGATCATCCAGGCCGAGGACGAACTTGCCTCGATCGGCATCGTCATCGGCGCGGCATGGAACGGGGCGCGCGCCTTCACCGCGACGTCGGGCCCGGGCGTCTCGCTGATGCAGGAGTTCATCGGCCTCGCCTACTTCGCCGAAATTCCCTCGGTGATCTTCGATGTGCAACGCGGCGGCCCCTCGACCGGGATGCCGACGCGCACCCAGCAGGCCGACATTCTGACCTGCGCCTACGCTTCGCATGGCGACACCAAACACGTCCTTTTGTTCCCCGAGGATCCGAGCGAATGCTTCGATTTCGGCGCGCTCGCCTTCGATCTCGCCGACCGTCTGCAGACGCCGATATTCGTCATGCTCGACCTCGATATCGGCATGAACGAACGCCTGTGCGCGCCCTTCGCCTGGGACGATTCGCGCAAGCTGGATCGCGGCAAGGTGATGGACTTCGAGGACCTCGAGACGGGCAAGGATTTCGGCCGCTACCTTGATGTCGACGGCGACGGCATCCCCTATCGAACCTACCCCGGGACGCACCCCACGCGCGGCGCCTTCTTCACCCGCGGCACGACCAAGGACCGTTACGCCCGCTACAGCGAGGAAGGACCGGTCTATGCCGACAACATGCAGCGCCTGCTGCGCAAGTTCGAGACCGCCAAGCGTCTCGTGCCAAAACCGCTGCGCCAATCGGCGCCCGAGCCGACGCAGCTTGGCGCCATCTACTATGGTTCGACGAGCCCGGCGATGAGCGAGGCGCTCGACACGCTCGCCGCATCGGGCGTACATCTCGACACGTTGCGCGTGCGCGCCTTCCCGTTCAGCGACGAGGTCATTCAGTTCATCACCGAGCACGAGCAGGTCTTTGTCGTCGAGCAGAATCGCGACGCGCAGCTTCGCACGCTGCTCGTCACCGAATGCGGCATAGATCCCGCCCGACTGATTCCGGTATTGCACTACGACGGAACGCCGATCACCGCCCGCTTCATTTCGCGCGACATCGGCGAAAAGCTCGCCACTTTCTCCATTACCCCGCTCAGCAAGGTCGCGTCATGACGTATCTCGCCAAGCCCAAGCTTCACCACCCGAAACTGCCGGTCAACAAGCTTGGCCATACGCGGCGCGATTACGAGGGCGCGGTGTCGACGCTGTGCGCCGGCTGCGGACACGATTCGATCAGCGCCGCGATCGTGCAGGCCTGCTTCGAGCTTGACCTGCAGCCGCACCGCATCGCCAAGCTTTCGGGGATCGGTTGTTCGTCGAAGACGCCGACCTACTTCCTTGGAAACTCGCACGGCTTCAACAGCGTGCATGGGCGCATGCCCTCGGTGCTGACCGGCGCCAACCTCGCCAACCACGAGCTCATCTACATGGGCGTGTCGGGCGATGGCGATTCGGCCTCGATCGGGCTCGGCCAGTTCGCCCACAGCATTCGCCGCGGCGTGAACATGGTCTATATCGTCGAAAACAATGGCGTGTATGGGCTTACCAAGGGACAGTTTTCGGCCACCGCCGATCCCGGTTCCAAGAGCAAACGCGGCGTCGTCAATACCGACTCGCCGATCGACATGGTGGGGCTGGCGCTCCAGCTCGGCGCGACGTTCGTCGCCCGCAGCTTTTCAGGGGACAAGGCGCAGCTCGTGCCGCTGATCAAGGCGGCGATCGAGCATCGGGGCGCCGCCTTCATCGACTGCATTTCGCCCTGCGTCGCCTTCAACAACCACCCCGGCTCGACCAAGAGCTTCGATTACGTGCGCGCCCACAACGAAGCGGTGAACCAGCTCGACGTGATCGAGCCGCGCGCGGAGATCACCGCCGATTTCGCGCCCGGCACCGTCGAAATGATCCGGCAGCACGACGGATCCATCTTGCGTTTGCGCAAGCTGGCGCTCGACTACGACCCGCACGACCGCATCCTGGCGACCAAACACCTCCAGGAACGACAGGCGGCGGGTGAAATCGCCACCGGCCTTCTATATGTGCAGCCGGAGGCCGAGGATCTGCACGAGCATCTGGAGATCGTCAAGACGCCGCTCAATCAGCTTACCGAGCGCGAGCTTTGCCCGGGCTCGGCCGAACTGGAGCGGCTCAACGCCTCGTTGCGCTAGCGGCGGGCAGAGGCCGCGTATCACGGGTCGCGGGCGTTACTGGGGCGAAACGCGGAGCACCCGCACCTCGCCGCGCGCACCGTCGGCCCAGGTCACGGCGATGAGTTCATCGCCGAGAAACGCGAGCTGGCTGCGCGTGTAGGCCGGCAGATAGCGACGATAAATCTCTTCGCCGGTGTCCGTGCGCAATACATAGACCGCATCGCGCACGTCGCCGATCGACAGATTGCGGCCGACGCTGACGCCGATCAACGT
>CAZLYV010000007.1:18253-23450 GCA_964563665.1 uncultured Acetobacteraceae bacterium
CGCCGCGAGGCCGAAATCGGCGGCCACCCAAAGCGGCTCGCGATCGGCGCCAAATCGCCGCACCTCGTGCCAAAGCGACTCGCCGAGGAGCCAAATAGCGTGCGGGCCCAACAACGGCAGGAGATACACCGCGAACGACGCGGCCAGCGCCATTACGATGCGGCCGCGGCGCGATTCACCCGGCATGTGCCCTACCCGCTAATGATGCGCATTTCGGAGGCGCGAGCGAGATTGACGGCATCGGCGCAATGGGTCAATCGCCGCGCGCCGATAACGATCAGATCCCGATGAAGCGCTCCCAGACACTGCGATCCGCGGAAAGCGCCAACGACGAGCCGCGCCACACGACGCGGCCGCGCTCGAGGATGGTGTGCCGATCGGCGAGCGCGATCAGACGCTGGACGTATTTGTCGATCGCCAGAATCGCCAGGCCGCTCTGGCGCAACTTCGCCATGACGCGCCAGATTTCCTCGCGCAGCAGGGGCGCCAGACCCTCGGTCGCCTCGTCGAGAATGAGCAGGGTCGGATTGGTCATCAATGCCCGGCCGATCGCCAGCATCTGCTGCTCGCCCCCGGACAGTTGCGACCCCAGATTGGCCGTGCGCGCCGCAAGGCCGGGAAAAAGATCGAAGACTCGCTCGAGCGTCCACGGCTCGCCGATATGACGACGGTTGGCGGCAAAAGCGACGAGATTTTCGCGCACGGTGAGATTTGGAAATATGCGCCTGCCCTCGGGGACCAGCGCCACGCCGGCGCGTCCGATCCAGTCCGGGCTCCGGCCGTCGATTCGTTCACCCGCAAACCGGATCGTGCCCGCGCTTGCCACGAGCAGCCCGACGATGCAGCGCACGCTGGTCGTCTTGCCCATGCCATTGCGGCCGAGCAGCGTTGCGACCTCGCCCGGCGCGATCTGGAGATCGATGCCGAACAGGACTTGGCCCGCCCCGTAGCCCGCCTCGAGGCCGACGATGTCGAGCAGCGTCGCCATCAGTCGACCGTCTCGCCAAGATAGGCGCGCCGAACCTCGGGATGGCGTCGAATCGCATCGGGAACGCCGGTGGCCACGATACGGCCGTAGACCAGCGTCGAGATGCGGTCGGCAAGGCGGAACACGGCGTCCATATCATGCTCGACGAGCAGGATCGTGACCCTGCCCTTGAGCCTTTCCAGCAGCCGAAGCATGCGGCTTGAATCGTCCCCATCCATGCCGGCCATCGGCTCGTCGAGCAACAGAATCTT
This sequence comes from uncultured Acetobacteraceae bacterium, assembly GCA_964563665.1. Lineage (GTDB taxonomy): Bacteria > Pseudomonadota > Alphaproteobacteria > CACIAM-22H2 > CACIAM-22H2 > CAZLYV01. Next base: position 19,493 of record CAZLYV010000007.1, read on the forward strand.
CGCCCCGGTGGCAAGCGCCAGTCCCAGCTCGAGCCGGCGAAGCTCGCCGTACGCGAGCGTCCCGGCGCGCGCGTCGAGGCGCGCGCCTAGACCGACGTCTTCGAGGACTCGTCGCGCTTCCCCAAATATCATGCTCTGGTCCGCGATCGGGCGCCAGAAACCGAAATGCGATTGGCGCCGTGCCTGGACGGCAAGCGCCACGTTCTCCAGCGCCGTGAAGACGGGAAAGATGCTGGTGATCTGGTACGAGCGGGCGAGTCCGAGCCGCACGCGGGCGTGCATCGGCAGCCGCGTGATGTCGGCGCCATCGAGCCGGATCGATCCCGCGCTTGGGCCTTCGGCGCCTGAAAGAATCTGGATGAACGTCGTCTTTCCAGCGCCGTTGGGGCCGATCAGCGCGTGGAGTTCGCCTGCGAACAGCTCGAGGCTTGCGTCGTCGAGCGCAACCACGCCCCCGAACCGCTTCCGCACGCAAATCGCGTTGAGGACGATCCGGGCCGTCACCGCATCAGCCTCCGCGTGAACCCCATGACCCCGTCGGGCACGAAGAGCACCATCAGCAGCAGGATCGCGCCGACGCCGAGCTGCCAATGGATGGTGTATTGGGCGAAAATCTCTTCGACGATCAGCAGCACGGCGGCGCCGGCGACGCCGCCGAGAAAGTGCCCCGCACCGCCCAGGATCACCATGACCATGAGCGCGCCCGATTGAGTCCAGTGGAAGAGCGACGGGCTCACCAGGCCGTTCAAATTGGCATTGAGCGCGCCGCCGAGCGCCGCGGCCGCGCCGGCAAGCGTAAACGCAAGGAGCTGTACGCGAAACGTCGGGACGCCGATCGCCTCCATTCGGGTTGCATTGTCGCGAATCCCCTGGAGCGCGCGCCCCATCTCGGCGTTGATCAGGCGAAGGAAGAAGGCAAGCGCGAGCAACAGCACGACGAGAACGACATAGTAAAACGTCAGATCCGATCGCAGATCCAGGCCGAGACCGATCGTGGAGCGTCGCGCAAGCACGAGTCCGTCGTCGCCGCCGAGCGTCTTCAATGACAAGACGACGAAGTAGACCATCTGCGCGAAGGCGAGCGTGATCATGATGAAGTAGACGCCGCGGGTCCGCAGGCTGATCGCGCCGATCATGGCCGCGATGAGCCCGCCCGCGACGACCGCCATCGGCCACGCGATCCACGCCGATTCCACGCCCGCGCGCATCAGCGCCGCCACCGCATAGGCGCCGGTGCCGAAAAACGCGGCATGGCCGAAGCTCACCATCCCGCCGTAGCCGATGAGCAGATTGAGACTCGAGGCAATCAGCGCGAAGATCAGAACCCTGGTCGCAAGCACGATGTAGTAGGGTTGGTCGATCCACGCCAGGGCGAGCGGCAAAATCGCCAGGCCGACAACGCCGGCGCACGCCGCAGCCGGTCGGACGGCGATGTGAAGGTCGCCCATGCGCCGGTTCGGTTCCGCTAACCGCGCGCGGGGAACAGGCCGCGCGGCCGAAAATAGAGCACCGCGACCATCATGACGTAGATGAGGATCGAGGCCAGCGCTGGCCCAACCTCCGAGGCGACGCTCGGTGCGAAAACGCCGCGCAAGGCGCTTGGCAGGAACGCGCGGCCGGCCGTGTCGACGATGCCGACGAGAAGTGCTCCGACCAGCGCCCCGCGTATCGAACCGATTCCACCAATCACGATCACGACGAAGGCGAGGATGAGGATGTTTTCGCCCATACCGACCTGGACCGCCAGCAGCGGGCCGAGCATCGCGCCGGCGAGCGCGCAAAGACCCGCCCCGAATGCGAACACGCCGGTGAACAGCCGGCGGGTGTTGACGCCCATGACGTTCGCCATGTCGCGATCCGAGGCGCCCGCGCGCACGCGCATGCCAACCCGCGTATGCGCGACCAACACATAGAGCAGGGCCGCGACCGCGACGCCGACCAGGATCACCACCAATCGATAGGCGGGATACCGGAATCCCGGGACCGGCTCGACCGGGCCTGCGAGCGCATCGGGCGTGTTGAGCAGAATCGGCTGCGCGCCCCACACCAGGCGGACGATTTCGTTGGCTATCAGGATAAGCGCGAACGTCGCCAGCACCTGGTTCAGATGCGAGCGCCGGTAAAGCGAGCGCAGCACCGATACTTCCAGAAGCGCCCCGATTGCCGCCGTTCCAAGCACCGCGACGATCGCACCGACGATGAAGGATCCGCTCGCCTGGATCGCGCTCGCGGCGATATAGGCGCCGATCATATAGAGCGACCCGTGGGCGAGATTGATCATGTCCATGATCCCGAACACGAGTGTCAGGCCGGCGGCCAGCAGGAACAGCATCAGGCCGAGCTGCAGGCCATTCAAACACTGCTCGACAAACAAAGTGAGCGTCACCGGATGTCCCTGGCTGGCCGATTGCTCGAACGAGGGCGTGCCGCCGCCAACGGCGACGACCGCTAGCGAAGCATATCCGGCCTCCTCGCGCAGTGCGAGATCGGGTTGGCGCCTCCCGAAAGCCGCCGCCGGCCGTTCAGTTCATCTTGCAGCTTGCCGCGAAGGCATCGACATGGTCGGAGAAGATCTTGCCGGCGGTGCGGTTCGTGATTCGCCCACTCGAATCGCGGATCACCTCGCGGAGGTAGTAGTCCTGTATCGGGTAGTTGTTTCTGTTGAATTTGAACTTGCCCCGCACCGATTGAAAATTAGCCGCATGCAACGCCTTGCGGAACGCGTCGCGATCCTCGATTTTGCCTTTGATGTCGCGGATCGTCGCGTCGAGCAAGAGCGCCACGTCGTAGGCTTGCGCCGCGTACATCGTCGGAGTACGGCCGTACTCCTTCTGGAAATCGGCGACGAAGCGCTTGTTCGCCGGGTTGTCGAAATCCGCCGCCCATTGCGATGCGTTGAACAAGCCGACCATCGGCTCGCCCACCGCCTTGATCGTGTCCTCGTCGGCCGAGTAGCCGGGCGTGAACAACGGAAACTCCTTGTTGAGGCCGGCGCCGACATATTGCTTCATAAAATTGATGCCCATTCCGCCCGGCAGAAAGAAGAACACCGCATCCGGCTTGGCGGCGCGAACCTGGGCGATTTCGGCCGCGTAGTCGAGCTGGCCCAGCTTGGTGTAGATCTCGTCCGCGATCTTGCCCTTGTAGAATCGCTTGAATCCGTTGATCGACTCGCGGCCGCCGGGATAGTTCGGCGCGATCAGGAACACGTTCTTGTAGCCGCTGTCGTTGACCTTTTGGCCCATGGCGCCCGGGATATCCTCGTTCTGCCACGAGACGACGAAGAACTGCGGGTTGCACTTCTCGCCCGCGTAGTCCTCTGGGCCCGTGTTGGGGCTGATGTAGATCGTGCCTGAGTCGAGGATCGACGGCAGGACGGGGAGCAAAACGTTCGAAAAGACGACCCCGGTGATCACGTCGACACGGTCGCGCTTGACGAATCGTTCAACCGTCTGGCGCGCAACGTCGGGGTTTTGCTGATCGTCGACCACGCTGACTTCGGCGGGCAGGCCGCCCAGCTTGCCGCCGCCGTTCGTGACGACGAGGTTGAACCCGTCGCGGATGTCGACGCCGAGCGCCGCACCCGGACCCGACATGGTGCTCATGAAGCCGATCTTCACCTTGTCGGTGGCGCCCGCCGGCGCCGCGATGGCCATGGCGAGTGCCATGCCCGCGATCAAATGTCTCATGTGGATCATCCTCCCATTCGTTTTCGTTGCCGCTACGCTCTCCGGGCTCGACGCCCGGAAAGCCGAAATTCTCACACCCAGGCCTGCAACACGTACTCGTAGGGACCTTGCGCGTTCACCATGTCGACCCGCTGCAGTTTGATGCGATATCCGTCCTTGGTGCGTTTGAGATGGTGAATATAGGAGCCGGCGAAATGGCGCGAGACGTCGTTACGGAATTCCATCATATGGAAGCGCGAGCGCGCGATCACGTCGCCGGTTCTCGGATC
>CAZLYV010000007.1:23550-29023 GCA_964563665.1 uncultured Acetobacteraceae bacterium
GTCGAGCAGATCGGCCTGGCGATAAAGGAGCCGTTCGATCGCGCCGAGCGTGTCGGCCGTTTCATTTGGCGCCGCTCCCGGCGCCCCGCGCTTGAGCGCCGTCTTGGCGCGGCCGGCCGCCCGGGCCCTCGCCTTGCCCATCGCGGCGGATTTTCGTGTGGAGGCGGTCCTCTTCGCCATGGCGATCACATCGCTCCCGTCATGTATTGAGTCCAGGCACGGAACTGGTTGCGCATCGGCGCCTCGCTGGTGCCGATGCACGATGTCACCACGCCGTCCGCCTCGTGGTCCTGGCCGGCGTTGCGGTGGAAGCTCACCCAGTCGCCGCCATTCGAGGCGAGGCCCTGATGGCCTTTCCAAAAATTCCACAGATCGTCGGCATTCACCATCGTCGAGGGCGAATTGACCAGATTGTAGTAGCCGAGCGCGCGGCGGTAGATCGCCTCCGGCGCGCCCTTGAGCCGGAAATGCCAGATCTCGGTCAGCGTCTTGTCGACCCCCAGCGGACGGACCGCGCGCAGCTGCTGCAAGGGCGACTGCACCGACAGGCCCGGATAAAGCAGGACATGGTGAATGTTGACGTCGAGGATCTCCGCCATCCGTTTCTTGCCGTAGGCCTTCTCCATCACCGCCTCGTAGGCGAGCGTATCGGGATCCCGCGGCCGCAATCCCATGTAACCGGTGAGCAGGCAGTGGCCGTGGGGATAATTCACCGTCTGGAACTGGTCCCACTTGCTGATCGGCGTGCTGAATGCCGACAGAAAATGGTAGCTGAGCGGCGCCTCGCCCTTGCGTTTTTTCATTGCCTCCTCGACCTCGGTAGCCGCGCGGCCGGTCGATTCGTGGGTCACCGCCGGATGCAGCGCATCGAGCTGGTTTTCGAGGAAGATCTTCCAATTCGATTGCTGGATCACCCGGAAACAGTTCGGCACCACCTCGACCTCGCCCGCCGGTGCTCGATCGCACATGTCATCGAAAGCGATCCTGGCCGGGCCCAGCCAATCAAGGAGCGAAGGTCCGTCGCTGGCAAGGCTTGCAAACACGAAGCCGCGGTAGGAGGCGACGCGCTCCGCCCGCTTCATGTTGCAATCGGGGCCGTAGGCGATCAGGCGCGTCCCCTGGTAGCCCTTGTCGAGCGGAATCGCTTTGCACGATCCGTCGGTGTCGAACTGCCACGAATGATAGGAACAGGTTATCGCCTTGCCGACGTTGCCGTGGCGGTCGCCGTACAGCATCGTGCCGCGGTGCGGGCAGCGGTTGTAGAGTACGTGCACTTTTCCGTCGCGGTGGCGGACCATGACCATCGGCTGGCGGCCGACCAGGACCGTGAAGTAGTCGCCGGGCTTCTTCACCTGGCTTTCGTGCCCGACATACGTCCAAACCTTGTTGAAGATCTGCGCCATCTCCATCTCGAAGATGTCGCGATCCGTATAAACACTGCGATGGACCCGGTCGGGCTCGACCGCTTTGCGCAAATCCGAGATCGCTTGGTATCCCATTCGCATTCTCCTTACACGTTGATCGGCCGCCGCCGCCGCACCAGGACTCAAGCCGCCGCGCGGCGATGTCGCGTTTCCGTCGCCGCCGCCGAAAGGCTCCGGTCGAGATTGCGCCGCATCTCCTTGAGCGCCCAATGGACCAGCGCGATCACCTGATCCGGCAGGTTGGCGCGCGCCGAGTCATTGAGCTGGCTTACCACGGGCCATATACGTTCAAACAGGCGCTCGCCGGCCACTGTCAGCGCGAGCCGGGTCACACGCATGTCGGCTGCGTCGGATAATCGCGACACCCGACCCGCGCGCACCATGCGCTCGATCGTGCGGCTGAGCGTCGTGCGGTCGATCGCCGCCAGATCGGCGATCACGCTCATCGAGGCGCGGTGCCGACTGTAAAGCGAGGCCAGCACCCGCCACTCGGGCACGCGAAGTCCGTACGGCTTGAGTTCAAGCGTTAGCTGACGGTCGCGACGCTCGATCACCTGGGTCAGCCAAAAGAAGACGTGCTGATCGAGCTCAAAACGCGGCGGCGCGGAGGGCGCCTTCGCTCGCGCCGAAGCGCCCGCGGGCATGGTTTTTGCGCCCGGCACGCGTGCTACGCCACCCCGGTGACCCGGTTGGTCGGCCATCGCCCCATCGCGACGCGGCATTCGGCGCCTCTGTCTCCATAACCTTTCTTCTTGGCTCGCAGGTTAGACCGATATAGGTGCGACCGCAAGAATCACGACGCCGCGCGGCCAAGCATGTCCCCCTTGTCGTTGCCACGGGCGCAACCGTTTTCGTCGAGAAAATGCCTGTCACGGAGCGATGCGTTGCCGATCGCTGGCGGAAAAAGCCGGGGTGTCCGAACTACATAATAACGTGCGTTTACACGGAAATACGGCGTCGACCGTCAGCCGAACCGCCCCGGATCGCAGGCGCCGAGCGCGGGATCGAGCGCCATTCCGTCCATGATCCGGACGATCAGCCGGCCGGTCGCCGCGGCGAGCGTCAGGCCGACGTGGTGGTGGCCGTAGGCGCAATAGACATTGTCGAAGCCGGGCGCGCGGCCGATCGCCGGCCGGAAATCCGGCAGAGCCGGCCGCTCGCCCATCCAGCGGCTCATCACCTTGCCGGTGACGCCGGGAAAAAGGATCCGCGTTTGCCGCTCGAGCAGGTCGGCGCGTCGCCAGGTTGGCGGTTCGTCCGGCGCGCTGAGTTCGACCGTGCCGGCAAGCCGCAAGCCGTCCTCCATCGGCGTGATGAAGAAGCCGCGCTCGCCCGAGCCTACCGGCAGGTTAAAGCGCACGCCGTCCGGCGCGAGCATCACGTGATAGCCGCGTTCAGCCACCAAGGGTGCGCGAAATCCCAGCATACGCGTAAGTGCGCCCGACGCGCGTCCGGCTGCGATCACGATTGAATCCGTCGATATCCTGCCGTGCGAGCTGACGATCGCTGCGGCTCTGCCGTTGGTGTGCTCGAAGCCCAGTACACGCTGGCGATCGAGCACCCCGCCTTCGGCCACGAAGCGGTCGGCAAGGGCCGTCACCAGCCGGTGCGGATTGATCGTGTGCGCGCCTTCGAGATAATGAACGCCGTGCTTGATCGCCGGCGTGAGGCCTGGGGCGATCTCGCGCGCTCGCGCTCCGTCGACGATTTCGAAAATTGCCCCCTTCTCGCGCTGCAGCTCGCGCTCGTGCGTACTTCGCGCGAACCCGGCATCCGTCTCATAGACGTAAAGGCAGCCATTGCGCCGGAAGAGGTCGGCGAGACCGGACGCCTGCGCCTCGATCTGCCAAGCGACATTTGCCTCGGCCATCAGCGCGGCCAAGGCATCGATTCCCCGTTTTACTTCGCCCGGCCGGCAGCTCGAAGCGAACCGCAGCATCCAGGGCAGAAGCCAGGGAATGCTCGCCCACCGGATCGTGAGCGGCGCGTCGGGATTGGCGAGCATGCGAGGCACGCGCAACAGCACCTCGGGCCGCGACAAAGGCAGAACATGATCGAGCGCGATGTATCCGGCGTTGCCGAACGACGTACCCATCCCTGGGGGCTCCGAATCAACCAGCGTCACCCGCCGGCCGCTGCGCTGGAGGGCGCGCGCCACCGCGCAGCCGACAATCCCGGCTCCGATGACCGCAACCGACCCCCGCTCCGCCATGCCGCCCCCGTTTTGCGATGCCCGAGCAAATGATACGGTATCGGCCGTCTCGCGTACCCTCGATCAAGCCGATTGGAAAATTGTTAAAGTGGCCCTATTGAATATCCAATTTTTGTCGGCATAGTAACGCCAGTTGCCCTGGTTCTCGGAGACGGCCATGGCGACGTTGATGGACGGGCGCGCGCAAATGAACGCCCGGTTTATCTGCATCCAGAACCCCAACGACACCACGAAAGTCCACTCATGAAAATTGGCATGATCACCGACAGCCTGCCGGGAACCGATTTCGACACGATGCTCGCCACCGCCGCCCGGCTTGGGCTCGACATGCTCGAGTTCGGGTGCGGAAATTGGTCGTCGGCGCCACATCTCAATCTCGATCGGATGCTCGAGAGCGAAACCGACCGGCGGAATTTTCAGGCACGACTCGCCGCGCACGGGATCGCGATCAGCGCGCTCAATTGCTCAGGCAATCCGCTGCACCCCGGCGAGTCCGGCCAACGGCACGATGCCGTGACGCGCAAGACGATCAAGCTCGCAAGCCTCATGGGGGTGAACCGCGTGGTGATGATGTCGGGTTGTCCGGGCGCACCTGGCGACAGCCACCCGAACTGGATCACCACCGAATGGCCGCTCGAGGTCCGCGAAATCCTGCGCTGGCAGTGGGACGAGGCGTTGATCCCCTATTGGCGCGACCTCGTCGCCTACGCCAATGGTCTCGGCATCGGCAAACTTTGCCTCGAGCTTCACGGCCACCAAAATGTCTACAACGTGCGCACGCTTCTGCGGCTGCGCGAAGCGGTGGGCGAAACGGTGGGCGCCAATCTCGACCCCAGTCACCTGATATGGATGGGCGCCGATCCGATCGCTGCCGTGCGCGGACTAGGAACCGCCATCTACCACGTGCACGCCAAGGACACGCGCGTCGACCCGGTGATCGCCGGCGTGAACGGGATCATCGAGACGACGCCGGGCGATCGATTCCAGACGCGCGCATGGAACTACATCACGCTGGGTTACGGCCATGGCGAGGCGTGGTGGCGCGAGTTCGTCGCGGTCCTGGCGGCTGTCGGATACGACGACGTGTTCAGCATCGAGCACGAGGACCCGATGCTGCCGGCGCTCGAGGGCGTCGAAAAATCCGTCGCGTTCCTGCGCAACGTGCTGGTCAACCAGCCGCGACGTCAGGCACCGCGGCATTGACCCGCCACGGCACGATGGATGCGACGCGTACAAAACGCAGCGTGGTCATTTTCGACCTCGGCGGCGTGCTGATCGACTGGAACCCGCGCTACCTGTACCGCAAGCTGTTCAACGGCGACGATGCGGCGATGGAGCATTTTCTTGCCACCGTCTGCACGCCGGCGTGGAACGAACGTCAGGATGCCGGCCGCAGCTTTGCCGAAGCCGCGCGGGAGCTCGTTTCCCGCCATCCCGACAAGGTCGAGCTGATCGAGGCGTTCAGCCGGCGCTTCGGGGAAATGATCCCGGGCGCGATTGACGGCAGCGTCGAAATCGCCGCCGAACTCAAGCATCGCGGCGTGCCGCTTTACGCGATCACCAACTGGTCGGCCGAAACCTTTCCGCCGCAACGCGAACGCTTCGAATTTCTTTCGTGGTTCGAGGACATCGTGGTCTCGGGGCGCGAGGGGATCATCAAGCCCGATCCGCGCATCTTCCGCATCCTCCTCGAGCGCAATCGCCTCGCGCCGGATTCGGCCGTGTTCATCGACGACGTGGCGAAGAACGCCGCCGCGGCGGCCGCGCTTGGCATTCACCCCATCCACTTTCGCTCGGCTGGTCAGCTTCGGCGCGAGCTTGAAGCCCTCGAACTTCT
>CAZLYV010000008.1:0-3225 GCA_964563665.1 uncultured Acetobacteraceae bacterium
TCGCTGACGACGCTCATTGCCCTCATCGCCTCGGGTGCGATCGAGTTCGAAGGCGGCACCCTCCTCGATATCGCCGCCCGACGCGGCGCGATGAACACGCGGGGACTCCTAAAGCGCCTCGACAAGCGCGTGGTGGCGGCCTCGCTGTGGCCGTTTCTCTTCGGTTCCGCCTCGGCCACCGCCGACCACGGCTTTGCGGGCGCCATCGCCGGGCGCGACGCGGCGGGGCGCGACAACACGGCGCTCATCCAGTTCCACTACGATCTGTCGAACGCGTTTTACGGCCTGTTTCTCGATCCCGAAATGCAATACTCATGCGCGTACTTTCCGCGCTGGGATGCCTCGCTCGAAGAGGCCCAGCTCGCCAAGCTCGACATGATCTGCCGCAAGCTGCGCCTCGCGCCCGGCGAGCGCTTCCTCGATATCGGCTGCGGCTGGGGCGGGCTCGTCTGCCACGCCGCGCGAAATTTTGGCGTGGTTGCCCATGGCGTCACGCTGTCGCAAGCCCAGCTCGCCTTCGCCAAGGAGAAGATCGCGCGGCTGGGTCTTGAGGATCGCGTGACCGTCGAACTCAAGGATTACCGGGACCTCGCGGGAACCTTCGACAAAATCGCCTCGATCGGCATGTTCGAGCACGTCGGCCTCGACAATCACGACGCCTATTTCGCCAAGATGCATGCGCTCCTGCGCCCGCGCGGCCTGCTGCTCAACCACGCCATCGCGCGCCGCGCGAAGCGCGATCTGAAGCGATTCCGCCGCAAGCGCCCTGAATACGCGGCGCTGACCAGGTATATTTTTCCCGGCGCCGAGCTCGACTACATCGGACTTTCGCTCGCCAATCTCGAGCGCCACGGCTTCGAGATTCACGACGTCGAGGGATGGCGCGAGCACTATGCGCGCACTTGCAAGGTTTGGTGCGAACGGCTCGCGGCCAATCGCCCCGCCGCCGAACGCGAGGTGGGCGCGGCGCGAACGCGCCTCTGGCTGCTCTACCTTGCGGGATGCGCGCTCGGCTTCGAGCGCGGCGGCCTCGGTATCTTCCAGACGCTTGCCTCGAAGCGCACGAAAGGTCCGTCCGATCTGCCGCCAACGCGCAGCGATCTCTATCGCTGAAATGGCGGCAGTTCCGCCGGTGGCTCCGAGCCCGGGCGCAAGATCTCCGCTATCGGGGGTGAAAATTCGTGTGGCTATTGAATAACAGGAAAAATAGGTTATAAATCCGCCGCTGTTTGTTCGGTTTTCCGTCAAGCCGCCCGGGATCGGTCGTGGGCTGTCGGTTGCGGGCATCCCCGATCCAACACCCCGGCGCACCCGGTCACGGGTGTCGCGCGGGCGGCAAGCCTCGAGATTTCAAGCCGAAGGAGATGAAGCCAATGAAGTATCTAAGTCTCGCCGCGTGCGTCCTCGCGCTCAGCGCATGCACGGATGGGCGCTTTGAGCCCGGCGGGTCGTTTCTCGATCCGTTGTGCATGCCGGACGGCTCGGTGGTTTTCTATGAGTTCGCGAACAAGGCCGGGCAGTACGACGAGGTGAAGGCAAACAGGGGCAACTGCGTCTGGAATCAGAAAAAAGGCTGATCGCCGTCAGTGGGCCGAAATGGTAGACCGCCGCGTGCACGCGTGAGGCGTCGCGGCGGCCTGCCGAACGTCTGTTGGGCCAATGGGCGCGTGACGACAACCAGGTCGACGAGGTCGATCTGGTTGCCTGGTTCTTCCGTGCGAACGATGCCGTCACGATCGGGCTGCCTGTCTTGCGGAGATCACGATGTTCGAGAGATCGCACGTGACTAGGGCGCCTGGTTTGGCGAATCTGGTTCGGCGGCGCCCGGGCGGGCGTCGGATTTTCTGGATCGGGATCTTCGCGCTGAACGCGCTGTTGGCGGGCGCTGCGCCGACGAACGCGGCGCCGCCAACCGAGCGCGAAGTGAAAAACCTGTTCGACATGTTCGATACGAACAAGGACGGCCGGATCAGCCGCGTCGAGTTCGACTTGAACAAGATCGCCGTTCTCTACCGGGGGCGCGCCAGGGGGCAGACGCAACTCAACTATGCCGATACGCGCCTCAAGCGCGAAGTCTTCGACCAGATCGACGTCGATCGCGACGGGAGTTTGAGCAGCGTCGAGATGGTGACCTCGCCGATCGCGCGGTTCGATTTCATCGACACCAATGGCGATGGTTACATCGATCTGGGCGAGCTTGGCGCGTTCCTGACCAGGATCTGGCGGTAATAAGAGCCCCGCGCAGGGCTCAGCGCTTGGGTGTGTCGGCGGGCTGCTTGATGGCGATCTTGAGATCGCGCCAGACGGCGATCCCGACCGCGCTGTCGCTGATCAGCTCGCCCGGATGCTTGGCGAATTCGTGGAAGCGAGCGCGGAAAAGGACATTCCCCGAGCCCCCGGCGCCGGCCAGACGCCCGGTGCCGCCGGTGAGCTTGAACCTGCCCCGGCAGCCGACGAGGGCCACTCCGGTGCATTCCCACTCGCCAAACGCGCGGGCGCCATCGTAGGCGGTGAAGGTGCACGCGCCGACACCGCGTTGCTGCCCGGTTTCAAGGTCGACATTGATCAACCCCGGGCAGGCGATATTCCCCGTATCCACCGGGCCTTCGCTCGTCTCGACGAACAGCACGCCGCCAAAGGCGCCGGCGATGACCGCTTTATTCTCGGCCGTTTGCACGACGTGACCCCGTCCGTGCCACACCGCGAAAGCGTTGATCGTTTGCTCCTCGTCGGCCGACGCCGGCAGGGCCATCGTGACCACCACCGCGGCGATCGCCGCGGCGCGCGTGATATCACGCGCTCTCATGCGGAAGAAACACTTGCCAGCCACGAAACCCCCTCGGCCGTCGTCCGACGGCTCACTTGAACGAGAAATAGACGGCATCCGCGCCAAGCGACAGCGCGAGCCCCGCGCGCTTGGCCTCGAGCTCGATGACCACACCCATCGTGTTCTGGAGCCAGAGCTTGCCGCCGCTCGTATCGCCGGCCGCAAAGCCGTAGCGGGCCTGGCCATAGGCGCCGGAAAAATCCTTGATGTTCTTGAGATTGTAGACCTGCCCGACGGCTTGCATCCTGGAGACGCCGATGCCGCCGATGCCGAGCCCGCCGACGCTGAAGGGATAGGATTTGCCCTTGAAGTAGAGCCGTCCGCCGCCGAGGTTGCCGCTATAGAGAAAGGCTATCTGAACCTGCTCGATCTCGACCGTCCCCGACTTGGCGAGATCC
>CAZLYV010000008.1:3325-19420 GCA_964563665.1 uncultured Acetobacteraceae bacterium
GGACCGACGGTTGCGCGGCGGAATGCCGGATCGACGGTCATCGGCCCTGGCCATGACGAACCTTGGATGAGCGGATTCACCACGGAAGTACTGTATTTCGTGAGAATTTTTCTATAACTATCACGCGATATTCCAAATACGTACCGCCACACTTTGAAAGTTGATGGAAAAGTCGATGAACCCGGGCGCGGTCGGAATCCTTGGGCGTCTCGCGCATCGCCGCGCCGGGGTCGCGCGCACCTTCATCAATCGCACGCCGCGACAGTTGAGGCCACAAGAGGAGACATAAGATGACAATCAAGCGACGCGGCAAATGGGAGCTCGCGACGGTATTGATGCCGACGGCGCTCCTCGCCCTCGCCGCGTGCGACGATGGCGCGAAGCAGCAGGCGGCCGCGCCCCAGCCCCCGGCGGTGACGACCATGCGCGTCGCGAGCAAGCCGCTGACACCGACACTGACATTCACCGGCCGAATCGAGGCGGTAGATCGGGTGGATCTGCTGGCGCGGGTCGCCGGTTATCTCGACAAGCGTTTATTCGAGGAGGGCGCCGAGGTTCGCGAGGGCGACCTGCTGTTCGTGATCGAAAAGGCGCCCTACCAGACCGAGGTGAACCGCGTCAAGGCGGGGATCGCAGGAGCGCAAGCGGCGCTCACCCGCGCCAACCTCGATTTTGGGCGCCAGGAGCAGCTTGCGCAGCGCGAGGTGGCCTCGCAGGCGCGGCTGGACACCGCGCGCTCGCAGCAGGGCCAGTCGCAGGCCGACGTCATGGCGCAGAAGGCGGCGCTCGAGAAGGCCGAGCTCGACCTCGGCTACACCGACATCAAGTCGCCGGTTACTGGGCGCATTGGTCGCGCGCAGTTTTCGGTCGGCAGTTTTGTCAACTCGTCGAGCGGCACGCTCGCGACCGTCGTCCGGCAAGACCCGATGTACGTCACGTTCCCGGTCTCGCAGCGCGAACTGCTGGCGGTCCGCCAACGGGCGATCGCGACCGGCGGCGATCCACGAGCCGTCAAGGTGCGCCTGCGGCTTGCCGACGGCTCGATGTACAAGCACGTCGGCTCGCTTAATTTCGTCGATGTACAGGTGAGCCCGACGACGGATACGGTGGCGGTGCGGGCGACCTTGCCGAACCCCGACCGTCTGCTCATCGACCGTCAGATCGTCGGCGTCATCGTCGAGACGGCCGAGCCGACCGTAGCGTTGTTCATTCCCCAGCAGGCGCTTCAAGTCGACCAGACCGGACCGTTCGTCCTGGTGGTCGATAAGGAGGAGAAGGTCGAGGTGCGGCGTATCCAGTTGGGACCGGCGCGCGAGGGCGAGGCGGTCGTGGCCGGGGGCCTGCAGGAAGGCGAACGGGTGATCACGGAGGGCGTTCAAAAGGTCCGCCCCCGCCAAGTCGTGCAGGCGACGGACGGCGGCAAGGGGTCCTGAACGCCATGTCGCTCTCCTCGGTCTTCATCGATCGGCCGCGGCTGTCGGTCGTTGTTTCGCTGGTCATCACGATCGCCGGCCTGATCGCCATCACCGCCATTCCGATCGCCCAGTTTCCGGAAATCGTGCCGCCGCAGGTCGAGGTCAGGGCGACCTATCCGGGCGCGGGCTCCGAGGTTGTCGAGGCGACCATCGCCCAAGTGGTCGAATCGCAGGTGGTCGGCGTCGACAACATGCTCTACATGAAATCGACCAGCGGCAACGACGGCAGCTACACGCTGACCGTGACATTCGCGGTCGGAACGAATCCCGACATCAACACGGTCAACGTTCAGAACCGCGTCAATCTGGCCAGTCCGCAGCTACCGGAGGAGGTGCGCCGCACCGGTGTGACGGTGAAGAAAAAATCCGCCGCCATCCTGCAGGTGATCAACCTCTATTCGCCCGAAGGCAAGCAGGACGCCCTGTTTCTCAGCAACTACGCGACCATCAACTTACTGGACAGCGTCAAGCGCGTGCGGGGAGTCGGCGATGCGTTCTTGTTCGGGGCCCAGGATTACAGCATGCGGATCTGGGTCGAGACCGATCGCCTGACCAGCCTGCAGCTTACGCCCGGCGACCTTGCCAACGCGCTCAAGAGTCAAAACGTCCAGGCCGCCGCCGGCCGTATCGGCGCCGCACCGGTAATGAACGATCAGCAGTTCCAGATCAACATCCAGACCAAGGGTCGGCTCGCCAGCGTCGCGGAGTTCGAACAGCTTGTGGTGCGGGCGAATCCGGACGGCTCGTTCGTCCGTCTCAAGGACGTGGCGCGCGTCGATTTGGGGGCGAGAACCGCGGACAGCCAGGGGCGGTTCAACGGCGGACCCGGCGCGCTGCTCGCGGTCTACCTGGCGCCCGGGGCCAATGCGATCGACGTCGCCGACGGCGTGCGCGCGACGATGGACCGGCTTGCCGCCGCTTTTCCGGCCGGCGTCAGCTACAAGATCACCTACGACACCACGAAGTTCGTGCGCGACAGCATCCACGAGGTCGTAAAGACGCTTGGCGAAGCGTTCGTGCTCGTCGTCATCGTGGTTTTCCTGTTTCTCGGCAGCGTGCGCGCGACGTTGATCCCGCTGATCGCGGTCCCGGTTTCGCTGATTGGAACGTTTGCGGTGATGCTTGCCCTGGGCTTCTCGGCCAACACCGTCTCGTTGCTGGCGCTCGTGCTTGCAATCGGTATCGTCGTCGATGACGCGATCGTCGTCGTCGAGGCCGTGGAGCACAAATTGAGCGAGCATCCCGAATTGTCGCCGGTCGAGGCGACGAAACAGGCGATGGCGGAGATCACCGCGCCGATCATCGCCATTACCCTCGTGCTGTTTTCGGTATTCGTTCCGGTCGCCTTCATCCCGGGCATTTCCGGTCAGCTCTATCAGCAGTTTGCCGTGGCGGTTTCGGTGTCGATGTTCATTTCGGCGGTGAACGCGCTCACGCTGAGTCCGGCTTTGTGCGCCGTGTTCCTGCGTCACGGGCATGGACCGAAGGGAATCATCCGGTATGTCATGCGGGCGATCGACCTGACGCGAGATGGGTACGCCAGCATCGTTTCGGTGATTGCGCGTCGCGTCGTCCTTGGACTGCTTTTTCTTGGGGCCGTCATGGCGGGAACGGTCGGATTGTTCAAGGTCACGCCGACTGGCTTCCTGCCGAGCGAGGACCAGGGCGCCTTTTTTACCGAGGTGCAGTTGCCCGAAGGGGCGTCGGTCAACCGGACCCTTAGGGTGGCCGAAAGGGTGGAAGAAATTCTCTTGCGAACCGAGGGCATCGCCGACGTCAGCACGGTGATCGGCTTCAGCTTCCTCGACGGTCTCGCCAAATCCAATTCGGCCTTCTTCATCGTCACGCTCAAGCCGTTCGAGGAGCGCAAATCGCCGGAAACATCGGCCCTTCGCATCATCCCGCGCCTCCGGCAGGAATTCGCCGCGATCCGCGAAGCCGCCGTCGTGCCGTTCAACCTGCCGCCGATCATCGGCCTCGGGTCGGGCAGCGGCTTCGAGTATCAGGTCGAGGACCTGCGCGGCGGCGACGCGGCCAACCTCGCCGCGGTCGCGCGCGGAATGATCTTTTCGGCCAACCAGTCACCAATATTGCAAGCCGTCTTCACGACCTATACCGCAAGCACGCCGCAGATCTATCTGGATATCAACCGCGACAAGACGCAGACGCTCGGCGTCAACGTGTCCGACGTGTTCAACGGGCTGCAGGGCGCGCTCGGCGGGCTTTACGTCAACGACTTCAACCTGTTCGGGCGGACGTGGCAGGTCAATCTCCAGGGCGAGATCGCCGATCGCAATCAGATCGACGACATCTTTCGGATCCATGTTCGCAATCGTGACGGCGAAATGGTGCCGCTCCGCTCGATCGCCGAACCTCGCATCATCCTCGGGCCGCAAGCGGTGGTTCGCTACAACAACTTCCGCAGCGTGACGGTCAATGGCGGACCGGCGCCCGGGCGCAGTTCCGGCGAAGCGTTGGCGGAGATGGAGAAATTGTCGGCGACGGTGCTTCCTGCCGGATTCACCTTCGAATGGACCGCCACCGCGCTTCAGGAGAAGGAGGCGGCGGGGCAGACGACGATGATTCTCGGGCTTGCGATTCTGTTCGCTTACCTCTTCCTGGTCGCGCTCTACGAGAGCTGGACCATACCCGTTCCGGTGCTGCTGTCGGTCGCGGTGGGCGGCTTCGGCGCGATGGCGGCGTTGTGGGTTTCCGGGCTCGACAACAACATCTACGCGCAGATCGGCATCGTCGTCATGATCGCGCTCGCCGCCAAGAACGGCATCCTGATCGTCGAGTTCGCCAAGGAACGGCGCGAGCAGGGGTTGCCGATCGTCGAGGCGGCGATCGAGGGTGCGCGGCTGCGGTTCCGCGCCGTCATGATGACCAGTTTCGCCTTCATCGCCGGACTCATCCCCCTGGTCATCGCGACGGGTGCGGCGATGTTGAGCCGGCGCGGCGTCGGTACGGCCGTGTTCGGGGGCATGCTGGCCGCGGCGTTCGTCGGTATCTTCGTCATCCCTGTCCTGTATGTCGCCTTCCAGACCTTGCGCGAATGGGTCAAAGGATCGCGACCGACGGCCGCCCCAGCGCACGGCGGGGTGGGCGAGCATGCGTCCCGGCCGTGATCGCAAGATCGACCCGGCCGGCGTCGGCGAGTTGCGCGGCCGCCGGGAACCGGTGCCCATTTATCGTCTGGTGGCGGAGGAAGACTGACCCGCCATTTCGGTCGGCGATCGGACCGCGGGCGGTGGTTCACACAAGTCGCCAGCGATCGAGGCGCTGGTAAAACGGCCGCGCCGACTCGGCGAGACGCGCAAGCTCGCCCGTCAGAGCCGGGCTCGGCGGCGGCGGTGGACCGAACCCGGTGGAATTTTCGACCGCTGAATACCAGTAGGGCGCCCACACCCCGTCGGTCGGCCGCCGGCCCGGCGGCCAGCTGAGCATGGCCGGATCGAAGGGAACCCGGAGCGCCGCGCACAGACGAGCGAGCACGCCGGCGGGATCGCTGAGCACCTGGCGGGCATCGACCACCGGCGGGGGCGCGCCCATACGATTCGCGATGACCTCAAACAGCTCGCATTGGCGCACCACGCCGATGTCATCGAGCGTGAACGCGCCGCGCCGGCGCGCATACGAGGCGACGACATCGGCCGGATCGCGAATGAGGAAGGCGTTGCGCACGCGACCGAGCCAGCCGAGATCGACCTCGGGCAGCATGTGGTGCGTCATGTGCTTCTGATAATGAATCGAGCGCCCATCGGGGAGGTCCTCGTCGATGAGGCCGGGAATGACGGCGCGCCAATCGGTCGGCTGGTTCGCCATCGCTTGCGCCCGGCCGGGATGATCGACGCCGCTTGCGGCGAGGTAATAGGCGTAGAACGGCTCGTCGACGACCACCGTGTCGCCGCGGCTACCCCACGCGCGCATCAGCGCGGTCGAGATATTGCGCGGGCCCGACCACATCGCGATGCGCACGGCGGGTCCGGTTTGAGCATTCATCGGGATCGTGCTTCCGCGTTCCGATAGCGAAGGCGACCTTGGTGGCGGTAGGAGGCAGCAGGATATCCGTTCGGCGGGACTGACCGCTAGCCGGCGGCGCTTCGGACCAGGTCCTGGTATAGACGATCGAGCCTTGCCGTCAGCGGGCCGGGAACGCGCGCGCCGATCGTTCGCCCGTCGAGCGAGGATACCGGCGTCACGCCGCCGAACGTACCGGTCACGAACGCTTCCTCCGAATCATAAACTTCGGCGAGCGTGAAATCGGTCTCCTGGCACGCAATCGCGTTCTTGCCGCAAAGCTCGATCACCTTGCCCCGCGTGATGCCCATGAAATTGAACCGTCCGGTGGAGGTCCGCACGACGCCCCGCCGCACGGCGAAGAAGTTGGTCGAATTGCAGCTCGCGACGAATCCGAAGGGATCGAGCATCAGCGCTTCGTGGGCGCCGGCTTTGATCGCCTGAATCAGCGCCTGGATCAGATTCAACCGGCTGTGCGAATTGAGGCGAAGATCGAAGACGTCGGGCGTGCTGCAGCGGAAGGTCGAGGTGAACAACGCCATCCCGTGCTGTTTTAACTGGAGATCGGGCAGCTTGTGCTCGGCGACGATGACGATCGTCGGCTGGCCGAGCGCGTTCCGTGGATCCTGATTTGGCGTGCGCTTGATGCCGCGGGTGACCATGAGACGGATATGGACGCCGTCCCGCATTTGGTTCGCTTCGATCGTCTCGTGGAGCGCCCGGAGGATCTCGTCGCGGCCCATGCCGATGTCGAGATCGATCGCGCGCGCGCCGGCAAACAGCCGCGCAAGGTGTTCCTCGGCAAAGACGATATTGCCGTTCACCAGACGGAAGCCTTCCCATACGCCGTCGCCCAGCACGAAGCCGGCATCGAAGACCGAAACTTGCGCGTTCACCCGCGGCACCAGTCGGCCGTTCACGTAAATCAGGATATTATCGTTACGAGCGTCCTCGACCGGCGTCTGCGCGCCTTTCGACTCCATCGAACGGCTCCTTGGCTAAAAGCGGAATTCGGAAAAGCGCGCCAGAAACGCCCGCGTGCGCTCGTTTTTCGGCTGTCGCAACACCTCGTCGGGCGTTCCTTCCTCGTGGATTCGGCCATCATGCAGGAAGAGCACGCGCGACGCGAAATGATAGGCAAATCCCAGCTCGTGCGTCACCAGCAACATTGTCCGGCCGTCGTTCGACAGATCGCGGATGACCTGCAAAACTTCGCCGACAAGTTCGGGATCGAGCGAGGAGGTCGGCTCGTCGAACAGCATGACCTCGGGCTCCATGGCGAGCGCGCGGGCAATGGCGACGCGCTGTTGCTGGCCGCCGGAGAGCCGGGAGGGATACTCGGGCGCCTTGTCGGAGAGCCCGACGCGCTTGAGCTGGCGATGGGCGACGGCCTTCGCCTCAATTTTGGGCTTCGCCAACACCGACACCAGACCCTCCATCACGTTCTCGAGCACGGTCATGTGGGGAAACAGGTTGAACTGCTGAAACACCATGCCGACGCGCACCCGCAATCGGCAAAGATCGCGCTCGGCATAGCGGATCTCGCTTTGGCCACGACGGCGCACCTCCTTGCCGACAGGGTCGCCATGGAAATAGACCCGCCCCTCGCTCGGCAGCTCCATGAAATTAAGGCAGCGGAGCAGCGTGCTCTTCCCCGACCCGCTCGAGCCGATGATGGCGATGCGCTCGCCTTCCTTGACCGTCAGATCGATGCCCCGCAGCACGTGAAGGTCGCCAAACCGCTTGTGCAGCCCGCTCATCCGAAATATGTCGGTACGGTCGGACATCACGTTCCCTGCTTTTTGAGCCGCGCCTCGAGGCGGTAGGCGAGCAGGGTCCCCGGGTAAATGACCGCGAAATAGACCAGCGCGATGACGGTGAAGACCTCGAGCGGCCGATAGATCGTCGCACTCAGCAGGCGGGCCTCGTACATCAATTCGTGCACCGCGATCACCGAGGCGATCGCGGTCATCTTGGCGAGCTCGATCGCGCGATTGGTGAAGGCGGGGACCATGCGGCGAATCGCTTGGGGCAAGATCACGCGGCGCATCAGCGTGACACGGCTCATGCCGAGCGCCCGGCCCGCTTCCCACTGGCCCTTGACGATCGACTCGATCCCGCCGCGATAGATCTCGGCGCAATACGCCGACGTGTTGAGGCAAAGGCCCAGCGAAGCCGCGACGAGCGCCGACATCTGGAGGCCGGTGAGGACCGGGAAGGCATAGTAGAACCAGACGAGCTGAACCAGGACCGGGGTATTGCGAAATACCTCGATATAGGCGGTCGCCGGCCAGTTGGCCCATTTGAGGCGCGAGGCGCGCGCGATGCCGAGCGCCAGGCCGGCCACGAGTCCAAAACCGAACGCGATGGCCCACAGAAGAACCGTGTATCTCGCGCCGCGAATCAGCAAGTCGAGATTCCTGTAGATGTCGGCGAATTCCAGCTCGTAGCCCATCGCCGCCGCCTACCGATGCGCCTGCTGCAGCCGGACCTCGACCCGGCGGATCGCCAGGCTCGCCGCGAACAGCACGACAAAGTACAGGACCGCGACCGCGGTGTAGATCTCGAGCGGACGAAAGGTCTGGCTCGTCAACGTCATCGCGCGGTAGAGCAGCTCGCTATACGCCACCGTGGCGGCGAGCGCGGTCGTCTTGGTGAGCTCGAAGGCGCGCTCGACGAACGGCGGAACCATGCGCCGTATCGCCTGCGGCAGGATGATGCGTCGCATCAGCGTGGCGTAGGGCATGCCGATCGCGCGCCCGGCTTCCCATTGGCCGCGTTCGATCGAAACGATGCCGCCGCGATAGACTTCGGCGAAGAATGCGCCCGACTGAATCGAGAGCGCCAACAACGCGGCGAAAAACGGACTCAGGCTCACGCCGATAAGAATCGGCAGCGCGTAGAAGAACCAGAAAAAGTGCACGAGCGGCGGGGTGTTGCGGAAGAACTCGATGATGGCGATCGCCGGCCAGGCGAGCGGCCGGGCGCTGGAAAGCCGCATGAGCGCAAGCACCAGGCCGACCGCCAGGCCAAGGACGATCGCCGCCGCGGCCAGCCACAGCGTATTGAGGAGCCCTTCGAGAAGCAGCCCGCCGTTGCGGAATACCGGCGCGAAATCCCACTGATACGGCATGCCGTAGCGCCCAACGCCGGGAGGCCGGCCGCATCTTTACCGCGGCCGGCCATAACCATCCTCAGGTACGATTTCCCCACAATTCGCGCATGACGGCGGGTGCGTTCGCCGGATCGATCTCGCGGAACCTCAGGTAATCCTCGTATATCTTTTGCGTCTGTCCGGTGACGTAGAAGTAGTCCATCGCCAGACCCAACCAATCGCGCCAGGTCTTGTCGATCTCGCGGCGAACGCCGGCGCTCGTCGTCGAGTAGCGGATCGGCTCGGGGAGGACGACCTTTCCACGCTTCAGGTGCCGAAGCTGCATCACCAGCGCCGGGTGGAAAAACGAAATCGCGTCGACCCGCCCGGCCTGGAACGCGGCGGTCGTCTCGTCATTGTTCGGGAAACGCTCGATCTTCGCTTTGGGCAGCCTTACCGTGACGTCGCGATCGGGCGAGGTACCGAGGGTCACGCCGATCCGAATCTCCGGCTTGTCGAGATCGGACCAATTCCTGACGTTGATCCCGTCTCGCACGAGCACGCCTTGGGCGTAATAGAACATCGGCTGGACCGGAAAGTCGGCGGCAAGCGCCCGTTGCGGCGTCGCATCGAGGACGAACATGACATCGAACTGATTGGCTTGCAGCGCCGCAACGGCGGTTCCCCACGCCGTCTCGACCGCCACCGGCTTCACGTTCAGCTCCTTGGCGAGCGCCACGCCGAGCGCCCAGCCGATGCCATGCCATTCGCCGGTTCGCTGATCCTTGTAATACCAGGGCTCGCTCGGCGCCGCGCCGATCCGAAGCTCGCCACGGTCTCGAATCTGTTGCCAGGTGCTCTTTTCCTGCGCATTTGCACTTCCCGCGGCAACCAAAGTCGCCGCGGCCCCGCCAAGGGCGCCCGCCTTCAGCAGCCGCCGGCGATCGAAAATCGTGTCGGTCATTTTCAGTCTCCCCATCTCTTGGCCAAGCGGTGATCCGGATCGGCGAACGCCGGCCCGGGTCGCGCAATTGGATGGTAGAGTGTGCCGGATCGAGCGGGTCGCGGCAACACATTGCCCTCGCGTCGCGGAATTCGTACTCGTCAGTACGGTATTCGTCCACCGATGTGTGGTCAGCGGAGTGGGTGGAGATGCGGATCGTCTCGATCACCGGCTTCGAATACCGCCATCGGTTCGACGGCAAGAGCTGGAATCCGGCGTATCGGTGGCGCGAGCGGCGGGTCCCGCTTGTCGCGATCGAAACGTCGGTTGGGGTGGTTGGATTTGGCGAGGGCTGTTGCGATCAGGATCAAATCGGCCTCTTTTTCGCCCATCTCGAAAATCATCTCGCTCCCCGGTTGCTGGGAGAGGATGCAAGCGGGTTCGAAGCGATCCGGGAAACCTTGTGGCGGTTGACCGCGCCGGGGGCACTCTCCTGGGTCGCCGCAGCAACCGCCAGCGCGGTCGATCTGGCGCTGTGGGACCTGGCGGCGAAGACCACCCGCCAACCGATCGCTGGTCTGCTCGGCGCCGCCGGATCGTCAGCGCCGGTGTATGCAAGCGGCGGCCTCTACGCCGACGGGAAGGGTTTGGAGGCGCTCACATTGGAGATGAAGAGTTACGTCGAGCGCGGGTTCGAGACGGTCAAGATGAAGATCGGCGGCTTGCCGCTCGACGAGGATATCGCGCGCGTCGCTACCGTTAGGCGCGCACTTGGCGATCGCGCCATCATCGTCGACGCCGTCGCCAGCTATGATCGCGACGCGGCGATCACCGCCGCCGGTCGACTGGCCGACCTTGGCGTCATCGCGATCCAGGCCCCGATCGATCCGCGCGATATCGAGGGGATGAAAGCGATCCGCCGCTCCGCGCCCATCGCCGTCATCGGCGTCGAGACGGAGTTCCGGTTTGCGGCCTTCGAGGAACTGATCGCATCAGGCGCCGTCTCCTGGCTGCAATTCAATCTCGGCCTCGCCGGCGGTCTTAGCCAAGGGCGCCGGCTGATCGATCTCGCGGAATCCGCCGGCATTCCAGTGACGTTGCAGTGTCACGGAACCGCCGTGCTGCTGGCGCACAGTCTCCACTGCGGCGCCGCGCGGCCGTCGATCAACTTCGTCGAGTACCACATGTTTCAGACCCACCTTTACGACCGCCTGCCGCCGTGCATGCAGCGGATTCAACAGGGCCGCGTGATGGTGGAACCCGATATTGGACTAGGGCTGACAGATCCACGCGATGCGACGACCGTCCGCTCGATCGTGACGTGCGCCGCCTGAGAGGAAGCCGGGCGCACGTGGACGACTTCCGACCGCCGGGGCGCATGCACCGATATCAAGTAGAAGCGCCGGCGGGCTCCTGGCGTGTCGCCGCGACGCCAAATTCGTCGGCGGCGTCGGTAAACCACGTCCAAAGGTAATCCTCGGCGGGGCGTTCGGCGTAAAGAACGAACGCCGGCTCGTCCGATGTCTGGTGCACCAGCACGGTGAGAGCGGCGAAGCGGGTCAGCGCCGCTTCGCCCGCCTTGAAGGCGCGTGGGTGCAGATCGATGCCCGTCCCCTTGGCCATGAGTCTGCGCGCCGCCGCACCGCTGATGCGGAAAACCGTTCGCGCATCGCTCGCCTCCACCACCGCGGCGTGTTGGTCGGCGAGGGCTTTGCTGAGGCGCGCGGCAAGAGCCGCCGCGTCGCCGCTCCGCGTTTCGATGAGCCAAGCGTTGGGCGCCGTCCAGAAGATCCGGAACGCGGCGGTCTCCAGCGGTTGGCGTGGAGTCTGCGGCAAACCGCTCCCCAGCGCCCGCGCCGCCGCCGCTTGCGCCAAGATATCATCGGCCCGCAGCCGCAGAATGATCAGCCCGTCCGCCGGCGTGCGCTTGAGGGAGAGCGCCGGCCCGTCGAATTTTGTCACGTCAGCCATCAAGTCGTTTGCCTTCCGGATCGAAGAAGCACGGCGCGACGACGCGCGCGGACAAGCGCGAACCTTGATCGAATATCGTTACGCTCTCGCCGTGTCGGCGTCGTCCGTCACGGATCATGGCGAGCGCCACGCCGCGGCCGAGCGCGGGGCTGAAGCAGCTCGAAGTGACATAGCCGTCGGACCCGCCGGCGCGCAGCCCCGGCACCACATGCGCGCCCACGGGCAGAACCTGGGCTGGGTCATCGGCGAGCAGGCCCACCAGTTGAAGCCGGCCCGCCCGCGTTGCCTCGGGGCGCGACAACGAGCGGCGACCGATAAAATCCGAGGTCTTGCGCGCGACGGCGGCGCCCATGCCGACATCATCGGGCACGGTCGTGCCGTCGGTCTCGCTGCCGACGTGGAGGTAGCCTTTCTCGGTGCGCAGCACCATGAGCGATTCAACGCCGAACGGCGCGAGGCCAAATGGTTGTCCGACTTCGATGGCGCGCGCCCACAGTGACGGTGCAGCCCGCGCCGGGACGTTGACTTCGAACGAGACCTCGCCGGTGAAGCTCACCCGAAAAACGCGCGCGTTGATCCCGCCGACGCGACCTTGGCGAAAGTGCATATGCGGAAAGGCCGCGGGTGCGAGATCGATATCGGCGCCGATCGCGGCGAGCACATCGCGCGCCCGCGGTCCGCTGAGCGTGATCACCGCCCATTGATGCGTAACCGATGTCGCGAACACGTTGAGCCGCGGCCACTCGCATTGCAGCAATTCCTCGAATATCTGCGCGATTCGATTGGCGCCGGCGCTGGTCGTGCCGACGATGAACCGGTCCTGGGCTGCCCTCGTCACCACGCCGTCGTCGATGATGATGCCGTTTTCGTTCAGCACCAGGCCGTATCGCGTCCTGCCCACCGCAAGGTTCGACACCGTGCCGACGTACATGCGGTCGAGGAAAGTCGCCGCGTCGGGACCCTCGACTTCGATTTTGCCGAGCGGCGATCCATCGAAGATGCCGACCGCGCGGCGGACGTGACCCGCTTCGCGCTGGATCGCGGCGTCCAACGTCTCGCCGGGCCTCGGATAAGCCGTCGGGCGCTGCCAGCCGCCGTAATCCTCGAAGAGGGCACCCGCCGCGACATGCCAGTCGTGCATCGGCAGCCGCAGACGCGCGCGGTGGAGATCGCCGCGCTCCCGGCCAGCGATGGCGCCCATCGTTACGGGGTCGTAGGGCGGCCGGAAGCGCGTCGCGCCGACGGTTGAAATTTCGCGCCCGGTCATTTGGCCAAGCATGGCGAGCGCGTTGACGTTGGAGGTTTTTCCCTGGTCAACCGCCATGCCGGTCGTGGTGTAGCGCTTCAGGTGGTCGACCGCGACGTAGTTCTCGCGCGCGGCCAGCGCCACGTCATCGGCCGTGACATCGCTCGCCAGATCGACCCAAGCCTTGCCCGTCGTCGGCTGTCTCACCTGCCACAGCGGGAAGATCGGCTCCGCATCCGTTCCTGCGACGCGCGGCGTCGGCGGTGGTGTGGCGGCGCGACCAATTTCGGCCGCCATGGCGGCCCCGGCCTCGGCGGCCTGCGCAAGGATCTCGGCGAGCGTGAAGACTCCGGCCGCGGCGCCAACCGAGCGCTCGGCCTGCACCGATGATCCGGGCACGAACGCGGCGAGGCGCGGATCAAAATTCGGCCGCCCGCCCGACTGACAATGGAGGTGTATGACCGGATTCCAGCCGCCCGATACGGCGACCAGATCGCAGTCGATCCGGCGGAGGGAGTTGCCGTCGAGATCGGCAATCTCGACCGCCTTCACCCGCGCGCGGCCTCGCGCACGCACGACGACATAGCCAGCGATCACCACGATCCCCCTGTTGCGTGCCCGGCGCGCCAGCTCGCCCTGCGGCGTCGGCCGGGGATCGACGATCGCCGCCACCGCGGCGCCGATTTCGGCGAGAGCCAACGCGGTGCGATACCCGTCGTCGTTGTTGGTGAAGACGACCGCACGCGATCCCGGCACGACGGCGTAACGGCGCGCATAGTGGCGGACGGCGGAGGCCAACATCACGCCGGGAAGATCGTTTCCCGCAAAGACGATCGGCCGCTCGTGAGCGCCCGTAGCGAGGATCACGCGCCCGGCGCGGATCTTCCACAGCCGCTCAGCAGGATGGCCGTCATCAATGGGCGCACCTTGCGGCGCCAACCGTTCGACCGCAGCCAAGGCGTTGTGATCGTAATAGCCGAATACCGTGCTGCGCCTAAGGATCGTAAGGTCGCGAAACATCGCCAGTTCTCGCTCGATCCGCTCGATCCACTCGTAAGCCGGCGCGCCGTCGATCGCTTCGTCCTCGAACAGTAGCGAGCCACCGAGCTCCGCCTGCTCGTCGGCGAGAATCACGCGCGCCCCGGCGCGGCCGGCCGCCAGCGCCGCCATGAGCCCCGCGGGTCCGGCGCCGACGACCAGCACATCGCAATGCGCGTGCTCTTTGTCGTAGCGGGCCGGATCGGGACCGCTCGGCGCCGTACCCAATCCGGCGGCGCGGCGAATGAGCGGCTCGAAGACGCGCCAGTTCGGCCACTTGAATGTCTTGTAGTAGAAACCGGCCGGGAGAAAGCGCCCGATCGCCTGGACGACCGCACCAACGTCGAATTCAGCCGAGGGCCAGCAATTCACGCTCCGCGCCACGAGTCCGTCGTAGAGGGGAACCTGCGTCGCCTTGAGATTTGGCACCGTATACGCGCCGCTACCGACCTGAACGACGGCGTTGGGCTCCTCGGCGCCGGCCGCAAAAACGCCGCGGCGGCGGTGATATTTGAAGCTGCGGGCGACGGTCGATACGCCATTGGCAATCAGGGCCGAGGCGAGCGTGTCGCCGGCGTATCCGCTCATCGTCGCGCCATCGAAGGTGAATGCGAGCGGGCGTGCGCGCACGATACGCCCGCCGCTCGCCAAGCGATGGCCCGCGCCGCGGCTCACCGGATCTCCGGTTTCGGATCGCCCATCCGATAAACCGCCTTGATTTCGTGGCTCACCGTGTCGCGCGCGACATTGAACCATTGGCCGCAGCCATGGCGATGCAGCCAGCGCTCGTGATGCAGACCCTTGGGATTGATCCGCTCGAACAGATAGGCGCCCCACGCGGCGTCGCTCACCCGATCCGGGGGTCCGGGGCGGGCGATATGCGACTCACCGCCGCAGATGAACTCGATTTCATCGCGAAGGCCGCACCACGGACAGGCGATCCGCAGCATGGCGCCCTCAATGCGCGATGCCGGCGGCGGCCGCTTCGTCGATCAGCGCGCCGGTATGGAAACGCTCGAGGCCGAACGGCGCCGCAAGCGGGTGCGGCGCGCCGGTGGCGATCATGTGCGCGAACGTCCAGCCGCCGGCCGGGATCGCCTTGAACCCGCCGGTGCCCCAGCCGCAATTGAGATAGATGCCCTCGATCGGCGAGCGACCGATGATCGGCGAGGAGTCGTGGACGACGTCGGTCATGCCGGCCCACTGGCGCATGAACCGTACGCGCGACAGCGCCGGGAAGAGCTCGAGGAATGCGGAAACGATGGCCTCGATCGTCGGCAGGTTGCCGCGCTGGGCGTACGAGGGATAAAGATCGAGACCGCCGCCGAGCACGGTCTCGCCCTTGTCCGACTGGCTGACATAGATGCCGGTCGCCGGCGACAGGACGACGCGGTCGAGCCACGGCTTCAGCGGCTCCGATACCATCGCCTGCAGCGCATAGGTGGTGATCGGCAGCCGGAATCCGGCCATATCGGCGAGCACGCTCGAATGACCCGCCGCGGCGAGGCCGATCTTGTCCGCCCGGATCGTGCCCTTGGTGGTCTCGAGCGCGACCGCTCGCCCGGCTTCGATCCGGAATCCGGTCACCTCGCAGTTCTGGATGATATCGACGCCAAGCCGATCGGCGGCGCGGGCAAAGGCCCAGACGACGGCATCGTGACGCGCGGTGCCGGCGCGGCGCTGGATGAACCCGCCGTAAACGGGATAGCGCGCGTGGGCCGAGAAATTGAGCCGCGGAACCATGCGACGGATGGCGTCGGGCGTCAGCATCTCGGAATCGATGCCATTGAGACGCATCGCGTTCACCCAGCGGCGCGCGCCTTCGAGATCGTGCCGGCTGTGCGCAAGCGTGATAAGGCCGCGTTGGCTCAGCATCAGATTGAAGTTGAGCTCGCGCGTCAGACGTTCATAAAGCCGCAACGCGAATTCATAGAACGCGGCGCTGGCCGGAAAGAAATAATTTGAGCGCACGATCGTCGTATTGCGGCCCGAATTGCCCTGTCCGATCCACCCGCGCTCGAGAACGGCGACGTTGGTGATCGAATGATTCTTGGCGAGAAAATAGGCGCTCGCCAGGCCGTGTCCGCCGCCGCCGATGATCACCGCGTCGTAGCGCGGTTTCGGTTCGGGTGAGCGCCACGCCGGCGGCCATCCGCGATGTCCGCCGAGACCCTCGCGGATCAGCGACCATGCCGAGTAACTTGCCATTCGTCGAAACGACTCCCCATCGGTCCCGCTCGTGCCGGACGGCGCGGCGCGCCTGAGAATCAACGAAACGCCGGTCAATGGGAAGGGTCTTCGCGGGCGG
>CAZLYV010000008.1:19520-23568 GCA_964563665.1 uncultured Acetobacteraceae bacterium
GTCACCCGCTCGAGGTTGCCCGGCAGACCGATGTGCGCCATTTTGGCGCCGGCGCTGGGGCCGTCGGGTGGCGCGAACCAAAGTGCCAAGCGCCGGTGGAGGCGGGATATGTCCAGACTGAACGCGTTCCTGTCCGGCGTGCGCGTGCTCGACCTGTCGCGTCATCTGCCGGGGCCGCTCGCCACCTTGTTGCTCGCCGACATGGGGGCGGAGGTCCTCAAGATCGAGCCGCCAGGCGGCGACGAAATGCGGACGATCGGCCCTCAAGGACCCTGCGGCCGTTCGATCTATTACGACGCGGTCAACGCAGGTAAGTCGGTCTGCCGCCTCGATCTCAACCACCCCGGCCAGCGCAACCAGCTCCTTGCTTTGGTCCGGGACGCCGACGTGCTCATCGAATCCTTCCGGCCTGGGGTCATGGAACGGCTGGGCGTCGGGTACGCGGCGTTGGCGCGGGAAAATTCACGCCTGATCTATTGCGGGCTCAGCGGATTCGGTCGCGACGGCCCGTTGGCCGGCGTGGCGGGACATGATGCCAATTATTTGTCGCTTACGGGGATGCTGGACCACAACGGCAAAGACCAGCCGATGTTTTTCGACCCCCCGGTCGCCGATTGCACGGCATCGCTGATGGCGGTGATCGCGGTCTTGGGCGCGCTCAATCGGCGACACGTCGAGGGCCGGGGGTGCCTCATCGATCTGTCGCTTGCCGATGCGACGATGCCGCTCCAGGCGTTCCACCTCGCCGAACTCGGCGCGACGGGCCGCGTGCCGCGTCGCGCCGGCGAAATTCTGAACGGCGGGGCCGCCTACTATCGGATCTACCGCACCGCCGACGGGCGCTACGTCTCGCTCTGCGCGATCGAACCCAAGTTCTGGGAACGCTTCTGCGGTGCGGCCGGACGCGCCGACTGGCTTGCTCGCCAGGCCGATCCCCTGCCGCAGGATGGCCTGGGGCGCGAGATTGGCGCGATGTTCGCCGGTCTGACGCAAGACGAGGCGATCGCGCGCTTCGGGCCAGCCGATTGCTGCCTTGCGCCCGTGCTCGATCTTGCCGAGGCGATGCGCCAACCGCAGCTCCTCGCGCGTAACCTCGTGCGGCGGGGATCCTCGGGACTTTTCCAGGCGTTGTTTCCGGCGCATGTCGAGGGCGAACCGCCGGCGCTTCGCGACGAGCTTCGCGAACTCACAGGCGAGCCGGCCTGGCGCGCGCCCGATGGCGCGGATCGCTGACGGCGCGTCCTAGATTCGCTCGCACAACCCGGTTTCCTCGTCGCGGCGGGCCTGTTCGGCGCCGATTTCCGCCCGATCGGCCAGGCGTGCGCGGTTGACCAGCATGCGGTCGTGGAGCCGGGCGATGATCCTCGATCCGGTACGCACGAACAGGAACGGCAGGAGCGCGTGAATCAGGCACGCGGCCGCGCCAAGAATCATTTGGCCCGCGAACCATGTCGCGGCACAAAGATGCTGTCCGTAGGTCTCGCCGACCGAAGCCGGGTGATCAACAAATAGCCGCCGCAACATTTCGTTTCCCCTCGCCAACCTGCGCGATCAACTGGCTGAAAACGATAGCGGGATTCTCCGGGGACGTGTTTTTAAACTTGATTGCTAAAAGGCAAATATATAGAATAAATTTCTAATTAATCGAAAGTTATCAGAATATATTTTTAATATGGATCGAATAGATCGAAAAATTCTTGAAAGCCTGCAGCACGATTCGACGCTCTCGATCGGCCAAATCGCCGAACGTTGCGGCCTGTCGGTATCGCCGTGCTGGCGTCGCATCCGCAAGCTCGAAGAGTCGGGCGTCATCGTGCGCCGGGTGGCGCTGCTCGATCCCGACAAGCTCAATGTCGGCGTGACCGTGTTCGTGAGCGTTCGCACCAACCAGCACAGCAGAGAGTGGGCCGAGGCGTTCTGCGGCGCCGTCGCCAAGATTCCGGAAGTCGTCGAATTCTACCGGATGAGCGGCCAGATCGATTACCTGCTGCGGGTGGTCGTCCCCGATATCGCGGGCTACGACCGGGTCTACAAGAAGCTGATCGAGCTTGCCGAGCTCTACGACGTGAGCTCGAGTTTCGCCATGGAGCGAATCAAATACACGACGACGCTGCCGCTCGATTACGCGATGGAACGCAAGGCAGATTTTTAAGGCTATGATTCAAAAAATACTGGTTCAGAACCCGGTGCAATCCGTATATTGCACGAGAATTTCGGGTGAGTACGTCCCATGGAGAATGGAATGAAAATCAGCATCGCCGCGCTTACTGTTCTCGCTCTCGCGATCGGCATTTCGAGCGTCGCGATGGCCGCCGAGCGCGACAAGCAGATTCGCCGTGGAAAGTATCTGGTGGCGATCATGGATTGCAGCGGCTGCCATACGCCCGGCGCGCTGGTGGGAAAGCCCGATCCCAAGCGCTTTCTCGCCGGCTCCGACATTGGCTTCGGCGTCCCGAATCTCGGCTATTTCTATCCATCGAATCTCACGCCCGACCGCGATACCGGAATCGGCGGTTGGAGCGAGGCCGATATCGTCAAGGCGATCCGCACCGGCGTGCGACCGGATGGGCGCATTCTCGTGGTGATGCCGTGGCGCTCGTATGCCGCGCTCAACAAAGCCGACGCCGGCGCCGTTGCCGCCTATCTCAAGAGCCTGCCCGCGATCCGCAACGCGGCCCCGCCGCTGACCGCGGCCGCCGCGAAGGCGCCAGCCCCGTACCTCGACGTGGTGATGCCGAAATAGTGCGTACAGACTCGTTCGCGCGGGGCCGCCACGGTTCAGGATCCTGAACCGCGGCTCGTCGCCTTAGCAACCCTCGCGCCCGGGCGCTCAGCCGGGTAAGATGGCGGCTGCTCCACTCGGCACGGAGGTCGGGCCGATGCGCGATTCGTCGAGCGTCGAACCGTTGGTTAAGGCCAAGTTTGCCCGTCCGGTCGATCCGGCCGCCGTGGCACGCGACTGGCAAATGCGTGGCTATTCCTGCGAGCCGTTCTTCGATCCGCCGGGGCGCGAGTGGAACGACTTCGTTCACGATACCAACGAACTCGTGACCGTGATCGAGGGCCGGCTGGCGTTGACCATGGCCGGCACGACGCTCACCCTCGCGCCGGGCGACGAAGTGCTGATCGCACGCGGGGTCCTGCATTCGGTCAAGAACGTGCATGACGCGCCAACCCGTTGGCTCTACGGTTACGACTGAGCGAGCGAGTCGGCTGCCGCCCACGCACCTTGCAATCGATCGGATTTTCCGGGAGGGGTTGCCATGCTCATGCATTTCACGGTCGGCATGAATCTCGGCGGGCACTCGCGACACGTCACGGTCGATGCGGAGGACGCGCTCATCGCCGCGCTGAAGGCCAAGCAGGCCAACCCGGCCGCCGCCATCACTTACGTGCGCAAGAGCAATAAGCGCGGCGACCATCGCCATCCGCACCTGCAGATGGAGGAGCGTCGCGACTTGGAGTGAGCCGTTGCGAGCTCGCAGGCGGCGTGTTCGTCGGCAAAGGCGGGCGGACGCTTCCGACCAGCATCGCGATTTTTGATCCGGTGCCGGGCCTCGCGGTTGCGCTAAATCCTGTCGACGCCGGCGGCCCGCCCGCCGGCTCTCCCTTGCCGAAAATTGTTTTAAGTATAAAATAATTTTTGCCGCCGGGTCCGGCGGACGCAAGCCTTTGAACCAGGCGCAAGAAGAGCGGCGCGCCGCCGCTCAAGGCGAGGAAGCGATGAAAATCGTCAGCATCGGCGGCGGGCCGGCGGGGCTTTATTTCGCCATTTTGATGAAGAAGGCGGACCCGTCGCATGACATCACGGTGATCGAGCGCAACCGCGCCGGCGACACCTTCGGCTTCGGCGTCGTGTTTTCGGACGCGACCCTGCAGAATTTCGCCGAGGCCGATCCCGCAACCTATGCCGAGATCACCCGCAACTTCGCCCATTGGGACGACATCGACATCCACTACAAGGGCGAGGTCATCACCTCCACCGGCCACGGCTTTTGCGGCTTCTCGCGCCAGGTGCTGCTCGATATCCTGCAGCGGCGCGCGCGTG
>CAZLYV010000008.1:23668-26201 GCA_964563665.1 uncultured Acetobacteraceae bacterium
TTTTGCGGCTTCTCGCGCCAGGTGCTGCTCGATATCCTGCAGCGGCGCGCGCGTGCCCTGGGCGTCAGGCTCGAGTTCGCAAAAGAAGTGAGCGATCTGGCGCCTTATCGCGGCGCCGACCTCATCCTCGCCGCCGACGGCGCGAACTCCTTCATCCGCCAGAAATTCGCTCACGCTTTCGAACCCGAGATCGAGGCCCGCCGCAACAAATTCGTCTGGCTCGGCACGACGCGCCCCTTTCCCGCCTTCACCTTCTTCTTCAAGGAGAACGACGCCGGCCTGTGGCGGGTGCACGCCTACCAGTACGACAAGACCACCGCCACCTTCATCATCGAGTGCACCGAGGATACCTGGCGGCGCGCCGGGCTCGAGCAGGCGAGCGAAGACGACACGCTTGCCTTTTGCGAGGACCTGTTCCAGGGCGAGCTACAGGGCCACAAGCTGATCAAGAACCGTTCGCTATGGCGAAGCTTTCCGACGATCGCGAACCAGCACTGGCATCACGAGAATATCGTGCTGATGGGCGACGCCGTGCACACGGCGCATTTCTCGATCGGCTCGGGCACCAAGCTCGCCATGGAGGACGCGATCGCGCTGTCGCAAACCCTGCAGCGGTTTCCCAAGGTGGACGAAGCGCTCGACGCTTACGAAGCCGAGCGCCGCCCGGCGGTCGAAAGCGTCCAGCGCGCGGCCCAGGTGTCGCTGCAATGGTTCGAGGAGGCCGAGCGCTATTTCGGCCGGCTCGAGCCGGTTCAGTTCGCCTTCTCGATGCTGACCCGCAGCCTGCGCATCACGCATTCGAATCTGCGGCTGCGCGACCCGAAATTCATGGCCCGGGTCGATCGCTGGTTCGCCGAGAAGGCGGCCAACCAGTCGGGCGTCAACGTGAAGATGGATCCGGCCCCGCCGCCGATGTTCACCCCATTGCGTTTGCGCGACATGGTGCTCGCCAACCGCGTCGTCTGCTCGCCGATGTGCATGTACTCGGCCGAAGACGGAACGGTGAACGACTGGCACCTCGTTCACCTCGGCAGCCGCGCACTCGGCGGCGCCGGCCTCGTCGTCACCGAGATGACCGACGTCTCGCGCGAAGGCCGTATCAGCCCCGGCTGCGCCGGCATGTACAAGCCCGAGCACGTCGAGGCCTGGAAGCGCGTCGTCGATTTCGTTCACCAGCACAGCCCGGCCAAGATCGCCCTGCAGCTCGCGCACGCCGGCCGCAAGGGATCGACCAGGCTGCTGTGGGAAGGAATCGACGAACCGTTGCCCGACGGCAATTGGCCGATCATCTCCGCCTCGCCGATTCCTTACCTCCGGCAGTCGCAAGTGCCCAAGGAGATGGATCGGCAGGACATGGACAAAGTCCGCGATGATTTTGTTCGCGCGGGCCAGCTGGCGGAGGAGGCGGGCTTCGATATGCTCGAACTCCATTTCGCCCACGGCTATCTGTTGGCGACGTTCCTTTCGCCGCTCACCAACCGGCGCGACGACGAATACGGCGGGTCGCTCGACAATCGCATGCGATTCCCGCTCGAGGTGTTCGATGCCGTACGCGACATCTGGCCGGCGCATAAGCCGATGTCGGCGCGCATTTCGGCGACCGACTGGATGCCGGACGGCTTCCAGCCCGAGGACGCGGTCGAGCTGGCGAAGACCCTGAAGCGCCACGGCTGCGACATCGTC
This sequence comes from uncultured Acetobacteraceae bacterium, assembly GCA_964563665.1. Lineage (GTDB taxonomy): Bacteria > Pseudomonadota > Alphaproteobacteria > CACIAM-22H2 > CACIAM-22H2 > CAZLYV01. The sequence goes on from CAZLYV010000008.1 coordinate 25,352, forward strand.
GATGTGTCGGCCGGGCAAACGGTGCCCGACGCCACGCCGACTTACGGTCGCCTGTACCAGACTCCGTTTGCCGACCGCGTGCGCCACGAGGCGGACATGCCGACGATGACCGTCGGCAACATCTCCTCCTACGCCGACGTAAACTCGATCCTTGCCGCGGGCCGCGCCGATCTTTGCGTGCTCGCCCGCGCCCATCTTTTCGATCCCTACTGGACGCGCCACGCCGCCTACGAGCAGGGCCACGAGCTCGCCTGGCCGCCGCAATACGTCTCGACCAAGGGCTTTACGCCGAGATCCAGCCAGTAACCGATTTGCTCCCCCGGACGCCGACAGCGCCGCCGACAAGCGCTAGTACTCACCATCGGAAATAAATGAGTCGGGCCTCCCCTTCGACACGCTCAGGGTGAGGCCCTCATGCTGAGCTTGTCGAAGCACGAGGGCCTCACTCTCTCGTCCATCGCCCGATCGGGACGAACGTCAAATCGACGAAGACGGCGGACCGATGAACGAAATCCCGAGCGTCGTTCTGATCCAGTCGTCGTTTCCGGTGCTGCAGATCGCGCGGATATTCCGTCTCAAGATGGCGTTCGACTGCGCGGCGACGATGGCGTGCCTGCTGGCCGCACCTCTGATCGTCGATGCATCGTCGCCCGCGATCGTGATTGCCCTCTGCGGAGCGGTGTACATCGCCATCGGCACGATTGGCCTGTGGCGGTTCGGCGGCCCCGGAACCGTGGCCGATCGCGTGATTGCGGGACGAAGAGAGGAGCGGCCGGCCGAGTGACCGTGCGCCCGATTACCGCTCGCGCGGAGCCGACGGCACGGTGGCCTCGAGCCGCGCCAGGATCGC